>JAJDEH010000460.1 GCA_029259935.1 Planctomycetota bacterium
AACTGCCCAGCGGCGAGCCCCCGCCTAATTCGAACAACCTCCTCGATCGAATCATCTTGGCTGCCGACGCCTAGCGAACTCCCGGACGATCCAACCAATCGCCCTCCTCAGCCATGCCATGCGCATGCAATGGACAGCTACTTCCCAAGCGGACCCTGTGGCCGCGGACCTCAACCACCGTAAACGTGATGTCGCCGTTGATGACGGTCTGTTCATTCCGCTTGCGGCTCAGTACCAGCATCTTCCTGCTCCTTTCCTTTTGTCTGCGCAGTTGCTTGGCAAACGCGGACAGCGACTCGACTGGCGAGCGATGATAGAGAACGACTCGCCGCCTGTGGGCGACGACGTCGAGGTGGAAATGATGACCTCAGATCCCGATTGCAATTCGCAAAAAAAGCGAAACGGGGAACAACGGCCTGAGGTGTATGGAAAAAGGAATGTCCAGGGAATATGCTGTGAGGAGATCGCATGTCTTCGTGAGCGCGAGCCGTCCATTCGTCATTTGATCATCACGGTTAGGAGAGTCGTCATGTCGCAAAAGGGAACACAGATTTCTCGGCGTCGGTTGTTGAAGACCACAATTTCGGGTGTTGGTGCCACAGTGTTGGCACCGATGTTGGCACCGACGATCATTCCCAGTTCGGCTTTGGGGCGAGACGGTGCTGTTGCTCCCAGCGAGCGGATTGTCGTCGGAGGTATCGGTATCGGAAGACGGGGTGGTTACGATCTCAGTTGCTTCCTGCCAGAAAAGGATGTGCAATTCGTAGCCGTGGCCGACATTAAGCAAAAACGTCGTCATGAAGTCAAGAAGATCGTTGATACACACTATGGCAATAAAAACTGCGACATGTATCGCGACTTTCGCGATCTGCTGGACCGTAGCGACATCGACGCGGTGCTGATCGCCACGGGACCGAACTGGCATGCGGCGGCAGCGATGACAGCCGCCAAAGCTGGCAAGGACATGTATTGCGAGAAGCCCGTCACGAAGAACATCTCCCAGAGTTTGATCCTGGCCGAAACAATGCGACGCACTGGGCGCGTGTTTCAAGCCGGCACCCAACGCCGCAACCTGCCGCACTTCGCCTTTGCCTGCGAGTTGGCTCGCACCGGTAAGCTCGGCAAGCTCAAAAGGGTCTATGCCCATCCGGCCGGCATGCAGGCCCTGATGAGCGGCTGGCTGCCTGCTGAACCCGAACCAGATAAAGAGGTCGTCGATTGGGACATGTACCTCGGTCCTGCTGCCTGGCGGCCGTTCAATAAGAAGTTGCTCGACGGTTTTAATTTTGAAAAGGGCGGCGGCTTCATCGGTGCTTTTAACGGCGGCGGCGTGCTCGAATGGGGATCCCATTGCGTCGACCTCTGCCAATGGGCGGTCGATGATTGTCCGCCTCCGGTCGAGTACGACGCGCCAAAAGACGGCCAGTTGGTCGCGCGATACGAGAATGGCACAGAACTAATATTCCGCGAGAAGGGTTGGATTCCGCTGGGCTCATGTCCGGTGCGATTCGAAGGCGAGACGGGTTGGGTCGAAGCCGGCGATAGCGGCAAACTCGTGTTGAGTTCACCGGCGTTGCTCGCAGGGAGAACGGTCGAAGAAATCGGCGGCTATCCGGCGACCTTCCACGTTCGCGATTTCCTCGACTGTGTAAAGACACGCAGCCAGCCGAAGGGCAATGCCCAAGCGGCTTGCAACGCCCACATCGCCTGTCACGCCGCGAATATCGCACTCCATTTGGGACGCCAGGTGAAGTACGACTGCGACAAACACGAGTTCATCGACGACGAGCAGGCCAATCGGATGCGATCCGAAGCGCTGCGTGAACCGTGGAGACTGTAACGTGTTGATTTTGCCGACGACGTAACCAATTTCCCGATCAAACCGTCCTTAAAGTTCAGGACCGATACCATGCATACCGCTCGACCATCCACACGATCTGTCGTTTTTCTCGCCGCATTGATTGTCATGGCAGCTACAGGCACGCGGGCTGCTGACGATCAAAACACGCCTTCTGAAAAGGAAAAAAAGCTGCTCGCCGTGCTGCGTTCCGATGCACCACCAGCGGAGAAAGCAATTACCTGCAAATTGTTGGCCATTCACGGTTCAAGTGCGGCCGTTTCTGATTTGGCGAAGCTTTTATCCGATCCGCAGTTGGCCTCGTGGTCACGGATCGCGCTGGAAGTGATTCCGGGATCGGCAGCCGATGAAGCATTACGGCAGGCGATCGATTCGCTGGAGGGAAAACTTTTGGTTGGCACTATCAATTCGATTGGTGTCCGACGGGATGCCGACGCCGTCGATCAACTCACCGCGCGGTTACAAGACAAGGACACCGAAGTTGCGTCCGCAGCAGCCGTGGCTCTGGGACAGATCGGAAATGCGTCCGCCACGAAGTCACTTCGTGCGGCGTTGGCCGCCGCTCCCGCCAAAGTTCGTTCGGCGGTAGCCGAGGGGTGTGTGCTGTGCGCCGAGCGGTTGCACGCTGCGGGAAAATCGGCCGAAGCGGTGGAGATCTACGACGAAGTCCGCAAAGCCGACGTTCCCAAGCCGAGAATTATCGAGGCGACGCGCGGAGCAATTCTCGCTCGGAATGAAGAGGGCATTCCATTGTTGCTTGAGCTGTTCAAGTCATCGGACAAGGGGCTGTTCCAACTCGCCTTGAGCACGGCCCGTGAATTTCCCGGCGGCGAAGTTGATAAGTCACTCGCGGCGGAGTTGAACCGTGCGAAACCGGATCGCGCGGCCTTGATTGTCCTGGCCATGGCTGATCGCCCGCAGACCGTCGTCTTGCCTGCCATCGTGAAAGTCGCGAGACGAGGCCCAAAGCCAGTTCGCTTGGCTGCCATTAACGCGCTTGGCCGTGTAGGAGATGAATCGTGTCTATCCACGCTGCTGTTCACCGCGCTGAACCCTGATGCAGATATTGCCGAATCGGCCAGGTCGGCTTTGGCTGGTCTTCCGAGTGAAAACGTGGACGCGGAAATCCTCGCGATTCTCCCGGAGTCCCAAGGAAAACTGTACTCGTTACTGATTGAGTTGGTCGGGCTGAGACGCATTGACGCCGTGCCCGAACTTCTCCAGGCATTGGAACATTCCGATCAAGCTGTGCGCCGCGCCGCATTGGCAGCATTGGGGAAAACGGTCACTCTTGAGCGTCTGTCCGTGCTGATCGCGCGAGTCGTGTCCCCCAAGCATCCCGAGGATGCACCGGTGGCCCAACAGGCATTGAGAGTGGCAAGCGTCCGCATGCCTGATCGCGAAGCGTGCGCGGCTGAACTCGCGCTGGCCATGAAACGCGCGAGAGCGGCGACGACAAAAAGTACCTTGTTGGAGATTCTGAGCGAAGTGGGCGGAACCAAGGCCTTGCAGACGCTCGCCGCCGCGGCGAAGAGTGACGATCCCCAACTTCAGGATACTGGCAGCCGGCTGCTCGGTAAGTGGAATAGCGTGGCCGCGGCGCCCGTTTTACTGGATCTCGCCAAGACCGCCCCGGAAGCCAGGTACCAGATCCGAGCGTTGCGCGGGTACATTGGTCTGGCACGGAGGTTCACCATGCCGGAACCACGTCGCGCCGAGATGTGCCGTAAGGCGTTGGACACTGCACGTCGGCCTGACGAGCAAAAGCTAGTGCTGGAGGTGCTAAAGCTTCGCCCGAGTCGGCCGGCACTTACCGTGGCCATCAAAGCCATGCAGGATCCCAAATTGAAGGAAGCGGCTACTCAAGCCACGCTGGTCATTGCGCAGAAACTAGGCAGTAAGGTTGACGTCAGCGCGCAGCTCGCGAAGGCAGGATTCGAACGAGTGAAGCTAGAAATCGTCAAAGCGGAATACGGTGCAGGGTCAAATCTGAAGGATGTGACCGCCGTGCTCCGCAAACACGCAGGCGATTTGCCCTTAATCGCGTTGCCGTCGGCCAGCTACAACGCCAGCTTCGGGGGCGACCCGTTGCCGGGAAGCGTCAAGCAATTGAAAATCCAATATCGCATCAACGGCAAGGCCGGCAATGCGTCCTTCGCTGAAAATGCCATTATCATTCTTCCCACGCCAAAGTAATCGGCAGTCCTAAGTTCCAGTTTTGCACTATTCGGCGATTGATATTGGCGCGAAAAAGGGCGGCCCGCGACAATTGAAATTGAACGTTCTAACTTTCAATTTCTCTGGCACGGAAGCCGCCCACGATGGAACTTACCAATTCGTTCGAGACTTTGCTACTGACATTCTCGCCTGTTTTTACCACTCCCAGCTTTGCGACGTTTCGATTGTTGATGACCGGTTGGATTCTCTCGGTTCGTCACCGCTACGTCACCGACCTGATCGCGTGGGGTCAAAAAACTCAGCCGACGTTTAAACGCGGTAAATATAGGGTCTTGTGGAGCCAATTGACAGAAATCTGAGCCGACCTCGCGGGCCATTCGTCGCCGGTACTTTTGGCAGATTCGTCGCAACCCGGTCTTGCACGCCAGCAAAAATGGCCAGTTTGCAACGCAGCTGTTTACTTCGTAAGACGTCTCGATAATCGTTGCTTTCTTTCGATTACCCGAGACGCCAATGAGCTTCGCTCTGCAACCATGGCAGCTAATCACTTTGATTCTCGCTGGCTTGATCAATCGCCAGCAACAGGAAGTGATCGAATATCTACGCACCGAAAATGCAGTTCTCAAAGAAAAGCTCGGCAAGAAACGCATCTTGCTCAACGACAACCAGCGTCGAAGATTGGGGGTCAAGGGTAAAGTATTGGGACGCAAGCGACTCGCGGAGATCGGCACATTGTTCACGCCCGACACCATTCTGCGTTGGCATCGGACGCTCGTCGCCCAAAAGTGGGACTACTCCGCCAAGCGAAAAACAGGCCGACCGCGTATTCGTCAGGTGATCGTCGATTTGATTCTCCGATTCGCCAAAGAGAACTCAACTTGGGGCTGCGATCGTATTCAGGGCGAACTGGCCAAAGTCGGTTACAAGATTTCGGATACAACGGTCGAAAACGTACTCAAGCAACATGGCATCGAACCGGCGCCGGCGCGCAAGCGCTCGGGATCATGGGCCACGTTTCTCAAAGCCCATTGGGACGTGCTCGCGGCCATTGACTTCACGACCGTCGAAGTCTGGACCAAAACCGGTCTGGTCACGTTCTATCTGCTGTTCGTAATGGAACTGAAAACCCGTCGCGTTCACTTCGCCGGTTGCACGACCAGCCCGCACGAAGCATGGATGAAACAAACCGCTCGCGAACTGACCAACTGCGAGGACGGTTTTCTCAATGGCAAGCGATATCTGATCATGGACCGGGATACCAAGTTCTGTGAATCGTTTCGGTCATTCTTGGCTGGCGAGGGTGTGCAGCCGGTTCGCTTGCCGCCTCGGGCGCCGAACATGAACGCACACACGGAGAGATTCTTCTTGAGCCTTAAAACGGAATGCTTGGACAAGTTGATTTTCTTTGGCGAAGGACCGCTGCGAAATGCCGTTGGCCAGTATCTTCTCCATTATCACACGGAAAGACCTCATCAGGGTTTGGAGAACGAATTGATCACGCCGTTCCCGAAAACTCCGGACGTTGACGCCGACGTAGACTGCACCGAACGCCTAGGCGGCATGCTTCGGTCGTATCGCCGCGCAGCATAAGCAGCGAATCGGCTTTTCGATTGCCAAAGATCGAGTGCGTTCGCTGCTGCGCCAACGCTTGATTTCAGTCTGTTTTTTTCCTGATTTTCGAGTCTCTCAAGCAATCTCGATCGAGATTCACGATGGAAACGACTTGATTTGATCGTGAATGCGTTTGTGAAAACCTCGCCTGATTTTTTTGACCCCACGTTATCCACCCCTGGAAATGAAAGAGGTAGCAAGCGAGATCGCATAAAAGAGGACAAAAGCGACCGACGCGCAAAAACCCAAGACGGGCAACCAAATTGAATAGCTGGGACCTTCATGTGGTTGACTGCGATCGCGCAACTTAATGCGAAATAATGACAGGTTCACCAAGGCGTAAACGACCAGCAAGATCGTGCTGGTGACTTTGGCCAGAGCCTCAATGGGAAACCAAAGTGCCAGAATCAGGACGGTCAATGTCACAACGACGGTGGCAGCCAGCGGCGTTTGTGTCCATGGGTTGACCTGGGCAAAATGCCGAGGCGCTTGTTGCCTCTGCGCCATTCCGTAGGCGACACGAGCAGCCATCACGATCTGAACTAGGGCACCGTTCACGCCAGACAACATTCCGACGACGGTAATCGTGGATGCCATCGGTCCAGCTTTAGTCACGACCAGCGAGAGCGGTGTCTTGGATTCCTTTAACTGGTCGAGTGGAACGGCGAGCACGGTAACAAGGGTCACCATGAAATAGATCAGCGTCGTTAAAGCAAGCGAGAGCAGAATGGCGATCGGTAGATTTCGTTGCGGTTGTTTGACTTCTTCGGCGACGTTCACCATGTCTTCAAAGCCCACGAAACTGTAAAAAGCTAGGTACGCTCCTAAAAAAATTCCCGAGAAGCTCGCCACCGATAACGAGGGAACGAGGTCGGGCAAGCGATCAGGAAGTGTCGCGAGTCTATTGCTCCCCCAGCAGAACACAAAAATCAGTCCAGCGATTTCTATGACCGTGATCAGAAATGTGAAGACGGCTGATTCACCGATGCCCCAGGCGGCGATGAGTCCCAGCGCGACAACCATCACTAACACGATGACCCTTTCGGGCAAAGCGACAATACTCTGGGAGAATCCAGCAAAAGCGTTGGCGAGCGCCGCGGCCGAGACGATACCCGTAGCAATCACCATCCAGCCAACCGTGGCGGAAAGCCAATTTCGACGAAATGCAGCAAAGACGTAGTGCGCTTCCCCTGCACTGTATGGATAACGAGCCGATAGCTCGGCGAACGAAAACGCGCTGAACATCGCAATCAACGCCGCCGCCAAATACGCCAGCGGCGTGAGCATCCCCGCTTCGGCAGAGACCCTTCCGACCAAGGCATAGAATCCACCGCCTACGATGGTTCCCAATCCGTAGAAAGTGATCATCGGAAGGCCCAGGGCACGCCTTAAGGGGGTGGATTCAGACATGAGTTACCGAGGAGAAACTCCGTAGCGATGGCTTCCAGCCGTCACTTGCCGTATTGCATTTTTAACGTGGCGGCTAGCAGCCACCACTACAACAAACTGTCAACTGACCTTCATCCTTGGATCTTCCTGCCGAGGTTTACCGTTGGGAGTCGGCGCGGCTTGCAGGAAGGTACTGGCCAATTCGATCGGCACGGGAAACACAATTGTGGTATTGTTCTCGGCACCGACCTCGACCAACGTTTGCAAGAACCGCATCTGCATCGCCATGGGGTGGTCTTTGATCATTTCCGCCGCGTCCCGCAGGCGCGAAGCGGCTTGATGCTCGCCTTCGGCATGGATGACTTTTGCGCGACGTTCACGTTCGCTTTCGGCTTGCTTGGCCATGGCGCGTTGCATGTGCTCCGGCAAATCAACGTGTTTGACTTCGACCATCGCGACCTTAACACCCCAGGGGTCCGTTTGTTGGTCGATGACTTCTTGTAATCGGCGATTGATCTTCTCGCGCTCGGACAGAAGCTCGTCTAGCTCACATTGGCCAACAATGCTGCGCATTGTCGTTTGCGAGAGTTGGCTGGTGGCGTACATGTAGTCTTCGACCTCCAGAATTGATTTCATGGGATCGACGACACGGAAGTAAACGACGGCGTTGACTTTAACCGAAACGTTGTCCCTCGTGATTACGTCTTGCGAAGGAACATCTTGAACAAAGGTCCGCAAGCTGACGCGCCGCATCTGGTCGATCGGCCAGAAGACAAAGATCAAGCCCGGTCCCTTCGCGTGCTGCAATGCTCGGCCCAAACGGAAGACGACGCCTCGCTGGTACTCAAACAGGATGCGGATGCAGCTAAGGATGTAGAGAACGACAACAGCAAGTATGATTCCTACGATTTCAATTGTGCCTGGCATGATGTGGCTCCTTATATATCGGATTTGCGTGCGCAGTGCTCGAAGACGTCACGCACTATGCGGATTCGTTTGACTCGACGACTAAAACTAGCCCGTCTCGTTCTTTGATTCTCACTTTCTGGCGGTCAACAATTGGCGCACAACTGGTGGCCTGCCACAGTTCGCCATGGACGAACACGACACCGCGATAATGTTCGTTTTCGGCAGAGAACTTTTCATAGGCCACCGCCGTGCCGCCGAGCAACCCTTCGCTGCCGGTCTGCACGCGACCGCGATGCGTTTTGACGACTTGGCTCGCGAGAAACACGGTGATGCCTGCCGTTGATAGTGCCAGCGGTATAAGCGCGTTCATGGAAACTCGCAAAAAACCGCCTGGCGAATCAACCAGCATGGTACCGCCCAGTATCAAGCAAATGACCCCGCCGATCGTCAACGCGCCAAAGCTCGTCACGAACGCTTCGGCGACGAACATGGCAAGTGCTAGGAGGATCAGCGCGAGTCCGACATAGTTCACCGGCAGGACCGAAAGACCGTAGAACGCCAGCAGCAGACAAATGATTCCCAACGTTCCTGACACCCCCCATCCTGGACTATAAAACTCGAACATAATCCCATAGACACCAAACATCAGCAGCAGCATGACAACGGTCGGATCTGAAATGGCGGCCAGCAAACGCTCGCCCCACCACATTTCGACTGTGCGGACCACGGCGCTGGTTGTGCTGATCCGCACTGTTCGCTCTGGGAGCGACACTTCGCGATCGTCAAGTTGCTGAATCAAATCTCCCAAGTTGGCCGCCTCCAGCTCCACGACGTTTTGCTCGAGAGCTTCCGAAGCGACGAGTACTTTGCTCTGGGTGACGGCGAGTTCAGCCCAGTCTGCGTTGCGTCCCCGCAGCTCGGCCAAACTGCGAGCCCACGCGACGACATCGTTGACAATTTTTTCGTCGCTCGCTGAACGGATTTTCGTTTCCTCCGCAGGCGATTCCTCTGCGGGGGCGGACTCGGTTGAAACGGCGAAAGCTGCACCGGATGCGCCGCGCCGATCCGAGTTCCGGGTGCCATCGCGGCGACATGGCTCGAGAGAGTAATGAATAAACCCGCCGACGCCGCATGACCGCCAGACGGCGAAACGTAAACAACAATGGGCACCTGACTGGCGAGAATTCGCGTGACAATGTCTTGCGTTGGGTTCAGGTGGCCTCCCGGAGTGTCGAGTTCCACGACCACACAAACTGCCCCGGCATCCTCCGCCTCCGAAATCACTCGATCAAGGAAACGTGCCGTCGCGGGCGTAATGGCTTGATCGCTGATCGCAACATGAAACACGACCGGCGGCAAAGCTGGCCTGGGCTGCTGGGCAAACAAACCACCGACAGCCAAACAACCGACCACAATCCCGATAGCATGCATTCTGTGCGGCATGTCACACGTACCTCATACAACCAAGCCAGCAAAAATTGCGCCGCCTGGGCATCGGTTCTCCCGCTTTATCCACGCCACAGAAGAATTCCGCCCGCGCACGTAGACGCCAGTGCGCAAAGCACACCCACTACAAACGCTCGTGCCGGCGGTGAGGGAAACAAGACCGACGCCTGGTGGTCATCCGGAGCCACGAAAACCGTCACGACGTCCCCCTGCTGGTAGGACGCGACTCGCTCTCGCGCCCAGGCCTGCGTCATGGGAAGCAGCGTCCATGGGCTGTCTTGTCCCACGTAGTAAGTTCCGTTGCTTTCGTATTCGTAAACGATCACCGGCACGAACCACCGGCCGCGAGATTCGACCTTGGACTCGAGTACCACCGCGTTATCTAATCGCAGCCAATCACACAGGATGCGACTTCGGGATTGAAACCCCATCAGAGTTAGTACGCCTGTGGCCATAGCTACGATGAAAAACAGGACTGGAATGACAATGTCCATCGTCTTACCACCTGTTTGTCGATACAGACAACGAACTCTCCAATTGAGTCCCACAACGCGATCTAAGTAAATGGAGGTGCAAAGGCCATGCCACTTGATGATTGAGTGCAATGACTCCCTGTGCGAAATCGCACGTTGAAGTTTCGAGCTTCCAATCAGCCCCAAGTTTGGCCCGCCAGTTGCGGGACTTTCTTTTGGTAAAGCGGAGCATCGTTCGGCCGAAAGTAAAATGAACGAAGAACTCAAACTCAACAATCCGTGGTTGATTGCCGTATGACCGGGAATGGGGCAGGTCGCAATCAGCGCCGGCTACTATCTGATGGCCAAGCTGGAAATGCGTCCCTTCAGCGTTAGGTCAGTGGCTGAAAGACACGCAATGAACACGACATCGATGGATCGCGGCATGTTGAAGCCATTAATGCTGCCACGATGGGACAAGGTCTTGGCAGTCCGCGGCAACGAGTTGTTGGAGCTAGGTTCCGATGGCCGAATCATTCATCGTCAAGACGGATTCAACTCGCTATCCGAGGCCGTCGGTCTGGACGGAGGCCACCGGCTAGTCACGGACTTTATGGGGCGAGCCGTTATCGAGTACGACCAAGATTGGAAGGAACTAAAAAGACACCAGGTGCCGTTTCAACCACGAGGTAGTCATCTGCTTCAAGACGGACGAATGCTTGTGGTTGGCATGAGCCAATTGCAGTTGTTCAATGCTGCTGGAGCCGCAGTGGGGGAGACGATTCGTTTTGCTCGTTCGAACTTTACTGGGTCGCGACGAATTGGAAAGAAGCGTCTTTTGGTGACATGCAATGATTCAGGCTCCATCTTCGAAATGGATTTCTCTGGAGAAACACTATCAGTGCTTGCAGCAGAGAACCATCCACGATCCGTGCAAATCCTCGATGATGGTCGTCTGCTAGTGGCTGACTTCCGGCAGGCGGTCATTTACTCGGCGGAAGGAAAGGCCGAATGGCGACACGCACTTGAGGGCGTACGCTCTGCGCACCGGCTTCCCAGTGGCAACATCTTGCTTGGGCATCCATCCGGTCTCTCTGTGATAGACCCGTCCGGCGACGTGCTGTGGGAAATGAAGCATCCATCCCGGAGAGGCTCCGGTTTCTTTTGCCAGCTCGAATAGGTCTAGACCGAATGAGGGGCATTCGCCCCAAGGAAAACCCTCTCTACAGCCACTTCTTGTTTAGCGACTCCAACGTCGATTGCGGCTGGTCAACCATTGAGCGAATGCCCTTCAAGCTTACCGATGTACTCGTCAATGCTGTGATCACTGATTGCATCGGCCGGAAGCGACGCGGCCCCGAAGAACAAAATTTGCGCAACCTGCCGTAGCGCCCTCCGCCACGCAGCTTCAGATGACGTGATCGTGCCATCAGAACGCATGAAATGAGTCGTGCCGATATGCCTGTACCGATTAAAGAACCCACGTGTCGGGACGTGAGGAACGATGTCGCTCTCGTTGACAAACCGAAAGGTCGAGACATCAAAGTTGTCCATCGTCATCTCCGATACGTGCCAATCATGTGATTAGCGAACTATATACGGTATTCGGCTCGCGGCCGTAGCAGGGAACTCTGCTGGCGTTGTTCAAGGAAGTGGGCGATCCAGCCCGCGAAACGGCCGATCAAGAAGAGACTTCCGGCCTTCTCTTTGGGGATCCCCATCGCGGCGGCCATCATTGCATAGCCCATGTCGAGATTCGGTGGATAGTACTGAGCGTCCTTGGCGGCTCCGACCAGATCCCAAAGGAACTGGACTTCTTTGTTCTTTGGGGCAATGCTTCGCGCCGTTTTCATCAGTGGAACGGCGCGCGGATCTCCGTGAGGATAGAGCGGCTGACCGAACCCCGGAACTGCATCACCACGCTGCAGACGAGACTGCATGACCGCGGTTGCATTCCCGTGATTCTTCACTTCTTCCAGCAATGCGAACACACGGTTCACGGCCTGTCCGTGTCGTGGGCCTGAATGCGTTCCAACTGCGGCGGAAAGGCAAGCGTAGAGATCCGCACGTGTCGAAGCGGCCACGCGGGCCGCAAATGTCGAAGCGTTGAGTTCGTGTTCTGCGCCGAGGGCGAGAATCGTATCGAGATAGACAGCTTTTTCATTTGACAGGCGAAGCGCCGTGGCAAGCACTTCAGAGATGCGGCGTTTGTCGAGTGCCTTTCGAGCCAATTCCGAGGACTGCGGGTACGCGATGGCGGCCGTGGCCAGCCGAATGATCTGGCGGGCGCGTTGATGTTCGCTGTCCGGCGTCATGACATGACGTGTCGGATCGTTGGCTCCGAGCAACGGTAGAAGTGCGGCGGTCACGATGTAGGGGTTCGCATCCTGCGGTAGCGATTCTAGTGCAGCAGGAAACGCGAGTTCGGACTTCGGCCAAACGGGCGCGCGTTTCGGCAGGTCGCCGGTCCAGAGCAACTCGGCCACGGACTCAAAGCGAGTCTTCTGGCGGACCAGTTCCAAAACGGAATGGCCGCGATAGGTGAGTCCCTTCTCTTCGCCGACCGTACTTATGGACGTCTGGATGACGGGCTGGCCCCAGTTCAGTGCGTCGGCAGCAACGGGGCCATGTCCGGCCCGTGCATCGGCCCGTGCCTTCAAGTTCAATACATCGGACAAAGAGTAGCGGCTCTGACGTTTTCGGCCCGTGGGAACGCGGTAAACGAGACCGCGGCTGACGTACGTGTACAGCGTCGCTGCCTTGATGTTCAACAGATCGCACGCTTCGGCGGCGGAAATAAAAGTCGCATGTTGATTCTGCAATCGAGATTGACGGGCCATGTTTCCGGTCTCTAATGAGAGAGTGTTGTCGCAAACTCGATTTTAATATCGATTCATAATCGATGTTACTGAATGACGAGGAGTGAAACAATGAATACATACCGCTGGAACGTTTCAGGGCCGGCGACGGGCTACGACGCGGCGGCCGAATACATCCATCCGCATTATCTGGAAATTCAGGACGTGATCCTTGCCGCAATTCCTTTTAAAGAAACTGCGTTGTTCACGGTGGTGGACGCTGGCGGCGGATCGGGACGGTTGGTCGAGCGGATTCTCGATCGGTTCCCGCAAGCCCGCGGACTGATCATCGACCAGTCGGAGCCGTTCCTGGGCCTTGCGGAAAGGCGGCTTGACCGGTTCGGTTCGCGCGCGGCGCGCTATCACGTGCGGCTGCAAGATGACTGGCCGACAACACTAGATTGCGAGATCCACGTGATCGTCAGCATGTCCGCCATTCATCATCTCGATGCCGACGAGAAGCGCGAGTTCTACGATCGGGCATTCCAATCGTTGGCCGTCGGCGGGATCTTCATCAATGGCGACGAAGTTCGACTTTGCGACGCCGGGGCATACTTGTCGGCACTTCGTGCCTGGTCGGAACACATGCAACGGATGATGGCCACCGGATTTGTGCCGGATGCCATGCACGAGATGATCAACGGCTGGATTCATCGCAACGTCGATTGTTTCGGCCAACCAAAGACGAGCGGTGACGATTGTCACGAGACGGTGGATGCCCAGTTGCGATACCTGACGGACACGGGGTTTGTGAGTGCTGACATCGTCTGGCAAAAAGACCTATGGAGTGTATTTTGCGGGACGAAGCTGTAGTTATGACAGGAAAGCAACATGACAGATTACCTTAGTCATCAGTTCGATCGGGACGAGTTCGATCTGGTATCCGTTACGGATGAACTGCCGTTGTGGTCGGCCCCATTCGGGATGCGGCTCTTGGATGTGATTCAGCTCGAGCCGAATTTGAACGTTTTGGATATCGGGTGTGGAACGGGTTTTCCTCTGATCGAAATTTCCGAAAGATTGGGACCATCGTGTACGGTTTATGGCATCGATCCGTGGGAGCAGGCCGTGCAGCGCGTTCGATTGAAGCTGAAGACGTATGCGATCACGAACGTCAAAGTCTCGACACATGCTGCCGAAGCGATGCCGTTCGAAAGCGAATTCTTCGATCTGCTGGTTTCCAACAATGGAATCAACAATGTTGAAAACATCGAGGAGACCCTGGCGGAATGCTGCCGAGTTAGCCGTCAGGGAGCCCAGTTTGTACTCACTTTCAATTTGCCTGAATCGATGATCGAGTTTTATCGGGCTGTTCAGTCGGTACTCGAACATCACGGCCTGCGCGACAATGTTGTCAAGATGCAGGAACACATACAGCGAAAACGCCCCACCGTGTCGCAGATCGAAACGTGGTTGACGACAGCTGGATTTGAAATCGAAGTAATCCAACAGGACAACTTTCAACTTCGTTACCTCGATGCGGAAGCCATGTTCAACCACCATTTCATCAAGTATTGGTTTTTGGAGTCCTGGAAAGAACTTGTCGCGCGCAACGATTGGCAGTCAGTTTTCGGTGATCTTGAGAAAGAGTTCAACGGCCAGGCCCAACGCGACGGCGAAATCCGGCTGACGATTCCTTACGCAACGATCGACTGCCGAAAGAGATGACGATGAACGATCTTAAGCACGCTGAAGACAGATACCGTCGTTTTGCCGA
Organism: Planctomycetota bacterium; assembly: GCA_029259935.1. The sequence goes on from JAJDEH010000460.1 coordinate 14,419, forward strand.
AAACGAGTGCAAGGCGTACTCCGATCACTATTTCAAATTGTCGCATGAAATTGCGGACGACCCATGGCTGTTGGAATTCATTGCCCAAATGCCGGAAACACAACCCAACCTGTTTTTGGCGTCACTCCAATTCCTCGTTGGGCCGGACGACATGCCGCGATCCGCCGAACAAGCACGAACTTTGGTACAGGACCGACGAGAAGAAGTCGTGCATTTGATGCGCACGCGCCGCACGCAGACGAACGAGCCAGGCCGCTGCGCGACGTTGCTGCCTGCGCTACCAAGCGGGCCGTTGGCGCTGCTTGAAGTGGGAGCGAGCGCCGGATTGTGCTTGTTGCTCGACGAGTATGCCTACAACTACGGGGGCGTACGTCTGGGACCGCAGTCTTCGCCCATTCGACTAAATTGCGACGTGGTTGGAAAACCGACGTTGCCGGAAGCGGTTCCGCAGGTGGTATGGCGAGCCGGCTTGGATCTCATGCCGTTGGACGTTCACGACGAAGACGATGTACGGTGGTTGTTGTCGTGTGTCTGGCCGGAGCATTCCGAGCGGCGCGAGCGGCTCGCGGCGGCAATCGAGTTGGCGAAATCGCAGGATGTGGCAGTGCATCAAGGCGATCTTGTTTCGGACTTGCCAGCGCTGTTGGCCGAAGTTCCTCGTGACGCCACGCTTGTCGTTTTCCATTCCGCAGTGCTTTGCTACGTCAGCGAAGAGGCCCGACGGAAGTTCGCAGACATCCTCGCCGAAACGTCGAAAGAACGGGACATCGTCTGGATCTCGAACGAAGCCCCCACGGTCGTACCCGAAATCACGGCGGTCGCTCCACCAACCAAGGGGCCTCGCTTCCTGCTGGGACGCACGCGATTTACGAAACTGTTGGGGCGAACTCAGTTTAGTCAAGGCCAGCGTCAGGACGAGTTCCTCGCTATTGCACATGCTCACGGCGCCGAGTTGGAGTGGCTGGCACGCGAAGACGGGACAAATCATGAAATGCGACACTGACGCCACCTGCCCTCGTGCTTGTGTGGCATTCAAATCCTATGCGAATCGGCACGCACGAGCCCTCGCTCTTCGACATGTCGTGCAGACGCTATTCTGGCTACGGCGGACTCGGCGCATTCGCGTTAGGTGCTCATGAGAAGCATCGATTTGCGGGTGTGACCGCGTTGTTGCTGAATCGTATCGTTGATGTGGCCGCTTCCCGGATCGAGGAAGCCGAGTTGTCTTGGATTGTGGAAGACAACATACGTTCGCTCCGTGCGACAAATCGCCCAAGTCCTATCGCCTTTTCGATCGACCGCTACGGGCACTCCACTCGGGCGCGAACACCAGTTGACAGAATTGTCTGATCTGACTCATTTACTCGGATTCTTTGAACAGGTCGAGAAAGCGATCCTCGTATTCGTCAAACACTTCGAGACGGTCGAGTTCTCGTTTCAATTCATAAGCTTTGGAACGATCCTGTTTCGCAGCCTTGAACAGTTGCTCGATGTGGCGTTCATCCATCGGGCTCAGACGTTCTTCCTCCGGTTCTGGCACGAATTCTTCTTCCTCAAATTCTCCCTTTTGCTGCTCGATCGACCTCTTCACTTGGTCGAACAACTCACCGAGTTGCTGTTCCATGTTGCGGGCTTGTTCAGCAAGCTCCGACTTGTCGATTTCGATGCCGGCGATGGACGTGAACACGTCGAGTACCGCAAGAGACGCCTTGGGAAATGGGAATTGCGCGAAGACGTGAGGAATCTCGCCAAGTAGACAGGCACCTGACATTCCATTTTCGGCCGCCACGCCCAATAGTACGCCGTTTAGTCCACCGATGCGGCCATCTTCAAGGATTTCTAATTTCAATTCCCGCAGTTCGTGAAGGCTCTGTTCATCGGCCGCCGCACAGAACACCCGTGACTCGTGCTCGGGGTGCATATCAGTCGCCATGGCCGCGAACGTAAACACTCGTTCGACGCCCAATTGCTTCGCATGGTCGATCAGGCCACGACAAAACGCGTATTTGCCCGTGGGCGGCTGGGCCTCGCCAATGAAAACCACCAGGTCGTGTTGTTGGTTCGGATCGGTCCAAGCGAACATTCGGCTCCTCGGCAAGCTGCCTGTGTGAACTAACCCGTTCTTGACCTCGACGTGCTCGACGTCGAACAGTTCGCTTGGTGAAAACTCGGCCAAGAGGTGCATTTCCAACTTGGCCATCAGGTAGTAGCCAGCACTCATCGCGACGTGCCCCATTCCAGGCCACACAGCAATGAGCCATGGTTTGTTGAGTTTAACGTCGCCTGTCATTTTTTACGCTCCGACTGATTGAGCCCTCTTCCACAATAAGATGTCGCAACTATCGGACCAAAGTCGCAGTCTCTCTGTAACGTGCATACCCCTGCAGCGGAGTGTCCAGGTAGCCTCTTCCTGTGGCGGAGATGAGACTGCGGCGAGATAGAGGTGGGCAGCGGCACGCTGTTTGCTGGTTCTTCTTGCAATGACGCAAAGAACACTACTTGCCGGAATCGTAATAGCCTGTGTGGCCGCCGTTGGCCTCCGCGCACAGGAACCCAGTCCGGGTTCGCGCCCAGAAGTATTTCACATCGTCATTGACAACCAGCAAATCACTCCGGCAATGGCGCGCTTTGTTGATCGAGTGCTGTCCCAGGCGGAAGACGCTGGGGCAGTTTGTTTGGTCGTCGAAATTAACACTCCTGGAGGCCACCTCACTCCGACACAAGACATTGTCACACGGATACTTGCCAGCCGCGTGCCGGTTGTCGTTTACGTTTCTCCGTCCGGCGGGAGAGCAGCGTCGGCCGGGTTATTCATCAGCCTATCCAGTCACGTTGCCGCGATGGCTCCCGGAACTCGAATCGGAGCGGCGCATCCGGTGCAATTTGGTGGCTTGCCGTTTTGGCCGCAGGCTCCGCCTGAGGAGGAGCCGTCCCCAGAGGAGACAAAGGCCGGTTCGCCGAGCGATCAAAAACTCGTCAACGATGTCGTCGCATGGGCTCGCAGTTTGGCTGAACTTCGAGGACGCAACGCCGATTGGGCTGAGATCGCTGTCACGCAGAGCAAAGTACTGGTCACCACGGAGGCTCTGGAGCAAAACGTCGTGGAGTTGGAAGCGGCGAACTTAGGCGATTTGTTAGAACAGATGGATGGGAGGGAAGTGTCGCTGCAAGATCAAACGGTGCGGATAAGCACATCCGGCGCTCTAGTCCGCACAGTTGACATGTGGTGGGGTGAGCGCCTGTTGGCCGTCATCTCTGATCCGACCGTTGTCATGCTGTTGATGATGTTTGGTGTCTACGGGATTATGTTCGAGTTCTACAGTCCTGGGTGGGGAGTATCCGGGACGTTGGGAGTTATCTGTCTGCTGTTGGCTTTCTACGGGCTTTCTGTCTTGCCAGTGAACTACGTTGGGCTGGCCCTCATCCTTCTAGCTTTGTCAATGTTCGTTGCCGAAGCGTTTGTGACTAGCTTTGGCGCGTTGACCCTCGGCGGCGTCATTTGCCTCATTCTGGGCGGAACTATGTTGGTCGAATCACCGGGCGGTTTTCTGCGCGTCTCGCTGAACGTCCTCATCCCGCTCGCGCTGTCGACGGCCGGCATCACCGTGTTTCTCGTGAGCCAGGTCGTCAAGACGCATCGCGGACGTGTGCAAACGGGTAGCGAAGGACTGCTCGGCGGCGCGGCGGTCGCCAAAGAAAAATTCGTCGCCGAGAACGGACATTTTCGTGGCGTCGTGTTTGTCCATGGCGAGTTGTGGCAGGCCAGAAGTTCAGAGCCGGTTGTCGATCAGCAGAACGTAAAAATCAAAGAACGAGAGGGGTTGATATTAATTGTGGAGCCTAACGAGCCCGAATAATGCGTGGCTTCGGCGAGAAGTTTGCGCTAGAACGTAAATACAAGGAGCCAAATCATGCCAGGCGCACTTGAAATCGTCGGAATTCTCCTTGCTGTTGTCATTCTCTACCTGCTTAGCTGCATCCGCATCTTGTTCGAATACCAACGGGGCGTCGTCTTCCGTCTGGGCCGGGCGTTGCAAACCGCGAAGGGACCAGGTTTGATCTTCGTGTTCTGGCCCATCGACCACATGATTCGCGTCAGCTTGCGGACGTTTGTTGAAGATGTTCCCTCGCAAGACGTGATCACGCGGGACAATGTTTCGGTCAAAGTCAACGCCGTGGTGTACTATCGGGTGGTCGATCCCATGAAATCGATTCTAGAGGTCGAAAACTATAAGTATGCCACCAGCCAGCTCTCGCAAACAACGCTGCGCAGCATTGTTGGCCAATGTGAGTTGGACGAACTGTTGTCCGAACGAGAAAAGATCAACCGCCGATTGCAGGAAGTCATCGACCAACAAACGGACCCGTGGGGCGTCAAAGTGGCCATGGTCGAAGTCAAACACGTGGACCTGCCCGAGCATATGAAACGAGCCATGGCCAAGCAGGCTGAAAGCGAACGCGAACGCCGCGCAAAAGTCATCCACGCGGAAGGCGAACATCAGGCCGCTTCGCGCCTGCGAGACGCAGCGGAAACGATCAAAGACTACCCGATGGCGATGCAGATGCGGTTCCTGCAAACGTTGGTCGAGGTCGGCGCCGAGAACAACACGACGATCGTCTTTCCCGTGCCAATTGAACTGGCCAGCACATTTTTGAAAGGCGCGTCGACGTCAAATGGTAAACCACGCCAGGAAGATCCGATGGTAAAGGTAAGCTGACGCTTGAAGCCCAATCTGGTGGATTCCCTTGCAGTCGCTCCAGTGCCTGTTGGCAGTAGTTGTGCTCAGCGCGCACCTGATGGGCTCGTGCCTCTTCACAAGGATGGCGCACTTTGAGAGTCATCAAGAGTCGTAAGTAATCGCGAGGCAGAGCACTTTCGTGGAACAACGCAGTCCTTTCTCGCCCTAACAGCCACGGATCGGTTGCTTCTTACTCTTGGCGGTGCTGTTGGTCCGCTGGTGGCGATGCTAGTGCTCATTGGAATGCTCCTCGGCGGTCTGGTAAACCTGCCAGTTTGGGTCGTTGAGCGAGAGGTCGAACAGCCAGTGCCTGGCAGCGCAATCTACACGTTGATGGCCGGCCCCTTCGATACGGGCAGAAACGACGAACAAACTGCCGATCTCTTGGCAGTGCCCACCCTACTTCTCGATGGCCGCTTTGAGCATAGCAAGTTGTGCCATCACCGTATGATGGTGCTTCTTCAATTGTTCATGGAACTCGCGTTGTTTGGCATGCCACTCGGCTTGTTGCCGGTGATTGAGGACCATTGCTTCCTGAACTTCCGCATCGGCGCCTTCGCGTTGGTAACGGGACATGCTCTTCTCGTGGTCTTTCAAGCCATGATCGTGCCGGATGATCGTGCCAGCGTGCTCTTCGAGTGTTTTTCCGTGGCTACGAATCGTTTCCTGCAAATCCGCTAGCTGTACGAGGGCCTCTTCCTGCTGGAATCGCCAGCGTTCGATATCGTCTCGCCACATTGAGTGGTCACTCTGCCAATGACGGTGGTCCGCGTGCATATTAGAAAACGTAAACACTTCTTCTTTCATGGCCTATCTCCTTTCTTTGATAGCCAGATGCATCAGACGTCGTTGACCTCAGCAGAATGTTGCAAAAGTCGTGCCTCTCAATTCCTCCCTGCTTGCTTTCTCAACCGCCTCGTGATTTCGCTAGGATAGCCTGCGGCGTGGGTACATGTGTCGATCTGACACGCCACGACTATGACTCACACAGCAGTTCCGACGACTGTGGCACAGGCTTTGCCCCTCCTCCTTCTACGTAGCCAAGTTGCGGCGCGCCGCCAAAACTTCAACCAGTTCGTTGCCAGTGTCTGGAGGTGGACGATTGTAAGCTCTGGCAAGCGATCAAGTACTTAGGTGGTGTCGAAACGGATGAAGGATTCGGTTTCCGCACGCCGAAAGACGATCCGAAGAGGAGGAGGGCGATGACAAGCGGGACGACGAGTACGAAGACGAGGAGTACGGCGAAGATAACGAGGATCAGTTAGTGGCGATCTCACGCAGCACATCAGCAGAATCGACGCTACCTAGAAAGACCAGGGCGCTGAAGTTCCTGTTTCTTCTAGTGGTGGCTGCGTTTCTCCCGCTTTTCGCCGTCGGATGCGCTGACTCCACCCAATCCGGAGCCGATCATGCCATGAACGAAACCAAGACAGCCAACCCAAGAAAATTGCCTCCACCGTTGCAGCGGGGCGAGCAATCACTCGAAGAAGCCCTGGCAACGCGCCGTTCCGTCCGGGAATTCTCCAACATGCCTTTGACCGACGCGGAAATCTCGCAGTTAGTCTGGGCGGCCCAAGGGATCACGCACAAGGATGGCTTGCGCACAGCGCCTTCGGCCGGCGCGCTATATCCATTGGAACTGTACGTCGTCTTGCCCTCTGGTTTCTACCATTACGATTCTGATAAACACGAGTTGAACCATCGCGGTGCCGAGGATCTCAGACGCCCGCTTCACCGCGCGGCTTTGGCGCAGGATGCCCTGATCGAGGCACCGGTAGTCTTCGTGATTGCAGCGGTTTATCATCGGACTTCGGCAAAGTATGGCGCGCGAGCCGAGCGATACGTCCACATGGAAGTAGGGCATGCGGCTCAAAACTTGTTGCTGGAGGCCACGGCGATTGGTCTGGCGGGCGTACCGATCGGAGCGTTTGACGACGAGCGGGTCGGCCAAGTTATGAACCTACCGGCCAACGAATCGCCGCTGTACCTGATTCCGATAGGCCATCCCGAGTAACCGCGTGCATCTTCGTTCCAAGCTGACAAATAAGATGCTTGTCGCTACGAACCGATCATGGCCCAACGCAAGCGAACATCACAGGCGAAGCGGGGAACCGTCCGCATTGGCACATCCGGTTGGGTGTATCCTCACTGCGTGAAGTCTTTTATCCGCACAGCCTGCCCACGAAACGCTGGTTTGAGCACTACGCCGAACACTTTGACACGGTCGAGATCAATAACACCTTCTACCGGCTACCCGCACCGGAGATACTTGAGAGCTGGCGCGAGCAAGCTCCGCGTGGGTTCACATAGCCTGTCGAGGGATTCGCGCCGCGAATGCGCCCATATCGCCTGAATTCGAGCCGCCCAAGGAGCTATTGAAACTCGATCCCCACAAGGTCATCGCGCTCAGAATGAATGCCTCAAGGCTACAGAAACTGCGCAAAGCCCGTGGCGAGGGATGGCGAGGCACCATGCAAACCTACTCAGACCTACAAAGAACCGCCCAAGAGCTGCGAGGGTTCAACAAGCTAGTCGCCGACCACGGCTGGCGGTGCGTCGACGTTTCCTACCGGGCGACCGAAGACACAGCGAGCGAGATCGCCCTAACGTTGGCCTTCGATCGCCTGTCAAAATGAACGCGAGCCGACGAATGCTGGCGTTTAGAATTCCTTGGTTGCAGCAGCCACACCCGTTCCAACCAGATGGCTATGGTGCTCAACGACGAACGCAACGTTCAACGTTGTGCGAAATTCCGTAATCTTTCCATCTTCGACCTGAGCCGTCTGATTGACAATATCCACACCCGTGATGTGCTGCAACGACTGGGAAGCTTCGCGGATCGCTTCCTCCGCTGCATCCTGCCAGCTTTCCTTGGACGTTCCGACCAATTCTACGACCTTCACAACAGACATTCTCTTACTCCATTTCTTGAATTTGGAGCCACTTCGTTCGCAAGTAAGCGTCTTTCAGATAAGAAGGCACCTTGCACTGCAAGAATATGCAGCAGTTCTTGTGCCAAGACTTGATCAAGTCGAGCGGCGTGGTTTGTCCAGCCGACTCGGACAATTCCCGGAGAAATCGGAGAGCCGCGAGCCCATCCATGCGGAGTTGGCTGCTGGTCGACGTGGATTCGTTCTGTATGTACGCGGATGGTGAACCGTGTGTCTCAAATCCGCACACACACTTCTTCGATCCGCAAAAAAGAGCCTGCTCTCTTCGCGAAGATGGCGGCCGACCGCGTTAGCGTAAGGCTTCAGGACGAATCGACGCACACGGCCAAGGTGGTAGAGAGCGATCCAAAGACAGAAGTCGCGGTGATCAAGATCGAAGCGGAGAATCTTCCGGTAGTCCAACTCGCCGACTCAGACCAAGTACGCGTCGGCGACTGGGTGCTGGCCATTGGTGCCCCGTTTCGATTGGAAAACACCGTGACGGCGGGCATTGTCAGCGCGAAAGTCAGAACCGGCGTAGGCATCGCCGACTACGAGAGTTTCATCCAGACAGATGCGGCCATCAATCCTGGTAACAGTGGCGTGCCGTTGATCAACATGCGGGGTGAGGTGATTGGGATCAACACCGCCATTGCGACACACCCCGGGGCGAACGCTGGAATTGGGTTCTCGATTCCCAGCAACGTGGCTCGCTCAATCATGGATGAAGAATCCCAACCCGATCCGGCTGAATCGCATGACTTGAAGGCCATCGTTCCATCGATTTTCCACCGCCTTTGACTTTGGCAGTTCGCGACGAGATTGCTTGAAACAACTTGTCTGCTGCTACCTCGTTCTCATCGACAGCAAAGGTTCCCTTCGCCGTCAGGTGGATCGACACGACCTCCGCGTTTGGAGATTTTGATTGAGCCTCGCACCAAGCGCCACTCGCCATTGTGACGATTGCCGCAATGGTTCCTAGCGGATTCGGCAAATGATGACGCATTTTCAACCTCACTTTGAGTCGTAACGAAAAAGAGAAGCGACACAAGAGTTGGAAGTTATTGTCGAGCACCGGTTTTGCAGCGTCAAGCAAAACTCCAAGGAAGGTTGCGGGTGAGCTGCACCTGGCCGGGCCGAAAGCAGGTCTATCGAACTTTTCATGGTGCCGAAATGAAGCAAGACGTAGTCGCCAATGAGACGGACCCGCAGCCCGGCATAGCACAAATCGAGCCAGTGATGGTTGGCGGTCACAGAATCTGTAAATCGCCGTCAATTGGAGAGCTGCGCGAACGCGCCGCGATGAGTGTCACGCAATTGCCCGGTCGCCTGCGTCAGCTTGACGTTAGCGCTCCCTACCCGGTTGAGATTGCACCCCTGCTGCGGCGATTGGCGCAGACTGTTGACGATCTGCAAGAATCCCATCAATCTCCTCTGCCTATATCAACCAAGTAGGACAGCAGGACAAAGACGGTTGAATTCCGTCTCGATGTAGAGCTGTGCCATCCGTACACCTTGTCCGGAACGTCGCAGTGGCATGGAAGTTGCCCAATTATTCTAGCGTGGTTAGTGCATGCACAAAATGCAGAAGGGAAGGTGTGAAATGGCCGTCGTAAAAGTAATTGAGTTGGTAGGAACGTCCAGGGAAGGTTGGCAACAAGCGGCGCAAGAGGCCGTCAAAGAAGCGTCCCAGTCGTTGCGGGACATAACTGGAGTCGACGTCGTGAACCAGACCGCTCACGTCGAGGACGGTAGAATCACGGAGTATCGCACGACATTGAACATTGCTTTCGTCGTCGAACACCATAGCCACCTGATCGGCGGCGGTGCGGAAGCAAAGTGATGCCCCGTACAGCGTATTGTGCCACGATCCCGCCATCAATGAAGTCAAGTCCTTCACCGCAGAGGATATTAGGGCGTTGATAGGCACAGGCCGCCGCGCAACCTTACAAGATCATGGTCGGTAGCTCGTTACGGCCAGACGTCTCCATCGCTGCTCTTTTTCGAGTCGAGTTGGTCATATCGACAAAGGGAGCCGGTGATTTCGTTGAGCGTATTCTCACCGACGTTCTCAATTTGCAACAATTGTTCTCTGCTGAGGGAAACAAGATCCTGCAATGAGATGATCTCGTACTTCGACTATTCCAGCAGATGGTACGCTGTGAAACGAAAATGCTTTAGAAAGGAGTTCTGCCATGAGTATTGCCACACACATCCTGCTCACCATCGATTTTTCCGAAGCGGCTGACGTGGCCGTGATCAAGGCGGCTGATTGTCAGGGGGCGCGTTAAACCAAGCCCCCTGACAGCTGATCGCGCGCACGTTGCGAGGTAGGCTAACAATCGCCTATCCCGAGCGCGTTTTGACCTCGTCGATGAAGCACTCAACGAGTTGGAAGATCTTCTCGAAATTCGTTGGTGGGATTTCACCTGAAGTGCTGAACATGCAGGGATCGATTGAGGTCGGGCACGTTGCTCATCTTTCACCTATTCCAATTACTCGGCACCACGGTGGGCACCTATCGGCCGCGACTTTTCGGCGACAACCTATGTGCGAATAATTCACACACGACAGTGCGTTTCAGCACACCCATTTCACCGAGCTGAAACTTTTTTCGGGGCACGTTGAGCGAGAACAACATAAATGGTGTTCGGATGTTCGATTGGCATCGCTTGTGCAGACGACGATGGGTGCAGTCAGTTCAGTCTGCACCCACGACGATCTAGATCGAAGTACTCGTACGTCCTTGTGCTACCCAGAGGAGACATCTCATGAAACTTGGCGAGTTGTTCCGCAGTGAGGTCGTCACCGTCGAACCTGGCGAGACGGTTCGACAGGCGACACAGAAGATGAAGAACAAAAACGTCGGCGCTGTCGTGGTCGTCGAGCGCGGTGATGCTGTTGGGATTCTCACCGACCGTGATGTCGCCTTGAAGGTCGTTGTTGGAGATGTCAGCCCCGAATCGCCGGTCAGCGATGTGATGACGAAAGACGTGGTCACCATCTGGGACGATGAGGGTGTGTTCAACGCGACGCAGTATCTGTCCGGTCGAAAATTCAGGCGGCTGCCTATCATTGAACGAAAAGGAACGCTCGGAAAAGGCAAACTCGTTGGAATTCTGACGGCCGATGATCTGATCGCTATGTTGGCCCGTGAACTGATCAATGTGGCGCGCGCCCTAGAACCAGCCCTGGGTGAGAGTGTGTGAAATTGCTAACGAGGAACCCAATTTGAATTTTACTTTTTGGCTGTCGGTCGCGCGTTTCCGAAGACCGAATGTTTTCGAGAAGCAAGGTTACTTGTACATCGGCTGAAACTCGCTGTACATGAGATTGCCGTCGAGGTACACCCGGTGGCAATGGAAATCGGTAATCGACGACATCAGACAGCAAGCGGCGAACTTGATGAAGTCCGAGTCGGGAAGCAAGAGCGTGGAATGAGAATGGCGGCAGTTGCGTAACAGGGTTCCTGCGCGCTGCGGTGGGCGTGTCCCAGCGGGAAGTAACAGTTCTGCTCTACTACGTTGGGGGGACCCGCCAATATAATTTCAGCAAGTCGAAACGCCGACTCAAAAAGCGTTACAGACTCCAAACTGGGGGTAAGAGTTTCACAAAGCCGTGGAATCACCCGAGTTCTTGGAGCCGAACACAAAACCACCCTTTTTCGGCGATGGCTTCGTCCTCAGGCCGAACCTGGCAGGGATAAGTCGTGTCAGTTCCTACGGGTGAGGAAGCTATGTTGCTATGTTGAAACATGGCTCCGCACCTGAGAACCTGCAATGAACGGCCGCTCTTTTGGTTACGCCCGTGTCTCCACGGACGACCAGGATCTGACTCTTCAGATCGACGCACTCACCAAGCATGGCATCTCTAAATCACTCATCTTCACTGACAAACTGTCGGGAGCCCGATCCGATCGGCCGGGGCTGGCCAGATGCCTCGACCAACTAAGGAAAGGTGACGTTCTTGTCGTCTGGCGATTGGATCGTCTCGGTCGGTCCATGTGCCATCTCATCACACTCATCGAAGATCTTCGCGAACGTGGCATCGGCTTTCGATCCTTGAACGAAGGCGCGATCGACACGACGAGTGCATCTGGTGAGTTGATTTTCAACATCTTCTCGGCACTCGCTCAATTCGAGCGGCGTTTGATCCAGGAAAGAACGAGAGCCGGACTTGCCGCAGCACGAGCGAGAGGTCGAAAAGGAGGGCGTCCACCAACCAAGGTGAACGAGCCCAAAGTAGTGTTGGCGAACAAATTATTTCTGGACAAATCAGTTTCACTTGAGGATATCTGCTCGACACTGAAGATTTCTAAGACAACACTCTATAGATACGTATCCATCGGTGGGAGTCGCGTGAGGCACCGTGACCAAAGTCCGAGAAACTCGTTGTTTTGTCACTTTATGCAGCTCGCAGGAAACCCAACCTTTTCTGATTCGCCCTCTCAGTGCGGTTCAACGACGCGTGTGAAGGAAGGCACGAGCCCGATCTGCTTCGGCACAGAGGTGGGATTCACCGCTACGAGTTAGCATTGACCGCAATCTGCAGCGGCCGATGCAACCGACGCAGCGAAGCAGATTGCGGAACTCGCGTCGGTGGCGATCTCTGGTGCATCAGAGTGCACGTTGCGAAGCGGTATTTTGCCCTGGTTAGAACAACCCTACGCCATCAGATACAGGAAGCTCTCTTCAGCAGCTGTTCGTTTCTTCGGCTGCTCGGCAAATCGCAGAAGATTGAAAAAACCGTACAGTGTCTTGATCCGGTGTGTGAGTCGCGCTGACCATTGCGACGCCTCGTCGATGGTCCAATAGTCTGGCGTCCGTGGATCGTGCTTCGCTTTTTTGAGCGGTCCTAGTTCGTCTTCGACATCCGGCAGTGAACGAAATAAGCGAACATGGTGGTGGTGAGCGGCCAGTCCCTTTCGTGCGAGGTCCTTGTAGCCAAGTCTCGATAACTCCGTGAGTGCCGTCGCGTGGTTGATGATGTGGAACAGACCGCCGAATCCTTGCTTGCGGATGGACGCTGAACGTATTAGCTCGTCAATGACGATCTCGGCCATTGCCTGTTCATCTTTATACTGCGGAAATCCATCATCGCGCGGTAGGGGCACTTTGTTTCCGACAATCCAGCCTCGTTGTTTTCCATAGTAGCCCCGACCTTGAACTGCACCGTTGAATCCTTCGATCAATTGCCGAATGCCGTTGACGAGCGAGGGCGTGGCATACTCCGAGTGGTCGTGCAGGGCGCGGATGGCAATGGCAGCGAAAATGACGTTGTGACCTGACTGTCGCGTCTTTTCAATATTTCGGGATAACGCTTCGGCAATCGTGGCGATCAGTTTCTCTTGTGACTTCTCTTTCGGAAATGGTTCGAACAGTTCAGGGACGGTAATGCTGGCCTTCTTCGCATTGAACCACAATGCCTCGTCGCCTTTGATGATTCGATCCAATTCCTTTTCAACGGCTGAAACAACTCGTTCGTCCAGATCGTGGCGCTCTTCGCCGAAAAAATAACCAGCCACGACCGCGGCACCCAAGTGTCCGGCCATCGTATTTGCGCGACGAGCGCGGGCCAGACCGCATAAGCCTTTGTGTAAGTATTCAAAGTCGACCATAGTGGCTCACTTTATAGGATTTCGAAGAACGACTTACCGACTTGGTACATGGGCTAGCTGGCTTTACTGGCTGGACGGAACTCGGGACACGCGAAAACCGATGAAGTTGAACCGCGAGCCGGACATGTACCATTGGCGGCGCGCGGACCGGCAGGCCCAGTCGGTGTCGAACCAACCACCGCCGCGGCATATGCGGAACGCACCCTTGGAAGGACCTTGCGGGTCAGTGCCTCCAGGCAGTTTCTCAATGTAATAATCCTGGCACCACTCCCACAGGTTTCCGTGCATGTCGTGCAAACCATACGCATTGGCTCGCTTCTGACCCACCTGGTGAGCGTGTTTTTCACCTTTGACGGTTCCATCGTGCCACGCATAATCACGAAACGACGCACCGTCATCAATGCCGTAGGCGGTCGTCGAACCCGCCCGGCAGGCATACTCCCACTGGGCTTCCGTCGGCAGTCGGTACTCCCAATCATTTGGAAGACGATCTGCCCGACGCTCCGCCTCCGTCAGCTTCTTGCAGAACGCGATCGCGTCCTCTCGACTGACGTACGAGGCCGGATAGTCCTTGCCCTCTTTGACATATTCCTTGCCATTCCAGGGACGCGTGCCCATTACCGATTGCCACTGGAACTGCGTCACCTCAGTTGTCCCCAGGTAGAAAGCCCGCGTCAGTTTCACCGAGACTTGCTTCTCGTTATCAAATCGCAACCTTTCATCAGGCGGGCTGCCCATGGTGAACTTCCCCGCAGGGATCAAGGCGAGCTTCATCCCGATGGAGTTGGTGATCTGCTTCTCAAGTTTCGTGTCGGCGAAGGCCGAACTACTTCCCAAGCAAAGGCACAGCACGACTACGACACACATCTTCTTCAACATCAGTGTTGCGATGTTCATTCGTCCGTTCTCCCAGGGTTCGAAAGGGCGAGTTCCATCCGTTATCCCTCGCCGGGCGACGATTTCAGCGTCCCAACCCGTGACGTACCACATACTCCTTGAATGATTCTGCCTCCTCACGTTCGCGCAGCCCTTTGAGCCGAAAGGCGATATGAGGCACGCGCTTTGACAAGTTCGTCTTTTCTTTAGGGTCGATTTCCGAGTTGAATAGCTTGTACGTCGTCTTCTTGCCACGAGTGACAACCAGCGTCCACGGCCCGTCGGTCACCTTGTCGGGGCCGAAGACTTTCTGGAATTGTCTGCTCAATTGCTCAGGGTCGGTTTCCTTGAGAATCGGCCACAGGCGGTCGAACGGCTTGGGGCTCTCGGCCTCGCTGGTTGACCGGAGTTCGTTGTCGAGCGGCTGGCCCGTGGAGCCCTGGACCGAAGCGGCCTTATCGTCCGGTTCGTCCGAATAAGCCACGTTGCCGAAAACGCGGGGCGGCGTGGTCGTCTTGCCAACGTTGATCGCCACACGGCGGAAGTTACTGACGCTGTTGTCGTGTACAGCGGCGTTGCAATTGGCTGCGTTGATCAAGTCGCGGTAGCCGCTACACGTGTTATTGGAAGCGACAACCGTTGACTCGAATTTGAACGAACCGCCAAAGGGGACCCAGATGGCGGATCCCTGCTTGTCGGGCCCCCTTCCTTCGAACTGATTGCCGCTGATGCGCGCAGTTCCCTGAAGCAAGACTCCGGCCACACCGCCCCCACGAATGAGATTATCGGAAACAACTGCGTGCGCGCCGCCTCGCAGTGCTACCATCGGCGGAGCGATCGCTGACGTTCGGATCAACTCATTGCCGTGAATGTAGGCGGTCGCCCCATCGGGCAGCCCGATGGCAACCAGCCGGTTTTCGAGGCATTTGTTGCCGATGATCAGGGCCCTAGTCTCGGTTCGCACACCGATGCCCGCCATTTCATTCTCTCGCGACTCGTTTTCCACGATCACAGGTCGCGCCCCGTCGCGGGACCCGATGCCGGCCATTTTATTCTTGTAGCAGCGGTTGCGGAGAATCACCGGAGCCGCGCCCTCGCGGGCGCCGATGCCGGCCATCAAGTTTCCGTAACACTCATTCTCGACGATCATCGCTCGCGCCCCCAATCGCGAGCCGATGCCGGCCATCGCGTTGTTGTAGCAGCGGTTGTTGCGGATGATCGGAGCCGCTCCCTCGCGGGCCCCGATGCCGGCCATGATGTTCTCGAAACATTCGTTGTCCTCGATGACGGGACGCGCCTTCTCACGCGAGCCGATACCGGCCATCTTGTTGCGGTAGCAACGATTGTTGCGGATCACCGGAGCGGCCCCTATACGCGACCCGATGCCCGCCATGTCGTTCTCGTAGCACTCGTTGTTCTCGATCAGCGCGCGGGCGCCACTGCGCGAGCCGATGCCGGCCATCTTGTTGCGGTAGCAGCGGTTGTTGCGGATGATGGGCGTCGCACCGTCGCGGTTGCCGATGCCGGCCATCTCATTCTCATAGCATTCGTTGTGCTCGATGATCGGGCTGGTGCCCTCCATGCGAATGCCGATACCGGCGCGACGGTTGCGGTAACACTTGTTCCCTCTCAGGATCGGCTTGGCCCCTTCGCGTTGGCCGATGCCGGCGCGGATGTTCTCGTAACAGACGTTGTTGATAATCAGCGGGCTGGCGTTGCGACTGCCGATGGCGGCGCGTAGGTTCTGAAACCCGATGTTCTCCTCGATGGTGGCGGTGGAACCGTCCGACGAACCGATTCCGCCCCCCATGTTGCGATAGACCACATTGCGGTAGACATGCGGCGAGACCTTCTTGCCCTTGGCACCGCGGATGCCGATCCCTGCATGACCGTTGTGATGGACGATGTTATGGCGAATTGAGCAGTTGACGCCGGGGCAGCCGACGGCGGGGAAGCCGGTATCATCGATCAGAACATTTCACCCGGACTGGGCGGAGTTCTGTTTCATGAAATCGCCGCAGCGCTGGCCGCAGCCCCGTGCAGTCCGGCAGTGCTGCGATCATTCATTGGTGGTTTGGGAGGCAAAGACATTAGCGCCACGGAACTGGATCATGTGATCGACACTCTGGAGTCAACGGATCCTGAACGCGGCCCCTATGAACCTGAATTGCTCATGACACAGGGTGAAATTGATCAGGTCAATCAGCGGCTGACTGTCGCCGGAAAGCCCGTCACGGTGGAGGTGTCATGAAAGTACAACGAGAATACTATAAGAGCACGAAAGATCTGCCCCGCGACGAGTACGTTGCACCTGGCTCGCCGCTGTGTGCCGGATGCGGAGGACTGGCAACCCTGCGGCTGATGCACAAGGCCTTGGGGGGCAACGTTGTCGTGGTGAACGCTGCGGGTTGTATGACTTTGTTGGCCGTCTATCCTCATACGCCTCTGCAATCTTCTTGGCTCTACACCACCATGGGAAGCGCCTCGGCTGGAGCGCAAGGCATCCGCGATGCACTCGATGTGCTGACGCACAAGGGACAACTTGACGAGAAGGATGACTTGAAAGTGTTAGTGTTGGCTGGTGACGGGTCCACCTACGACATGGGTTTATCATCGACTTCCGCCGCCATCCATCGAGGGTTGGATTTCTGGTATCTCTGCTATGACAACGAAGCCTATGGCAACACCGGCTTTCAAATGTCAAGCGCTTCGCCACTGGAATCTGAAACCGCCACGTCACCGCAGGGCAGTCACCAACGAAAAAAAGACATCTTCGAGATATGGCGTGCCCAGCATCCGCCTTACCTGGCCACCGTTTCGGCGCACGACCCGGTCGACTTGGCCGAGAAAGTGCATCGTTCCTTAGGGATCGATGGCCCCAAACTTTTTACGGCGCTGGCGGTTTGCCCAACGGGCTGGGGCTTCGATCCCGCGCAAAGTTTCGAGATCGGCAAGCTGGCGGTGGACTCCGGAGTGTGGCCCCTGAAGGAGGCGGTCCGTGGCAAGGTGCGGCACACCTATATTCCGAGCCGTTTTTGCCCGGTGGAAGACTACCTGAGGCCACAGCGACGCTTTCGCCATCTGTTCACGCCCCAACGACAGGAACGAGAGATCGCCGCGATTCAGCAAAACGTGAATGAATATTGGATCGAAACCAGCGGCGAGAAGATTCCCGAACTGGTGTCGACAGAAGGACCCCTTTCAATTTGACGAGACGAAACCATGCGAAAAGTCCACTATGAATTTGAGCAGTTTTGTGACGAGTTGGGACCCGCCAAGGTGGTTCACATCTACGAGCCGCGCAGCGGTTTGAAGGCCATTGTTGTTGTGGACAATGTGGCCGTGGGACCTGCCATCGGCGGTGTTCGCATGGCACCCGATGTCTCGACGGAAGAGGTGTTTCGTCTTGCACGGGCGATGACCAAGAAGAATGCCGCCGCAGGTCTGCCTCACGGAGGCGGCAAGTCGGGAATCATAGCGAATTCAAGAAACGCGGATAAACCTCGACTGCTGCGTGCCTTCGCACGCGCCATCCGATACTTGGTCGAGTACATTCCTGGTCCCGACATGGGAACCGACGAAACCTGCATGGCGTGGATTCATGACGAGATTGGACGGGCAGTCGGCCTGCCACGTGTGCTGGGTGGGATACCGCTCGACGAGATTGGTGCCACCGGTTACGGCGTCGCCCAATGTGCTGAGATCGCCGCGCCGCTTTGCGATTTAGATTTGAAAGGTGCCAGGGTCGCAATTGAAGGCTTCGGTAACGTGGGCCGGCATGCAGCGCGCTATCTAGCCGAGAAGGGGTGCCGAATTGTCGCCGCCACCGATTCGCGAGGCGGCGTCTATGATGCGAACGGGATTGACGTCGACGAGTTGTCGCAAGTCAAACGCAAATCCAGCAGCGTGGTGAACTTCGCCAGCGGGACCAAGATCCAACAGCCAGATTTGTTTGCTGTTGATTGCGACATCCTAGTACCCGCCGCTCGCCCGGATTGCATTCACATGGAAAATTTTGGCGACATCAAGGCTAAACTGATTATCCAAGGCGCGAACATCCCGGCGACTGCGGCGGCCGAAACCATGCTTCACCAGCGCGGTGTGCTCGTTGTACCTGACTTCATCGCTAACGCGGGCGGTGTGATCTGCGCGGCGGTTGAACATCGAGGTGGCAGCGAGCACGACGCGTTCGACCAGATTGCCAATAAGATTCGCGACAACACCCAAGCGGTACTCAGTCGCGCCCAACGCGAGAACATGGTTCCCCGGCATGCGGCGGATGAACTCGCTCGTGAACGAGTATTGGAAGCCATGGCTTTAAGAGAGTAGGTGGCGAACTCGACGATGTCTGGCCCAACTTGGTCTCGGCGTCGCAGAGGACGATCCCAGAAGCCCGAGCTTGCTCGTCGCCGTCCAATAATCTGGCCGTCACGCCGAAAACCTAGGGCAAGCTGGAAAGGCGAAAAGCGGAGCCACTGTATCGCGAGTCGTTGGCGGCCCAGGAAAGCCTCCACGGTGACTCTGTTGCTGATATGGTGCGTTACATGAACAACTTGGCCGTCTTCCTGGTTGCCCGCGAGGTTCAGGACAAGACCCACGGGAGTCACTGGCCTGAAACGTGCCTTCGGAGATAGAAGACGCAATCAAAAAGTAACCGCAGGAGAACCGTCATGAAGTTTCTGCCGAAAAAGACCATCGTAGTGCCATTCGATTTTTCGGACCGCTCGGTTCGCGCCGTTGACACGGCGTTGCAAGTCGCCGGCGATGAGTCGCAGGTCCATATTATTCACATCTTGCAGGAATTGAACGTTGCCGACCCAGGCGTCATTTGGCAAACAGTCGACAACGAAAACCGCGCCAAACACGCCACCGAATCGATGCAACAGCGGCTGGCGGGACAGCCATACAACAATTTGAAACTCCACGTCGACTTCGGCGACCCTGGACATCGGATCACCGAAGTTGCTGCGCAGATCGGAGCTGACTTGATCGTGATGCCCTCGCACGGTCGCAGGGGGATCAAGCGATTGTTGATCGGATCGGTAGCAGAACGTGTCGTTCGACTTTCGCATTGTCCAGTACTGATTCTTCGGAACTGACTGTGAGGGAGGTTTCTATCCTGCCAATGTATCGGTCGACACAGAAAGCAAACAATGGCCTACGTTCGCGCGATCTGCAAGACGGTTAGCGGGGCAGTTTCGTTGGAAGTAACCGCATTTTCCACCCGATAAATCGGTTACTAGGAACCTTTCCCGCCCCACAGTCGTGGTACGGCTCAACAAAAATACGCCCCTTCCCGCTGGCGCGCAGCAATGCGGCCATTATATCCGTCGTACTGATAACCCGAGCAATCACTTGTCCTCGTCGAGAACCAACACGCGGTGTACGTGTGCGCCGACCACGTATTGAATTACGGTGCTCACCGGCGCATTTTCATCTACACTGACTAGATCGCTGGTCATAAAATGTTCAACCGCCTGCTCGGCGGCTGGGGCGATCTTGTCGCGGACCTCTTCCAGTTTCTCCGCGTACAGGCGCTGCGGCAGTGCTAGATTTGTATTGAAAAAGCTTGAGTCGACAACCCGTCGTCGTTGCTCGGCGACTTTTTCTTCGGCTCCGAGAAAGTCACTGGTTGAGAGCACGCCCACGCATGCACCTGTGTCGTCAATGACTGGCGTGCCCGAAATGTGCTGGCTCAGAGACAATTCGGCCGCATGATGCAACGGATCGGAAGTCTGTACGGTCACGATATCGCGGATCATGATGTCTTTCGCTTTGGTTTCGCACGTCCACTTTTGGATTTCCATTTCTGGTTTCCTTTCGATGAGGCCTGAGTGACATGTGCGGCAATACACACCCGATGTGCCAAGTTGTCACACAGATTGTGGACTAAACCTTCATAGGGCGGATTTCGGCGCGGGGATTTCGTACAGCGGTTTGTTTGGGAGTCTCATGGCACGCTCCTTTCGCGCCGACGGGGCGCAGAATTATTATCGCAATACTTGTGCCAGATTTGGAACGCAATATGCAGGGATAGCAAGACGAATTCCTCGCGAGGATCAAAAAGTAGTTTCAAGACAGGCGAGCCGCAGTTGTTGGCCTCCGGTGTTCGGGAAATTAGGAGACTGACGTCCCCCGCTCGCCGTTATTCAAATATTGGTTGTAGAACGTACGAGAAGGTTTTGAACGCTTACTCTAGCAAAGGCCAAGCCATGATCAATGAGCAATTTGAGACACCTGAGTTCGTTGAACTGCCGACGGGAGACAAAACGGTCTACGTGTCATTCGAGGAAGCGGTTAGCAATCCCGAAATCTGTACTCAAGTCACTCAAACTGCGCTGGCGGAGCTTGACCAGTGGAATCAACGCTACGGGGCGTTCTTTCAACGCATCGATGAGCTGGCGGCGTGTCAGATCGTCGCGGCGATTCATCAGGCGAAACAGACTATGCTTCGTCAGTCGGAAGCCGAGGGCGCTCTAGAGTTTGATCCAGACGAGTATCTTGCTTGATTCGTTGGCATTTACCGTGGAGTGTCAGTCGCGATAGAGGAACACGGGTGGGCAAGCCACCACCGACGACCAAAAACATGGGCGCTTTGCGGCTCCACCAATAGCGAACACATTGCTATGGTACAGCTAATGCGAGGCATCTTCCGCTGCTGTATCGCAGAATTATTCAACTAGCAAGTGGGACGTTTTTTACGGTGCGGGAACCGCTTCCCAAACTACACCATACGACCATACCGCGATGACGAAGCTTTTCCACCGCCTGCGATCGCTGATCGCCTCGGCCACGAAAACGAACTAGCAAAATTTGTCGAATATCTCAAAGAGGAGAACAAGATCCTGCGGCCCCGAGTGTCTGGTCGACAAATCCACACAAGAGTGGAAGAACGAGAGCGACTGCTGAAGTTCGGAAGCCGCCTGACGTTGATCAGCAACTCGTTAACTTGAAGTGTCAATCGCTAGCGCTCTTCGGTTTCTCAAAACAACTCTCATCCGCGACCCGGGGACTCCACCATTCGCTTGGGACCCCCGCCTTCCAAAAACACGCGTTTCAGCGATTGAGCCAACTTGGCGTTGCCGCTATTCGGTCACGGTGTCCAATGACCGTTGGCAGATTTTCCGGTGCGCCGGAAAAACTCGCGTGACCAACCCGCGATTGTGTTCGGATTGTACTCATTTGGCTGAAGATGATGTCTTAAGGGTGGGCCGCTGTCCGGAATTACGGTGCCATCTCATCGCGTGCCCATTTCATCATGGAAAAATTCCAGGGATTGAACTCCAATATCGCCTGTTTTCACGACATTGGCACTGCAGTTGCTCGATTATCGATATGGAGGATTGTGGGTATTCAAATAAAGGGTGAACACCATGGACAGAAACACAAAACGAATCGTCCGGACACCCGCGATGAAGTTCCCTGACTTGCGACAAAAGCTTGAGCGGCGGAAGCAACGTAGGAAGCCGTCCACGCACAAGTCCCGGACGATGCCAATTCGAAAAAATGGAAAGTAGCCGCGCGCGCGACTCTAGGTTACGCGTCATGGGAAAACGCTGAAGGGAGGTTATCATGAATAAGTTCACGATTTGGGCGATTATCGCCCTGATGCTGATGGGGGGGTGTGTTCCGTCGCTGAATCCGATCTACACTGCCAAGGAGCTGGTTTTCGATCCCAATGTGGTCGGCTCTTGGGCGCAACCCGGTTCACGGAACCAATGGGAATTCACCAAACACGACGAGAACTCGTACCGCCTGATCTATACAGAGAAAGACGGTAAGCAGGGCCGCTTCATCGCGCACCTTGCCGAAATCGATGGCACTCGGTTCCTCGACCTGTTTCCCGAACAGATGGATACCGACGCCAGTGGATTCCACTCGTTTCATGTCGTGCCGATCCACACGATCTACCGGGTACAACAAACCGAACCCACTCTGGAACTGGCCGCGATCGATTACAAATGGTTGGATCAATACTTGACCGATCATCCCGACGCGGTGCAATTCGCCACGTTCGGTAATCGCAAGTTGATCACGGCACCGACGGAGGACGTGCAAGCCTTTGTGTTGGAGCATAAGGACATGTTCACTGGTAAGATCGTTCTGGAGCGATTGCCGGACGGCACCAATTGATAGCGAAAGCGAGGAACGATGCGGCGCGTGGTAACAGTATTTGGAGGGAACGCCTTTGCCGGAGCCGGCGGCCAGTTGACGATGAGGGGCCAGTTCGAATTTGCGCAAGGCGCGTTGAAAGAGTTGACGCCGCTGTTCTCGGAAGACTGCCAACTGTTGATCTCTCACGGGAACGGTCCCCAGGTGGGCCACATGCTGACCCGCGTGGAGGAGGCGCTCGGCAAGGCCTATTCGATTCCCCTGGAAGTTTGCGTGGCGGAGTCCGAAGGGGAACTGGGTTACGTGCTGCAGCAGTCGCTGTACAACATGCTGTTGTCGGAGGGTATTTCTCGCCCGATCGTCAGTCTGCTGACCCAGGTCGTGGTGGATGAAGACGATCCGGCATTTCTAAATCCGACGAAACCGATCGGCCCCTTCTTCGACCAGCAGCGCGGCCAGCAAATGCAAGACAGTGGATTTGCGGTCGTCGAAGACTCGGGCCGCGGGTTTCGCCGAGTCGTGCCTTCGCCCGAGCCTCGGAGGATCGTCGAAATCGAAGTCATGGAAAAGTTACTCGAGATGGGCGTGATCGTGGTCGCCGCTGGCGGCGGCGGAATTCCGGTCGTGCAACGAAACGGCCAATTGTCCGGCGTCGAGGCCGTCATCGACAAAGATCTAACGGCGGCGATGATCGCGGAACAACTGAATGCCGAACTGTTGCTGATCTTGACCGGAGTTCCATGCGCCTATCGCAATTTCAATGCTGACAATCAGGAGGCGATCGGGCGCATCGATACCGCCCAGGCGAAACGCCTCATCGAAGAAGGCCATTTCGCGCCAGGCAGCATGCTTCCCAAGATGGAAGCCGCCTTGCGATTTGTCACGGGCGGGCAGCGGCGGGCAATTATCTGCGATCCGCCGTCAGTTCAAGCCGCGCTGCGGGGCGAAGCGGGAACGATTCTGGACACCACGTAGCACGCGGCATCTCTTGATTGCCGCCCCATAAACAGGCACGATGGGGCCAGCGGAATGAAGGGACAAGTCATGTCAGCTACGTTGAACTGCATCATCATGGGCGCGGCGGGCCGCGACTTTCATGATTTCCAGACGTTTTTTTGCGATCGGCCGGAGTATCGCGTTTGCGCGTTTACGGCGACACAAATTCCGTTTATCGAATCGCGCGCGTTTCCTCGGGAACTGGCCGGACCGCACTACGACGCCGACATTCCCATCGTACCCGAGTCGCAATTGCCCGACTTGATTCGGCAGTTCGATATTGACTTCGTCTTTCTCGCCTACAGCGATCTGTCGCACGAGCAAGTTATGCACAAGGCCAGCTTGGTGCAGTCGTGTGGTGCCAGTTTTGCCTTGCTCGGACCAAAACATACTCAGTTGGCGTCGACCAAGCCGGTGATCGCCGTCACGGCGGTCCGCACGGGGGCGGGCAAGAGCCCGATTTCTCAGATGCTGGGCCGGCAATTAACGGCTGCCGGTTACCGCACGGGAATCATCCGTCATCCCATGCCCTACGGCGATCTCGCGCGACAGGCGTCGCAACGGCTGGCAACCGCTCAGGATCTAGACGACTTCCAATGCACGATCGAGGAACGCGAGGAGTACGAACCCTACATTGAGTGCGGCCTGGTGATTTTCGCGGGTGTTGATTACTCGCGAATCTTGGCGCTAGCCGAAGCCGAAGCGGACGTTATCCTGTGGGACGGCGGAAACAACGACTACGCATTCATTCGTCCCGGACTGTCGATCGTCGTTGCCGACGCGCTGAGACCGGGTCACGAAATCGCCTACTACCCTGGCGAGACGAATCTCCGCGCGGCCGACGTCGTGGTCATTAACAAGGTCCAAGACGCGGACGTCGATGCGCTCGGGGAAATGCGAACTCGGATTCGACAATACAACCCTCGGGCTGAAATCGTGGAGGGCAATTTAGCCATTGAGGTCGATCGGCCCGAACTCATCCGCGGCCAACGCGTGCTCGTGGTGGAAGATGGCCCCACGCTGACTCATGGCGGCATGACCTTGGGCGCGGGGACCATTGCCGCACAACAAGAAGGTGCCGGCCAACGTATCGATCCGCGCGCCAGTGCCGTGGGCAGTATTGCCGCCACGCTGGAACGGTATCCACAGTTGCAGGGCGTGCTACCGGCGCTCGGCTATTCCGAACAACAATGCAACGAATTGACCGAAACTATTGAAAACAGCGGTGCCGACGCCGTCATCGACGCCAGTCCTGCCGGGCTCGGCCGTTTGCTGAAGGTGTCGATTCCCATGGTTCGTGTCCGCTATCAGTTTCGCCACGTCAGCGGCCCCAAGCTAACGGAGTTGGTCGACCGTTTTCTAGCCTAGCCGGTGACGAAGCCTAACGAGGCAGGGCCGGGTACCAGATCGTATTCGCCACGAAAAACGCAAAGACACACGACAAGAAAAAAGAAGCAGGCGTCGAATCGGCCTGACACGCCACCTCGCCATGCCTAATGCGATACATATAGGTCGGAATTCTCGCCGTGCCTGGTTCTCGCTGGCTCGTCGATCGAACGGCGAGCGCTGGGACGGGGCCCTTCGTCCTCTTCTTCCAATTCGATCTTCAGTGAAATGAACGTCAGCAGGTCTTTCAAAGCTACGATGCCCACCAAGTCGTGGTTCTGGACGACCATCAGGCGGGAGGATCCCGTTTTGCTCATTCGGCCGAGTGCTTTCATGGCGTCTTCGTTGGGAGCGATCGTATTGCCTTCGTCGCAGTCGTGCAAAATGTCGCCGACGGTCCGCGACGACCACTCTTCGCGCGGCACCTGATGGATATCACGCGTGGTCACGCAACCGATCAGCCGATCGCGATCAAGCACCGGATACAGCTTGTGATGCAAGCGATAGATGTAGTCTTCCACCAATTGCTCGACCGAAAGATGCGGCGAAACGGTATGCACTTCCGTCTTCATAAAGCGACTGACGGTTTCGCCCTCCAAAGCGCGGCGCATGAGCAGTTGCTGGTACGAAGTTTGAGCGGCTCCGCGCAAGAAGAGGCCCACCAGTAGATTCCAGATTCCAGGGATCCAGTTTTGCCACATTATTAGAACGACACCGAATGCAATCAACACAAGACCGAACGCGCTGCCAATGCTTGCGGTGGTGCGGGTCGCCCACTTGAGATCGCCGCGCAGAGACCATAGCAGCGAGCGAAACACGCGGCCACCATCCAGGGGAAATGCGGGAATCAAGTTGAAGATGACGAGTACCGTGTTGATAAAGCCAAGAAACCACAACACGCCAACCAGGGACTGCGGCCAGCCGGCGGCCTGGCCAACGGAAAAGCAGACCAGCGAGACGCCGGCAATCACCACACTGGCAATCGGCCCGGCAATGGCAACTAGCAGTTCGGCGATCGCGCTGGGCGGTTCGTCTTCCATCTCAGCCACGCCGCCGAAGATGAACAGGGTGATACCCTTGATCGAGATACCAAATCGCTGGGCGACAAGTGCGTGGGACAATTCGTGGATGACGATCGAGGCAAACAAGCCCAGCGCTGCTACTACCCCCATCGCCCAATAGGTTGACGTCGGCAGATCCTTGTAGTATCCCGGAAAGGTGTGGACGGCCAGCGACCAACTGAGCAGCGCGAAGATGATAAACCAACTTAGATCGAGGCGGATCGGAATGCCGAACGCCTTGAATAGGGGAATTCGCGAGCCGAACATGTCCGCTCCTTTCTTCCAACGTGGGAAGGCTAGAACCGCCAAGCTCATCTAACAGAACAATCAGCACATTTGATGCCAACAGCATGCGAGGCGACCACGGCAGCGAAGCGGCGCCAGATGTGTGCACGTCGGCACAACCGCGCCCAAAATCGCACAATTTTCTGTGCCTTGGCCGTGCGGTTTGGTGACGGAGTGGTTCTCCGCTGGAGTACAGACGTTATGCGCCTTTAGGTTGCAATGACCGGCTAAAGCCTGGACTACAACAACTGGCGGCGGAATACCGCCGAGGTGGTGGGGTCGCAGCGCTTGCCCCCAGTCGCTCAAGATTGAGTCTTGCCTTGGCAATTGCGCTCGGCATTGTAATTGCTCCAAGTCTAGATACGGTCATTGACAGCCGCCGGCTGTCATCTTCGTTGGGCGGAATTTGTGAAAGGAAAATGATGGATGCCGTGAGCCCACTCGATGTCCAATCGCTTTGCTGGCGCTGTGATCCAAATCAATTTTCCTTCCAAACCACGGATGAGTTGCCCGATTGCGACGAAATCCTCGGACAGGCCCGCGCTCTGGACGCCGTCGAATTTGGCATTGGCATTCGGCACGACGGCTACAATTTGTTCGTGCTCGGTCCGTCCGGGACGGGAAAGCGCACGGTCGTCCGGCAGTTCCTGCAACGGCGGGCCGCCGACGAAGCAGTTCCGCCTGACTGGTGTTACGTGCAAAACTTCGATCGGTCTCATCAGCCAAAAGCACTGCAGTTGCCCGCGGGGCGCGGCAAGCAATTGCAGGCCGACATGGAGAATTTGATCGACGATCTGCGCGCCGCAATCCCAGCCGCATTGGAAGCGGAAGAGCATCAACATCGGGTCAACGAAATCAACCAAGCGGCGAAGGAGCAGCAAGAGCAAGCCTTGCAGCGAATCCACGAAGAAGCTCAGACCCAAGATGTTCAACTCATTCGCACACCGGCCGGCTTCGCCCTTGCGCCGGTTCGCGAGGGGCAGGTACTCAGCCCCGAGGAATTTGAAAAGCTGCCCGAAGAAGAACAGAATCGCATCGAAACCAGCGTGCAGTCTCTTCAAGAAGAGCTGCGGCAGGTTGTGGAACAGGTCCCCAACTGGCGTAAGGAAGCGCGTCACAAAGTTAAGGAGCTAAATCGCGAGGTAACTCACTTCGCGATCAAGAACTCACTCGAACAAGTGACCGAGCGATACCGAGACCTGCCGCATGTGCTGGAGTATTTAGAGGCACTTGAACGGGATATCGTCGAAAACGCCGACGAGTTTCATCCTCAGGAAGATGAACCGTCTTTACTGCTTGGAATCCAACCCTCGGAGGGTGATTCGGTTCAGCAATACCAGGTCAATGTGTTGGTCGACAACGGCGATGCGACCGGCGCGCCCGTCATCTACGAAGATCATCCCAACTTTCAAAATCTGCTGGGGCGTGTGGAACACAAGGCGCACTTGGGAACCTTGTCCACCGACTTCACACTGGTCAAGGCGGGTGCCTTGCATCGGGCCAATGGCGGCTATCTGGTTATCGACGCCCTGAAAATGCTCCAGCAGCCGTTCGCCTGGGAAGGGCTGAAACGTTGTCTAACTTCGGGCAGCGTGAAGATTGAATCGCTGGCCGAATCGCTCAGCTTGGTCAGCACGGTCTCCTTGGAACCGGAACCGATCCCGCTGGACGTGAAAGTCGTGCTGTTGGGCGAGCGGTTGCTGTATTATTTGCTCTATCAACACGATGTCGATTTTGCCGAACTCTTCAAAGTCGCCGCGGATTTTGAAGATGAAATGGATCGGAACACGGAAAACTGCCAGCTCTACGCCCGCTTCGTGGGTACGCTGGCTCGCCGTCAAGAAGATGGGCCGCTCGACCCCGCGGCGGTCGCGCGGGTGATCGAACACAGCGCGCGCGAGGCCAACGACGCCGAGAAACTGACGACCCACATGCGGACCATCGCGAACCTGCTCCGGGAATCGCACTATTGGGCCAAACAAGACGATTCCGCCGTCGTCAGCGCTCGCCACGTGGAACGAGCTATCGACAAGCAGATCTACCGGGCTGGTCGGATTCGAGAAAAGATTCAGGAAGAGATTGAGCGAGGAACCTTGCTGATCGACACCAGCGGCCAGCAGGTCGGACAGATCAATGGGCTGTCCGTAATCGACCTGGGCAACTACTCGTTCGGCCGTCCCTCACGCATCACGGCCACGACGCGTCTGGGCAAGGGCGAACTGATCGACATTGAACGCGAGGTCGAGCTTGGCGGGGCGATTCATTCCAAGGGCGTGTTGATTCTGTCTTCGTTTCTGGCGGCTCGTTTTGCCCGGAATCATCCGCTGTCGCTTGCCGCGAGCCTCGTCTTCGAGCAATCCTACGGCATGATCGACGGCGATAGTGCCTCGGTGGCCGAGTTGTGCGTTTTGCTGTCGTCGCTGGCCGACATTCCCTTGAAACAATCGCTGGCCGTTACTGGATCGGTCAACCAACTAGGACAAGTTCAGCCGATTGGCGGGGTGAACCAGAAGATCGAAGGATTTTTTGATCTATGCAACGCGCGAGGCCTCACGGGAGAGCAGGGCGTGCTAATTCCGGCCACGAATGTGAAACATCTGATGCTGAGCCAACGTGTGCTCGATGCGGCGGCCGAAGGAAGATTTCATGTTTATCCGATCGAGACGATTGACCAAGCGGTCGCTTTGCTGACGGGCGTTACCGCCGGAGAGCGCGACGACGATGGGAAATATCCGTCAGAATCGGTGAACGGGCTTGTCGAAAAACGGTTGCTCGAGCTGTTTCACCTACGGCAGTCTTACGTGCATGAACAGAAACCGGAGTCTACAGGTGGCTGAATCTAGCGAAATCACCGCCCGGCGTATCTTGGTGGCCCTCGACTCGTCGCCGCATGGGCTGGCCGCCCTGGACGCGGCCGTCAATCTTGCCGACCAATTGGAAGCCGAACTGCAGGGATTGTTCATCGAGGACGTCAACCTACTGCGAGTGGCCGGGTTGCCGTTCACGCGTGAGTTCACCTTGTCGACCATGGGGCCGCGGCCATTGAATACCGACTCGATGGAACGAGCGCTGCGCGCCCAAGCCGAGCAACTCCGACGCTCTTTGGCGAGCAGCGCCGATCGGCTTCGCGTCCGCTGGTCGTTCCAAGTCACCCGCGGTCATATCACGCAGGCCAGCCTGGAGGCAGCGGCCGAGGCGGATTTCCTCCTGATGGGCCGCGACAACCCCAAGCCTCAACGCTCAGCTCCGCCGGCGCACGAAGAAGTGCGGCCTATCATGGTCGTTTACGATGGCTCGCAAGCCGCCCAGCGGAGCCTCAAGGCGGCCAGGAGCTTGGTGCGAAAAGGCGGAAACAAAATCGCGGTTCTAACCGTTGCCGACGAAGCCGCAGTCGCCGAGCAACTCCGCCAGCAGTGTTTCGATTGGTTTCAGGGGCTGGGGGTCGAGCCCATCGTCGTTGAACACGGCGCGAACAACGGAGACCAAGCTGATGCTTTAGCGACCGCAGCCCGAGAATTGCATGCCAGCCTGCTGCTTATCAACCGAGACAACAGCCTTTTGAATGAGGAGACGATTGAGAGGCTCGTTAATGAACTCGATTGTCCCGTGGGGCTGGTGAGTTAATCGCCTAGGATTACGGGGCGACCATGGGGTGGGCTTTCATCCTGCCAGGCAGGTTCCAAACCCGCCTCTCCGTTCCCTCAGATTGTTTCGTCATCGCCAATGTTGTCATCGCCACTATTGTCGCCACTATTGTCATCGCCACTTACGGCCGCTAGTGCTTCATCCACTGATTCGCACCGCCGCCACAGCCGGTCGAGATTGCATGCCTTCAGGATTTCGAGTTCGTGGGGCGACACATGGCACACGGCCATGCGACCGCCGCGGCGATTCACTTCTTGCCACAGCTTGAGGAAGAAGCTGATTGCCGAGGAACCCGAGTAGTCCACGTGTTCGAGGTTGATCACGACGCTATCGATCCGTGTCAACTCGAACAACCGTAGTACATTCGCCGCCTCGTCGTCGATTTGAGAATAATCCAACTCGGCGAGATCCGTCAGCGGCGATACGACCAACGTGGTGCCGTTTCGACTTGTTTCTAGTAATCGCCGCGTGGTTGTCATGATTGGCCTCCTTTCACTTAGGAGTCTTTCCTCCTCGTTCTTTCGTAGTATTGCTGACATTCCGCCTCGCGGCCGCGAATGATGCGCTGGCCGCGCAGCTTGCCGTAGCAGGCGGTGATCGCCGTCCAGCGGCCATGATCGTGATCGTCATCGCGGTAGATCACCACCCAGTCGTGCGTCGTGCCCATCTCGTGGGCTCGCGCGGTATTCGAAAACAACGCCGTGTAATGCCGCCCCTCGCGCTCGGTGTGTAGGATCGGCAGCCATGCTTCCGCGGTTGGATTGAAGCGGCGGGGGGCAATGCGGGGCAGCTTGTGCTGTTTGGCCAAGCGCCGATACTGGCTGTCGATATCGAGCAATTCGCCGATCGAGACGTCGGTGTCCGCATCCCGGTTCATCGGCGGTGGCACCGGCTGTTTACTTTGAAACCGACCCGCCAGCGATTCACGCACGGCCCGGATGCGTTTACGACCCATGCC
>JAJDEH010000047.1 GCA_029259935.1 Planctomycetota bacterium
CGGCGGCACGGTGGCGATCGACTACAACATTTGTTGTGGGCACGCTACCTGCAAGGAAGTTTGCCCCTACGGAGCGATCTATATGGACCCGGTTGCCAAACAGGCGGTGAAATGCCACAACTGCTACCACCGCACGGAGCAAGACATGGAACCGGCCTGCGTGCCGACTTGCCCCTCCGAGGCCCTCTATTTCGGTGACTTGAACGATCCGGATTCCTCGGTATCCAAAGCGATGCGGGAAGCCGAACAACAAGACGTCGCACTGAGCCAACTGCGCGAGGAAAAGGGCACCAAGCCGCGGATGTGGTTTGCGGGTCAAGGGGCTCCCGAAATCGAGGAGCGCGTCCCCGCCGAAGGCGAGTCCTACAGTCCGGCGGCGTATGACATCTACAACTGGAAACAGCAACCCAGTTCGTAAGACCGCCGATTTTCTTTTCGCGATCCAATCAACTCCACTGAGCGAAGGTTCAAGTTCTTGCCATGACAGAGAGCTCTCAATCACGACGGAAGTTCTTGCAACTGGGCGCGGCGGCGGCGAGTGCATCCGCCGCTGCCGTAATCGGACTTTCCGGATGCGGAACCGAGCAGCAACCGCCAATTCCACGTGACAAGTCCCTGGGTGAGACCAAGCCGGGCGTCGCGGCGCTGCCGCAGGGAATCGACTTGGAGAAATGGAATCGGATCAAGGGCGAAGCCTATGCGGAAGGCATCGCGCCGGGCGTTTGCCGACTGCCCGGTCCGAATTCCAAACGTAACTGGCCCGACCGCGACAAATACAAAGATGTAAAGAAGGTCCCCGGTTCATGCCAACTGTGCAGCACGATTTGCGGCATCATCGGCTATGTGAAGGACGACCGCGTAATCAAGATCGAAGGCAACCCGAACGATCCCAACAGCCGCGGCCATTTGTGCGCCCGCGGCCAGGCCGGATTGAATCACCTCTACCATCCCGAGCGACTCTTGTACCCGCTGAAGCGAGTCGGCGAGCGGGGCGAAGGCAAATGGAAGCGGATCAGTTGGGACGAAGCGCTCGACGAGATCGCGGCCAAGTTGAAGGCGATTCGCGAGGGCGGCAAACCCGAAGAGTTTGCCTTTCATCAAGGCCGCCAGCGCAGTAAGGATGCTCTGAAGCGATTCCTGGACGCCTATGGCACCAAAACCCAACTCAGCCACCGGTCGCTTTGTTCCGGCAACCGGCGGGCGGCGAATCTGGCGTATCTTTGGGAAAGCGACTGGGATTTGAACGATGTCGAGAACTCCAAATACATTCTGAATTTTGGTTCCAATGCCTTCGAGGCTCATCAAGGTCACGTGCCGTTCGCCACTAGAATTCAAAACGGGCGTTTTCGCAACGGCGCGAAACTGGTCACCTTTGACGTGCGGCTGTCGAACACGGCCGGTGCCAGTGACGAGTGGTTCGCGCCGTTCCCTGGAACCGACGGCGCGGTTGCGCTCGCCATGTGCCACGCGATTCTGGCCGAGGGGCTGGAAGACGCGGAATTTGTCAACGGCTGGACCAACCTGTCCGTGGAGGAACTCAAGGAGCATCTCAAGTCGAACACGCCCGAGTGGGCCGAGCAGGTGAGCGGCGTTCCGGCGGCGGACATCCGGCGGATTGCGATTGAATTCGCGACGGCCGCGCCGGCTTGCACCACCATGTGCAACCGCGGCAGTTCCGCTCATATCAACGGCTTCTATAACGACCGGGCGATCCAACTGCTTAACGCCATCGTCGGCAGTGTTGGGAAAAAAGGAGGCTGGTGCTGGAGTCCGTGGGGAGGTCTTGATCCAGATTTCAAGACGCCGCCGATGCCGCCGGGGGCGAAAACTTGGAGCGTGTTGGAAGATCCGCCCGAATATCCGTTAGCCAATGTTTGGCGTCGTATGCGCGTGGGCGAGATCATCTATTTATATCTGCTGCAAGGGCGAGCCAAGCTGCAAGCCTACATGACTTACAACCTCGACTCGCCGCTGACGTGGCCGGAAGAGAGCTTGACGCAACAAGTGCTGACCGATGAGAAGTTGATCGAGTTTCACGTCTGCATCAACTGCTTCTACAACGAGACGGCCCATTACGCCGACATCGTTCTGCCATGGGCCACGTATATGGAACGATGGGATCTGGACGCCCGCGCTGCGTACAACTTGCGGCCTTACGTTGGCTTGCGGACGCCCATGGTCGAACCGCTGGGCGAGTCGAAGGATGTTCGCGAGTTCTTTCCCGAACTGGCGCGGCGGATCGGCGGCGGAATGGAAGAGTGGTATCCGGAAAAGACGATCGAAGAATACATGCGAAAATGGGCCGCCAAGGTTCCCGAAAATCCGGAGACTGGCAAGGGCGGCTTGGATCGACTGCTGGATGAAGGAGCCTGGGAAAACCCTGACCGGGAACCGTTCTACGAGCCCTACAACATCGCTCTTACCGATGAACAAATGGAAGGTGCAACCACGGATGAGCAGTCTGGCGTGATCATGAAAGACGGCAAGGGCATCGGTGTGATGCTGGGCGACAAGCCAGTTCGAGGTTTCGCCACGCCCAGCCGGAAGTTTGAAATCCGCAGCGCGTTCATTCAAAAGGTCAGCCAAAACGAAGATTGTTCGGAGTTGATTGCCCGCAGCGGGGTCACCAAGACTAAGAATCGCCCGGAACAGCACAAAGGGCATGAAGTCGAAGTCGACCCGCTGCCGACGTGGTTTCAACCACAAGAGCATCAGGACCTAGGCGACGACGAACTGATTATGACCAGCTTCAAGTGGAACGTTCACAATCACGGACGGACGATGAATTTGAAGTGGCTAGCCGAGATTGTGCATTCGAATCCCGCTTGGCTGAACCCAAAGACGGCCGAAAAACTTGGCTTGGCTGATGGCGAGTGGGTCGAAATCACTTCCTACTTTTCCAAAGAACTGGAGGCAAAGTCGCCGCATCTCACGAGCCGGGACGACCTGGAAACCGACGACCAAGGGCGAAAGATCGTGTCGCGCATGCGAGTTCCGATCGTCACCATGGAGGGCATTCATCCTCGGGCGATCGCCATGAGCAACTCTTGTGGCCATTCACAGTACACAAGTGTTGCCCAAGCCAAGAAGGCGACTTCCGGGCAGGGCTATCTGGCCGGCAGCGACGGCGAAACTTACCGCGATGCTGACTGGGAACGCAACATGTGGTGGGAGGACGCCGGCGGAGGCGATCCGGCCACATGGAAGCGGAACACGGGTAACGGGTGGAATCAGAACAAGCTTATGCCGATCGCGCCCGATCCAATTACCGGTCAGCAGGCGTTTCATGACACGGTCGTGACAATCAAAAAGCTTGTCTGAGCAGTCACGTTGGGACTCAAGGTGGCGGGGGAGTTTGTATACGATGCCGCTGGGCATCAGGTCACTTTGCCAAGGCAACCGTCGACCACGTACCGCGCAGAGCGGCCAGGCTGAACACCGCCACGATCGCCAGGCCCAAAACGGGGGGCGACAAAAATGTCCACCAAGCTAGCCCCAGCAGGACGCCGCATGCGAACGGCCACTGAATTAGCAGTTCGCCCAGTGGTCCTCGAGTTAGAAGCAGATAGACCATCAACAAGCCGCCAAATGCAAGGATCGCGCCGATCATTCGAGGAGAATTGTAGCCGCGTGCGGGTTGCCTAAAGTCGATTTCCAGTACTCCACTGAATCCGTCCGCCGTCGCTACTAAACTTGGCTCTTCGCTGCCGCCGCGCATTGGGCGAAGCCCGTCCACGATCCTATCTTGTCGTGAGGCTTCCGTCATGCCGAGACGATCCGTCAACTCCTGATATTGCCGGTCCAACTCCTCAATCGAGGACGGATCCACCATCGGTGTGCGAGCATCGCGGCTCCAAGCATCGATCTGGTCGCGGGCCGAGATTAAGCGCTGATTCCAGTGACGCAGCCAATGTTCGGATTCCTCCTCGGGCTGTTCTTTGATGGTATCTTCCGCGTCGCTGATGATGTTCCACAAGGCATCATAGCGCAGGCGGGCCGATTGAAGCCCAGTGACGGCCTCACCACCATCGCTAAGCGCGACGTCTTCGGATTCGGTCACGACGTTCCAAATCGTGTGATCAACAGGGATATCCAATAATTGGGGGGCCTCAAAAACGCGCAGGTGATTGGAATCGGCCACGGTCCGCGACCTCTTGCCTTCAAATACGACCGTGACTCGCTGTGGTAATTGATCGGCACCCAGTGAGATTTTCCAGAGACCGGGGCCCATGGATTGGGTGACAGCCGATAGTCCGGCTACCGAAACGTGGATCAACTTGGCCGACTTCGGCATTCGCAGAACGCAGGACTGTTGTCCTTCCGGTTCCAAATCGAAGGAAGCAACCCCGTGATGCGATCCATCGGACTGGCAAGCAAGGTTGATTTCCGCCAGACGAACCTGGGGTACGCCAGCCGACCGTTGGAACTGTTCAATCTCTGCGTCGAATTTGGGGAAGACCACGCGATACACGGATTGGTCCCCGGAGTCACTGTCGAGTCTAAAGTCCGGGGGAAGTGAGGCGGGCGCGAATCCTCTTAGGTTCCATTGAATTCGTTGCGCCTCCAGTTCGCTCGGGAACACATAAAACTGCTGCAACGAACTCGCATTCAGACAGCGAAAGTCAGGAGCTTTGGAAGATTGGTCCGCCAACGTGCCGAGGAAACGCAACGTATACTCGCCTTGCACGGGCAAATCGGGCCGCACCACCATCACGCGGCGGTTCTGCCCGGATCGCTCGACGATTTGCGATTGGCCGGCCGGCAGTATCTCGCCAACTGAATCAACTTGGCTGGGAAGTTCAAAGTAGAATTCGTCAATCGCTCCGGATTCGATGGCGAAGATGCTGGTGACCGCGGCAAGCCATTTCCCGTCACTCTTGGAGACTTCGATCAATTGTCGACAGGTCACCTGGGGTTGGTCAGGGATCACCGCAAGTTTTAGTTGTGGCGGTTCGGCATCGGTTTCGTCCGCCAGATAAGACGCGACCAGTCGTCCGGCGTCCTCTTGGAAGGTTCCGATTGGCGCGCTCTCATCGGCCTGCAACCCGGAAACTTTCACAACATTGACGGCGATGTTTTCATGACGATAGATATCGACGATATGGCGCGTTATCTGGGCCGAGCCGCAGTCGAATTCAGGAAGCGCCAGTTCTTTCCTGCGAGGCTTCACTCCCGAATAAGGCAATGTTCCATTCACCGACAGCGCGTAATCACCCGTTAGCTTTTCACGCGCGAAGATCACGATTGTATCATCCTTGGGGCGTGACCAGCGGATCGCGGATCGTGAACCGTCCTGCGCGACGTAAACATCATCGACAATCAATTGCGGCGGAATCGTCAAACGATGAACGCAATGAAAACCTGTCGCGGTCGTAAGATTGCATGCGTATTTTATGTCGGCACCGTACTCGCGCAAGCTAATTCGTGCATGGTCGAGACCGCTTGTTTGCGCGGCTTTGGGTTGCGCGTGAAGCGACCAGTCTGGAGCCTGCGCGGGCAGCGAAAGAATGAAAGCGGGAGCTTGGCGTGCCTCGCCGTCTTCGCCCCAGGCTTGTAAAAAGGCATCGCTGGCGATGCGGGGAATCTGGGGATCCGGGGGCTGAATCGCCAAGGAACTGCTCACGGAAACCGCCATGTGACGGACAAGATGGGATTCAGCATTGGAGATCACCCAAGGAATACGCAGGGCCCCGATACTGGATGCCCCGGGCAACGCGAACGTCGTTCGAAACTCGACATCGCCATCGGAGAGGACATTCACCAACCGACAGGAAACAGTTTTGAATGACGCATTCGTGGAGGTTTCGCTCACGGACACCGGCTGGTCGGAAGCGATTTGCATTTCCAGCCGAGGATCGATTTGAAATTCCAAGTCTTGGAGTTGTCTGCCGGCGGGAACGGAAATCCTAAAGCGACCGTCGAGTGACACCGAGCGGGAACCGATGGCAAGCCAATATCGCTCTTCCATTTCGATGAGTGGCACCTCGGCGACCGGCCATTTCACTATCAATCGATCCGTGGGTCCAAGCTGGGCGGTCATCGTTTGGCCTTCCGTCGTAACGGGGCCCTGTGCGGATCGGATTTGAATGTTTTCCGCGTCCGCCGGAAACCGAAGCTTCAATCGCGACCTGGCGATCCTGGGAATCGAAAGTTCGACACCAGATTCACGTCCGTCGCGAATGACCGATTGGTCGAAGGTGAATTCCAATGTATGCAAACCGGCATCCTTGACCTTCAGGCCAACGCCAATCTCTTCGGGTGTCCAATCCAAATCCACCGGCTGACCGTCTAGTTTGGCGGCGTCGCTCAGCAGATAGAAAACCTTCGAGCCGATTGGCAAGATAACTTGCTGATCGGGGTGATGCGTTTCCAACTCGATCACCGCTTTAAACACGGTGACATCTAGGTCGTCGCCCGCGGGACTCGGGCTCAGCACGCCTTCGTAAGTAGCCGAATGCAGAAACCAGTCCGTGGAGCGAACGTCGCCGGCGTCCGCTCGGCGCAAGATGGCGAGCTTAAAATCCTCGGGCAGGTATACCAATTGGTCCGTGGGATTGCCTTCTTCATCTACCGAAACAACAACGGGATGCACCACGCTTGCTTTCACACTGTCGTCGAGTTTGTCTTGGCCATGGCCGACCGCAGTCGCCAAGTAAGCTGCCGCGGCGATCGCCAACACCAACGCCGTGGTCGAACTGCTAATGACCACGGGCGGCCTCCATTCCCGATCGGGCTTCGCGACCGTCGGCATTCGTACAAACACAAGTACCGCCGCCACGAGAACACCGAGAAATGCACCGCTGCCAATCGGCACAAGAATGTCGGGGACAAGCATGGCCGCGCTGCCCACGCAGGCCGCGATAAGCAGGAGTCGACTGGGACGCGAAGCCGCGATCCACCAAGCAATCGCGGCGAAAATGAAAATCGCGCCCCATCCCAGCGCGTTTAGAAATGCTGGCCGAATGACCTGCAAATCCCGTGGTTTTTCGTCACTGAGCGCGACCGTGAATCCAACTCCCTTCCAGCCAATCTCAGATGTCGTCTCCAGATTTGGATTTTGAGGCGCTCGTACCGTGACCGGTGTCTGATTACGAAGCCAGGCCTGCAACGGAGCGAGGGTGAGGGGGACTTTCGTATCTGGCAGAGGCTCGCGGACCGCCACCTTGGAATCCAGCCACTCAAGCTGACTGTCATCCTTGGCAAGAACGCTACGATTACTAGTCAGGACCAATTGTCCTTGGTGCCAGACCAGCAACAGTCCAAGTCGATTGGCAATATCAGACCAAGTCGTGGCATCGTCGAGATGGGGAGCGTTCGAATCCGGAGACACCCCGGCCAACGCCAGTCCCGCTGGGTCAACGACCAGAGTTGAGAAGTTCTCGCCTGGGGCCAGAGTGGATTGATTGTATCGAGCCAGCAACTGCGTCCAACGGATCGACTCACTTCCTGAGTCAATGGCTTCTTGAAGGCTGTCGTCAGCCGCCTGGGTAAATCTTCGCGCGTCCGCAAGAATCCGGGCAATACTTGTATCATCGAGCACATCGGCGTGGGATGCCTCGCCGGAGGTTTCGGCCTGACTGAGAAAGGGTCCGAACAGTCGAGCCTTCCAATCAAACGGACGACGAAAATCTTCGCGGGAAGCATAGCCCGACGGTAGGCGGACATGCCAACGACGATCCAAAACGGGAACCTCGAAGGCGGGAAACTTCCCAGATACTTCGCCGTGAACTTGAGGCAAGGATTGCTCGACCAGATAGGTCAACCGCACTTGTGGGAATCGTTCACCATCAGGCAGCGACACCCGGATGGAACCCGACGGATCGATGGCATAGTTGATGACTAGATGGCCGTCCACTTCTACTGCCTGTAACGCGGCATCGGCCGGCAGCTTGACGGTCAAATCTCGTTCGCCGTTGTTCTCCAACTCGCAAGTGGCAATGTGCCTGACACCGTGTTGGCCAAAATAAGAAGTGACGCCAAGACGCCAGACCCAGAGAGCAATTGCCGTTTGCCCACTTGGGCGGCTCAATCGGACGTCCGTTGTTTCGGTCGGATCGTAGCGGTAGGTAGCACGCGTGGCTGAGTAGCGGTCGCGGGCCAGCGGAAATGCCGCGGTCCGCTGTAGGTTCCCGGCTTCGATCGCCAAACCTTCCGCGTCTTCGTCACGGATCTCCAGAAGTCCTGTCTGCTGGCTGGCTCGGGGCAACCAGGCCAGCGAAATCGATTCGGTTCCCTCGAAGGAGAACGATCGCGTGCCGATCAAGGTGAATGGGGCATCGCGCGGCCGCCGCGGCCGAATCTCCCACACTTCGCCCGTGCCGATGTTGATCGCATCGCTAAGACGTTCGTCCTCGGGCAGCTTGCGAGCCGTTAGATCGTTGGCGGTGCCGCCCTCCAGAGTCCATTGAATCGGCTCGTCACGGGACCGCGACACATGTACTAGCACTTGATCGACTCGAGAAGATGAAGGCCGGCACTGAATGCGAAAAAGTTCCGTCAACGAATCACTCGCGGCAATCGCCTGCACCTCGTTGACGGATGAATACTGCCTCTGTCCTTGCTTGACCGATGACAAAGGTAGCGCGCGGCCGACTTCCATCTGAAAAATCTGTTGAGTGCCATCGGTGTCGATGAGTGCCGCATCGGCGTCGGACAACGACTCGGAATTGACGACCGGCAGCAACGAGTCGGCTTCGAAGTTCAAAGCAAGAGGTGGCGCGTCGTGAATCGCGACTAAGTTTTGCAATCGCCGAACGGCGCGGCACCGACCAACCATCAGTTGTTCCGCCGCCAATGTTTGCAATGGGGCGGGAAGTTCTCGATGCGCGCGCACATCGATCCGCACTTCGCGTGTGGGGCTAATTGGATCGCGAAGTTGTATGTTCAGCACTTTCACGGAACGGCGCGATTGAATGTTCCAATCAAGTAGAACGTCGGTTTCCTGGTCGCCCGATTGCGATGTCGCGTCGACCGAGCCGACGATCCACGGAGATGCGATCTCCATGACGACTTCGTAGCGTTCCCCTTGTGTTGCCGACAGCAGCGTGCGGAGTTCCGCTGCCAAGCCGGTCGGACTCAGCCTAACCGTGGAGCCGCTCCGTACCTCGATGCGGTCGTCCGACATGGCCAAATTGACTTCGATGCGAGCCGTCGGCGAAAAATGCTGGATCTGCACCGACTCGCCACGGGTTGGCGTCGGCAGGACCCCCACCTTGGAAACTTTGCAGTCCTTGGTCTTGAGATCTCGCAGTGTGAGGGGCGCATGGACTGATAGTGTCGTCTCGGAGTCTTGCCACACGACGCCGACGGGCCGCAGGTGGGGAAGCGTCCAAGGTTTCGACGTGACAATCGGAATTAAGGCATCGAGATGGACGATCCGGCCGACGCCCATCAATGGCTCTGGCAACAACAAGACCAAGTCAAATCCGTCTCCCGCATCCCGCTTGATCGTTTCGATCGCGATTTCCCGATCCCCGATCAACGCCGAGAGCACTTCGATTGGTTCATCCAGGTGGAAGCGAATCTCGTTCAGCGGTTGGTGATAGACATCTAGTTTGAATTCCGCCGACATCGCGACGAGATCGGATGAGCATCGATACTCGCGACGTTCGCCAAGCAGAACTAATGGTTTGCGAGAATTCCGATCTTCGATGGGCACCAACTCGAGATGAAACGGTGAACGGCCAGCCCACTCGACGACCCACGTGGCGAGCTCCTCGGCCGCTTGGCTGGGCAACTTCTTAGCAAAGCCGCTCTCGGCCTCGGGAACCATGTTCGTTGGCAACTGAAGCTCGATGCGGTTGACCGAACTGGCCGGCAGATGAAACTCGAAGACGCGGCGCCGGTCATCGGAATCCTTCGGCCTCAAGGCCCAAGGGAACAAGAGCGTCGAAGACTTTTCGACGGGCACCACCAAGGTCCCATCTGGTTGCGCGGCGATGGTCGCGTCAAGCGACTCTGGATCTTCCCATGCCGGAGCGCCGGTAATCGCAAGATTCAGCGGCTCGAAAGGCATTGCGACGGTTTTCTCGGCAACATGAATGATCTCCAACGCGGCATTGCCTTCCAGGAACTCGCCGTCGACCAGCTTGGCCTTCAAATTCGTACTCGTGATCCTTGCGGCGGGGTGCGAACGGTCGTCGAACTGAAGGCTCTTGACCAGTTGTTCAAATTCGGCTCGATCCATGGGAAGAATCGGTTGCCGTTGATTCCGTTTCCATTGGTCAAGGGTATCTTGGGGGATGAACAACATGCGGAATTTCAGCGGCGTGCCCGCGCCCTCAAGCGGAGCGTCTTGCCCTCGCGCAAGTTCGGCCCGCAGCGCGAGGCCGCAGACGATAGACATCAAGATCGGCAATAGGATAGAGCGATTGGCGAGCATGATATTCACTACGACTGAGGCACGTGCGTGGACGGCTCGGGCAACTGCACCGATAACGGCGCGGCCGCCGTGCGGAACTGCGAACTATTCTCAGTTGGCATGCGCAGCGTTTCCGTCGACCCGGTCTCGTGAGCTGCTCGCGATGATCCATGAATGATGGCTGGCTTTTTACGTGGCCGCTCGACCAACCAACGCAATAGCTGAACCACGGCCACGAAGGTAATTCCCAAGACGGCCAACTGGCCTACTTGAAGAGCCGCTTGGTGATAGACG
The DNA here is from genome assembly GCA_029259935.1 of Planctomycetota bacterium. The sequence continues at coordinate 10,655 of JAJDEH010000047.1, forward strand.
AAGCACAGGGCGCACAAGGCCACGCCGCCAGCCAGCATGACGGCCGGGTGCCTTAGGGCCGGGAAGTAAATCAGCAGCAACCCGGCGAAAAATACTGACGAAGAAACCACCAGAATGATCTGAAATCTGCCAGCCGTGGCGAGCGCGGTCGGCTGGACGGAACCAAACGAACTGAATACGTAACGGTTGTAGGTTCCCGGCAATTCCTTTCTCGGCACGGCCCCCAACTGCCACTCCAATTCGCTTTGATTCCAAGCTGGCTGGCGTCTCCAATAAAACCCGTGCCACTTCCAACCATCTCTCCCGTCCTTCACTTCTGGCGTCATGCCATGGGGAGTGAACAGCAAGTACTCGTCGCCGGGCAAGATCAATTCCCAAAAAGACTGCTGCGGCGTCGTTCCAAGCAACTTGGGAAACTCTGCGGTCGCGGCCCCGCCCTGCGTTCCGCTGCGAGGCAAAGCATAGGCTGCCTCAACAACGTGCTGTTGCCACTCTGATCGCGGCGGCAGTTTGACCGCAATGGAAGATTCGAGTGATCCAGCGCGTGAGATCGCCTTGCCATCCAAGGTCAGGTTCTTAAGACGGGCATTCACGGGCAGTTGCAGGATGACTTTGGCGTCATCGGTCGAAAATCGAAACACGGCGCGATCGTCACGGCCCGTGGCCGCCAGTCGAGACTGAACCCACAATTGTTCGACCACAATCGACCCGTTATCGAGCGGCTCGTCGACAAGCGCGAGCGACAATTCAATTTCGTCGGGTGCCTCGTCGCTGGCATACGTGTAAATTTCCGTTCCAGTTTCTTCGGACGGGTCCGTTCCGCGAGGACTCCAATCTTCCTCGGCGGGCCGCGCCTGAATCGGCCGTTGCGCCACGATGGCCAACTCGCGAATGACGTGCGAGGCTTCGGCCGGGTCGGCGGGCGCGACCAGCGGAATGGTGGGCTGCGCCTCGTGGTCACGAGCCAATTCCGGCAACGGAATCGTGAACTCAAATTGAAGTGAAAACTGACCCAGACGGCTTCCCCGCAGGTCGATGTGCAGCCGGCTGAAGTCCGTAACGTGACCAGTCAGGTCGACATCGGTGACTTCAACCCAGTCGAGTTCTTCTTGATCGGAAACAATCTTGAAATCGTGGTTCGCTAGCAACCATTTCGGCACATCGACATATAAAATGCTGATCGGTTCGTATTCAACGTCGTAGGTGAAGTGATGCCGGACATCAACACGACCCGCAGCAACTTTGCAAGTTGCGGCCGAAATGATGGATACCTCTCGTTCCTTTACGACATACCGACTGGCAAACGTCGCCGGACCTGAGTCCGCCCCTTTACGATAATAAAGCGGAGGCAGTTTTCCCCCCGCCTCGACTCCAACGGACGGAGCGGAATCGGAAGTGAGCCCTTTGATTTTTGTATTGTCCGGCGTCAAGACCACGTTGGCCGCCGGGACGACGGTGACCTCGGCCGACCCAAACGTCGTGCCGTCCGGTTGTGGAATGGGAATCAGGATTTGTGAAGTTTCGTCGTCGTCATTCGCCGGGTCGTCATTCGCTACGCCGTCGGTTTTCGTTTCTTTGCTGTTGCCCGCTTCGTCGTTGCTGGTCGCCACGTCGGTGGTGCTTGAGTGGCGGCGAATTGCTTGTATCGTGATCGTAAACTGATCAAGCGGCTCGGACCTCGTTGGTGAGAGATTGATGACCAAGGGGTTCGTCGGGCCAATTTGTGTTGTCGCGGTATCCACCAATGGTTGGCCGGTGATGGGCTGGACTTCCCAGCCTGGCATCTTAATGTCGACGTGATCGATTCGCCCGCCGCGCACGCGATAGCTCAGCTTGGCTTCCAGTCGCGTCAATTCCGAATCGACGTCTAAACGGTAGGCCGGAGTAACCTCTAAGTGTTGCCGCCTACGAACCACTTGCACTTGAAGTGAACACGGCTGGCCATCGTAGGCAAAACGATACACGACGCCCGCCTCGCGACGTTTTTGTGGAATTTCCTCTCGACGGATTTTGGGTCCCGGCGTCCATTGCAGCGTCCAGTTGTTATCGATAATCAAATCGAAAACACCCGTTTGAAACGGCGAACCCAACACATCGAATCCCGCCAACTCCCGTTCACCGGCCACTGGCATGTCGGGGTTGATGGAGTCCGCGATGAGGCGAATTTCGTCCGTGGCCGTCGTCTTCTTATCGAGTTCAACCCTGACGATTTGAGACCGTGCATGAACGGGCTGCGCCTTAGGCGTCTTCGGTTCCACGACGGACACTCGATAACCCGCTTGAACGGTCTTGTCCAATTTCATTCCAGGCGGCAATCGCACGTCGAACGCATCGAAGCCCTCGCCCGAACTTCGCACTTTGATTCGGGCTTCGCTGTGGATGCCCGTTTTTCCTACAAACGAAGTTTCTATATTCGCTCTGACCCGCAACGTCGGGGAAGACTTATCGGTCGCCGACGGTTTGTCACTCCACGTCACTTCGAATCCCGGCCGCAAACTTAAAATGGTCAACAGCTTTCCATGGGTACCCAGTTTTTGAATGTCTTGCAGATGAGAACCTTCGCTGACGGTCGGCACGCCGATGTTGCCCGGGATTCGCAGTTTCAATCGAGAGCGTACTCGTGGAACATTCAGCTTGAAAGAAGTGCTGGCCCCCACGGCATGGGTCGGTGCCGACGCAGTGAAGCTGATGGCGTGTTGCTGATCGGTCGTTCCCCGAATCCAACACATGTGACTCTCTTCTTCAGCGTCAAACTCGAAAAAGTGTGTCAGTTTCGCGCCCGCGCCGCGGGACTTCGATTCCGGGTGAACGATCGCGTTGGCCAACCCCAGTGGAACTCGAATCCACCCGTCGACCAGTGTCACAACTTCCACCTTGAATGTCAGTTCGACCCGCCCGCCCTTAACTTCACCGTCTGCCTGAATGTCTTTTAAGGCGAATCGCTTGGGCGGATCGGGTTCCATTTTCCTTTTGTACTGGCGATAAATCTCCTCAAACTCTTCAAAGGGCATTTTGAAGTAGGGAATGGGGTTGCCGTCCTTGTCCTTCAGATAGAAGGTATCAAGCGGCGATTTCTCGACTTGGCCGGATCGCGATTCGGAGGCTGAAGAACCGGAATTGCCCCCGCCGGGTGGTGCGTCACTCTGCGCATAGGCACCCGGTTGCCCAGCGGCAACGAGCCATACAGCCGACAGAAGAATTCCTAGACGAGAACTCACGGAATGTGCAATCAACTATCGCCTCTTGCGCTAGCTGCTCCGTAAAAGAAAAGAGTTGGTGCAGTCATGCGATGCTCGCTGCCTGCATCATTTAGTTTACTCGCCTCGTCAATTCGCTGAAAGCTGAAGGCGAGGTGAAATTGAATAATTGGGCACTTTAAGACACCCGCTATCGGGTGGAAAAGGTGTCGAATAGACCAGTTTTGAGGGCAATTCCAGCAGACAGTCCGACTTCGCCGAGTCGCCGTCCGTGCGCGTCACGTGTCTTGGCGTTGACACTTGAACGTGAAACCAGCCAACTGGAATCACGTTCGACTGTGGGCCTGCTCACAGACCCCACGAGTTCACCCTTCAAAAATGAAAGCCGGCGGGGGAAAGCTTGTTACCTTGGAGGGAATTCTCATGCGAATTGGAATGTTTTCTGTTTTGGTGTTGGTGGCAATTAGCGCTCTGGTGTTCATCCCCGACCGCGCGTCGGCACGGCATCGTGGATATGGCTATGGGGGCTACGGCTACCAGGGCCATGGAAATCGCGGCTATCGCAGCAGCGGCTATCGCAGCAGCGGTTATCGAAGCAGCGGTTATCGAAGTTATGGCTCTCGGAGCTATGGATATGGGAACCGGGGCGGCTACCACCGAAGCTATCACTATCCCGGTGCCTATCGACATTACGGCTATGGCTATCCGGGACGAAGTTATTCTCGAAGCCGAAGCCATGGTGGTTACTCGCAACACTACTCTCGCTATCGCTACTAACGTGTGAATGTAAGCCGACTCGTTTCGGCAGCGTGTCGGCAGCAACGCGTGGTCATCGACCTCGACAACCTTGCAGATGGGCCTTCGGTGCCGTTTTCGAAGGCCCGTCTTCTTGCATCCACGAATCGCCAAGCTGACGTCTAGCTGCCAGGAGATTGGAAACAGGCGTTGCGGGCCGTTTGGTCGCTCAATGCGCGACGTGCCTGTCGCCCGCTGTTCGCGCGGCCAGCGGTTAGAAATTGAGGATAAACACGCGCGGCGGAAAACAGAGAATGGGAATCGCAAACGAAGCGCAGCCCAACACCGTCCGAAACCAACCAAGGGGAACCTTGTCGTCGCTGGTCGGCGGATGGTCAGTTCCCAGCATCAGCACCAAAATCACCATTAAAGCAAGTGGGTGAAACCAGGTGTACGTGACATAAGCGATCGAAGCAACCATGAACCCGCGGGCAATCCAGTGGGCCGCTTTGCCGCAGATCGTGTAAGTGACATGACCGCCGTCAAGTTGGCTGATGGGAAACATGTTCAACCCCGTCACGACCAGCCCGAACCAGCCCGCCATGAAGAAAGGGTTGACCTGCGAAATGGCGACGTAACATCCCGGCTCGTAACCGGGCGGTTGGTAGAAATTCATGAGCCAGCGGACGGCAATCGGGATGTCCAGTTCAATACCGTAACTGGGGGTGGTCAAATCCAAAGTCATGGTGCCATACCACATGATCGGCACCGCGAAGATTAGTCCGGCCAGGGGCCCCGCGATCCCGATGTCAAAAATCTGACGCCGGTTCGCCATGTAGGGATTCATCACGATCACCGCTCCCAAAGTCCCTAGTGGATTCGCGGGAAAGGGAATGAAGATCGGCAAACTTGCGCGAATGCGATAGAACACGGTGGCAAAAAAATGTCCCAGTTCATGGGTTAACAAGATCGCCAACGCACACGCCATGTAGGCCAGACCTTGAGGCCAGTGTTTCAAAATGACCATCCGAGTGGATAGGAAGTGATCTTGCCAACCCGCGTTGAAAACGGCGATCGGCGCCCAATCGGTCGCGCCGACCCAAAATGTTGACAGGCAGGTCAAGAGAAATAGAACCACGGGAATGACGATCCGACGACGACGACTTTGAGGCGAGCGGACCACCTCGGCATCGACAATCTCACCGGCGGGCGAATTTTGGGGCGCCTCTTCCCAAGGCGCGACGTCCGGCGCGGAAACCACGTCGAACCGCTCTTCTGGCGGGTGGGTCGGGTTGTCCCGGGGGAGTTGTTCGTGGGCCATTTCGCCAACATACCACAGGCAAGCGCACTTGATCCATGCGGGTTGAATGGGGCCAATTGGCGGGCGATTTAATACAATTCAATACTCTTCACGCCCGCGCCACCACCACCGCCGCCCGCTTTGGACGCATACAAGCAACGCTCCGCCGACTCGATCAACTCATGCCCAGGAAAATTTCTCGGCGGTACCGACAGACTGGCGATACCGGCGCTGACGGTCAGGGGTTGGCTGCGGCGCGAATTCGGGACTTGTGCGTCTTCATTCAAGTCTTGGCTAACCTGTCGGGCGAGGTCGACGACATGGGCCCGGTCATGATCTTCCAAAATCAGGGCGAATCGGGAACCGCCCAGGTGCAAAATCGAATCGGGCGCGTCACACACAAAATCAAGCGCCGAGGCCAGCATGTGAACTCGCTGTTCAGCACCGTCGATCCCGCGGTCCACGATCATGTCTTCATAACGATCCAATTCGATCAGCATGAGGCTGAGCGGACAGCGATTCTGACGGCAGATCTGCACGGCCGCATCGACTTGGCCGATAAAGCCCAACTCGGACGTCGACTCGGGCATCGAATCACAGCTCTCTCGCACCAACGTCGCCGCCATATTGGCAACCGCCGCGCGGGCCGAGTTCGATGACGACCCCGCATGCAGCAGGCTCAGTTCGGCTTCGTCGGCTAGTGTCCGCTGAGCTGGGCTCCAACCTTTTCGCTCTCGATCGGGCCAAGCACCGCCGGCCGGATCAGCGGCCATGCCTTCCGTCAATTCGGCCATTTGCGCATGGGCACTGGCTAAGATTTCGACAAAATCTAAATCGTCTGACAGATCGATCGACCACACCTCGGCCAACTCGGCGACGGTGGACGCCAGTTGCAACACGAATTCTTCCATTTGAGTGGGAGAGACTTCGCGATACTGCTGGCCTAATTCAAATATCACCGGCAGCATGTTGGTACGCGTGGCCGTCAGCAATTGAGAAATCGAATCGGCCAGATGCAGAATTTGGCAAAGTGCCAATTCGTCCTCTGGCAATTCAGACCAATTCGCGGAATCGCGAGAACTGCCGACGGCACGAATCAGGATCTCGGGCAACGACCAGGCTTCCAGCATGCGAGCGCTCAACACCGCGTGGTCGAATCCCAGTGTGTCGAGTTCCAATTTGGGAATGTCGATTCCCTCTTGCCGAGCTTCAGCAAGGAACGTCGTGTAAGACTCGCCCAGTTGTTGGATCAGCACCAACATGCCAATATCTTGCAACAGGGCCGCGATGAACGGTTCGTCGCCCGATTGTTTCCAAAACTGTTGGCTCAATTCACGGGCCGCAACCGACTTGATCAGGGTGCCCTTCCAATATTGCGTGAGGATTTTGACATCCACGCCTTCGAATAATTCCTTGGGCAGACTGAATCCAAGGACCAACATCTTCAGCGGCTTGATCCCCAGCAAGGCCAGCGCGTGCGACAGGCTGGTCACTTTGCCGCTCAAGCCAAACAGCGAACTGTTGGCCACGCGCAGCACCTTGACCACGAGCGCGGGATCATTTTCCAAGCATTCCTTTAGGGCCTGCGTATCGACGGTTGGCTGATTGGTGAGGTCCAGAACTTGAACCGCGACCGATGGCAGCGAGTACATCGTTCTCGATTTGCGCACAAGTTCATCAAGAATGCCGTGGCTGGAGTCTTGCAGGGGCATAGCCGATTTTCTGCCAGAGAAATTGAATTTGGGGCCCGGACCGGGAAGGGCAGTCCCTTCTAATAAAGTAGCTTATGGGACGGCTGATCTAGGCAGAGGACGACCGCTAAAACCGGCACAATCAAACTTTGGCGGCTTTTTTTGAGACTCGAACGCGCGTCCGCCACTCCCGGCCGAACCCCTAGCAACCGGACGAACGATTGCGACCGCTCTCCCTGCAACGAAATACGCAAATGTCCCTTTTCGTCTTGCTGGGCCAGAAAGGACCGCTTCGCGTTCTCCGTTTCAAGCCGGCGTGTTCAACCACCAAAGTACCAGGCGGCACAAATGAGCAGAACGATCACGAAGAAGATCGCCGCCATCGATTTCCAGGAGACGCTCTGATAGTCGTTGGCCAGATGCGCATGTGACAATCGTTCGCTGACTGCTTGTCGCCCTTGCTCGACAACGGTCGAAGCCGGTACATCTTCTTCGTTGCTTGCGGCCAGTGAAGTTGCCCGCGCGGGCGTCGGATCGAGAATCTCCATGATCGTGCCCTGCACGTTGCGCGCATTGAAGGGCCGGTCTTGGGGGGATTTTTCCAACAGGCGGCCAATCACCTCGTCGAATTGCTGCGGGCACGACAGTTCGAAGTCGCTCACGCGCGGCGGCGCGCTATGCAAATGTTGCTCAAAAATCTGCGCGAAGTTATCGCCTTGGTAAGGCGGCCGGCCCGCGAGCATTTCGAACAGCACACAGCCCAACGCGTACAAGTCGGCTTGTCCGGTCACCGCCTGTTCGCCCTGAATCTGTTCGGGCGGCATGTAGTAGTAAGAACCGACCGTCAAACCGTCGGCGGTGATCGTCTTGGCGTTGGCGTCGCGGGCGATTCCAAAGTCGCACAGCTTGACTTCGCCTTCCTCGGTGAACAACAGGTTGGCCGGCTTGAGATCGCGATGAATGATGCCGTGATTGTGGGCATGTTGCAGAGCCGAACAAATCTGCACGGCGATCGTCGCCACCTCGCGCCACGGCAAGCGCTCGTCGCGGGCCAGCAACTCTTTCAGCGATCCGCCGGAAACCAGTTCCATGGTGTAAAAAAGCTGTTTCTTTTCCCGTCCCCCGCCGAAATAGCGGACGATGTGGGGATGTGATAATTTTTCCAGAATCATCATCTCGCGGGCAAAGCGGGCTGAAATTAGTTTGTCGTCCGAGACCGTGGGATGCAGAATCTTCAGAGCCACGTCCTGGCCGTGGGGCAAATCGGTGGCGCGATAGATCGCACCAACCGTGCCCACCCCGATGCTTTCGTGCAATTCGAATTCTTCAAGCCATCGCTTGGCCAACGGTCACTCCTCGGGCGGCGGAGCCGCAAACCAAATCCGAATATCGAAATCCGAAACAAAGTCGAATTCCGAATGTTCAAATTACAGAAACGGCTGGGTTAGTTGATGGAGGAATGTTGTTGCATTGGTGTCAAGTTTCAGCGACCAACGGGTGCGGGTCAATTAGTCCGAGCGATAGCTCGTATTGGTCTGAGGTACTGCCTCGCTGGTTTCCTATCGGCGAACGTGAAAAAGCGGCTTACACGGAAGGAGTATAACGGCTCTGAAATAAAGGGCCAAACCGCAGGAGTCCAGTAAGGGATTCGCACCCTAAAAGAGGCGAGAACACCGTAACGGGAGAAAGTCGCATGGACGCGAGTGCCGGACTGAACACTTGCCCGCCCGACTGCCGCAGGCCTGGAAGAGATCTAAGAGGAAGAAGTGGTTGCGGTGTGCACCAATGCTAATTGGGCTGGCTGGTTCCGGAATCACACTGCGCCGATTCCGGTTGTCGTCTGCGATCGCCAGTCGGTCCTCTTTGGTTTCGGCTCGCTAATCATCCGAAGCCTTTGTATTTCGGGCACCACTCCGTTGCGCCTTGTCTCGTTGACGACCTCGCCAGGCTCCAATTGCGATCCCAGCACTCAGACCGCCGACGAACAGAACGTTGCGAAACATTCCAAGCCAAGATGCCTCCATACCATCTGGACCAATCGCCGTGCCCGAGACCAATATGTCGATGACAAATACGGCAATCAGCGCCAGCAATCCGCCATATATCGCACCAAGAACGCTACGCATCAGGACCAACCATAAATGAAGACTCTGAATTCTGACCTCCGCCTCGCCTGCAATCTATCGTCTATTCCCTGTGCGAACAAACGTCTGCCCGGATTCGGGCTGCCAATTTGTAAAAATCCACGGTTCAAATCGGGCGACTCATCTATAGGTGAGTGGGGGCCGCATTGGGTCCGTTTTTACAATTCGAGCTATCGTCTGGCCGCTATCCAGGCCGAGTCTCCCAGTCCCAATCCCGCGTCAAATCGTAAACCATTAGCGGAACCAGTATTTAGATTCAAACTGAGACCATTCCTGCTTCATGTTCAAGCCTGCTTCGATTCGCCGACTCACCCCTGGAACCCAAATTGAGTCACCGTGGAGGTTCGCTGCCGGCGATCCCATCTTGATACGTTCGGCTTGTAGCTCTTCCCCCCATTGTCGGCAGCGTGAAAATCCAGCGAGCAGCACGCCGACTAGCGCCATGAGAAGCAAGAACGTTCGCAGGTTAAACTGCCACCAGCGGCGTTTCAGGTTGTTGGATGAAGTCGTCATTTCCAAACATCTTACCATCTGATCCGTCGAAGTGGCGGCACCTCTGCCCATTGCGTTAGGAAGTCCGCAGGAACGCCAAGCCCGATCATGTCGTTCTCGCTAATTTGCACGTCGATGTCCAAGTCGATGACGATCAACGACAATTGGCGGGCTTACGGGTACGGATGTCGGTCGTCGTTGAGGAATGTTGCTCGATTCTTTGTCCTGTTGCCTCTTTCGCGCCTCAGTTCTTCACGACTGTTATCCGCCTGCTCACCCCGGCGGATATATGCCGTCGCCGTTTTCACGGCTTTTCCTCACGCCGGCGGATGTCAATCACGAGCCCGCCAGAAAAAGTTGCCGCACACGGGCCAAACCGCACCCTGGAAGCGACTCGTGATTCGGCTACAATGCCTGTGGCCGTCCCCGGCTATTTGGCAACCTAAACGTCGAGCGACCGCGTCGGCATTTCACCGAAATGCTAATCACGGAAGTTGATCGGTACGAAATCCCAGCGAGCAATCTCGTGAACAGCACACTAGCTCAAACTCCGCTGAACGACTGGCACGCCGAGCACGGCGGTCGCATGGTGGACTTCGCCGGCTGGCTGATGCCCGTTCAATACTCGTCCATTGTGGAAGAGCATAAAGCCACCCGAACGGCCTGCGGCGTGTTTGACGTTTCTCATATGGGGCGGTTGGAATTCGAAGGGCCGGGGGCTGAACGGTTCTTGGATCGCCTGCTTACCCGCCGTGCGGCTGGCATGGCACCGGGAAAGATCCGCTACTCGTTGGTCACCAACGAGCAAGGTGGCATCCTGGACGACGTGCTGCTGTATTGCCTACGGAACTCCGCAGCGGAGCAGCGGTTTTCCCTCGTCGTCAACGCCAGCAACCGCGCTAAAATCGTGGCCTGGATCGAACAACATTTGTCGGCCGACGACGATTTGCAATGGCGAGACAAGACAACCGCCACCGCCATGATCGCCGTACAAGGCCCCGCCGCCCTGGAGATCGTCAACCCGATCTTGAACATGGATGTAGGCGAGCTGGGCTATTACACGTTGGCCGAAAGCGAATCGCTGGGGGGAATCGTGAGCCGCACGGGATACACGGGCGAGGACGGCTGCGAGTTGATTGTCCCGGCGGATTCGATCGTGGGTCTGTGGGAAAACATCATGCAAGCCGGCCAGTCGCGCGGCATTCGGCCCGCCGGACTTGGCTCGCGCGACACGCTGCGGCTCGAAGCCGCCATGCCGCTATACGGTCACGAGCTATCCGAATCGATTGACCCCTTTCAAGCCGGTTTGAGCTTCGCCGTGAATTTGAAAGATCGGCAATTCATTGGACGTGACGCGGTCGCGGCCGCCAAGGCCAATAGCGACCGGCCCAAGCGAGTCGGATTGGAGATGTCGGGAAAGCGCGTCCCTCGCGAACATTACTCGATTCATGCCGGCGACGAACAAGTCGGCGAGGTCACCAGCGGCACGTTTTCGCCCACGCTTGATCGGCCCATTGCAATGGGTTACGTTCGGTCGGACGTTAGCCAAGTGGGCACGGAACTGACGATCGATATACGCGGCAGACGCGAACCGGCGCGCGTGGTCAAGCTGCCATTTTATTCTCGAGAAAAGTAGCAAAGGATAAGCCGTGGACCCCAAAGAATTACTCTACAACGAAACGCATGAATGGGCCCATGTCTCGGACGAGGACGGCGCGAAGATCGCCACGGTCGGGATCTCGGCTTTTGCCGTCGAGCAGTTGACCGACCTCGTCTTCATGGAACTGCCGGAAGTCGGCAAGCAGATTGCCAAGGGCGATGAGTTTGGCGAAGTGGAATCGGTCAAAGCGGTCAGTCCGCTGTACAGTCCGGTGGACGGCGAAGTGATCGAGGTGAACGCAAAAATTCCCGATAGCCTCGAAACGCTCAACGATGATCCTTATGGTGCCGGGTGGCTGATCAAAGTCAAAATCAGCGACGAAGCGGGGCTCTCAAATCTGCTTGATCCTGGTGCCTACGAAAAACAGTGCGCCGAAGAAGGTTAATTCAAGCGAGGCAGTGCCTCTGACCAATACGAGCCATCGCTCGGAAGTCTCATTTAGTCCAGCCGACAAGAATTCTCATTCTCTAAAATTGCCATGCCCTATCTATACAACACGCAAGAAGACCAGCAAGCGATGCTCGCCGCGATCGGAGCCAATTCGATCGACGAGCTTTTCGAGCAAGTTCCCGCCGAATTGCAATTGGGTCGCGAACTGGACTTGCCTCCCGCGCTCACGGAACTAGAACTGGCTCAGCATGTCGGCACACTCGCCGATCGCAACACGCACGCCGGCCGGTCCGCTTGTTTTTTGGGCGGCGGCAGCTACGACCATTTCATTCCAGCCGCCGTCGACGCGCTCGCCTCGCGCGGTGAGTTTTATACTTCCTATACGCCTTATCAGCCGGAAGTCAGCCAGGGCAATCTGCAGGCCATGTTTGAATATCAAACATTGATTTGCCAACTGACCGGCATGGATGTTTCCAACGCCAGCCTTTACGACGGCGGCAGCGCGGCGGTTGAGGCGGTGCTGATGAGCATGAACGCCACGCGCCGGCATGGCAAGGTCGTCACCACGTCGAGCGTTCATCCCGAGTATCGACAAAGTTTGAGCACGTATTTGCGAAACTTGAATTGTGAGCTCGTGTGCATCGACGCCGCCGACGGCACGACTTCGCTGGAAGCCGTAGCGGCCGCCGTGGACGACCAAACGGCCTGCGTACTGATTCAACATCCAAACTTCTTCGGATGTCTGGAGGAAGTGGAAGAGGTCGCGAAAATTGCCCATGCCGCCGGGGCCATGTTGGTGCAGTCGTTCGATCCGATGAGTCTGGGGCTACTCAAACAGCCTGGGGAACTAGGAGCCGATATCGCGGTGGCGGAAGGCCAGTCGCTGGGCAGCCCGATGGCGTTCGGCGGACCGTACCTGGGGATCATGGCCTGTCGCGAAGCTTTTGTGCGCCGGATGCCTGGACGCATCGCGGGCCAAACGTTGGCTCATGGCAATCGACGCTGCTGGGTGCTCACGCTGCAAACGCGCGAGCAACACATTCGCCGCGAGAAGGCGACTAGCAACATCTGCACGAATCAAGGACTGTACGCCCTACGGGCCAGCATCTATCTGGCGCTCATGGGCCCACAAGGGATGCGCGAAGTTGGAGAGCTTTGCCTGCGCAAGTCGCACTACGCCGAGCGACAATTGACGGCCAGCGAGCGATTTTCAGCCGCCTTCCCGTCACCGTACTTCAAGGAATTTGTCATCCGCGATCAGGCGGACCAAGTTTCTCAACTGGTAGGCGAAGCGAAGCAGGCCGGGATTCTGGCCGGAGTGCCGCTTGGCCGCTGGTATCCACAACTGAGCGACTGCCTCTTGGTGACGGTCACCGAAAAACGAACCCAACAGGAAATCGACAAATTGGCGAGTTGCTTTGCCCAAAGCAATTCGGCTACCACAATCCATGCGTAATCGACAAGCTACCCAACTGTTGTTTGAACTATCGAAGCCCGGCCGCCGTGCCGCTCGCTTTCCCGCCAGTGATGTCGGCGATACGCCAATCGATGAATTGCTGCCGCCCGCTGCTCTGGCCGACCAGCCGCCAAAGTTGCCCGAACTGGCCGAGCCCGAGGTCGTGCGGCATTTCACGAACCTGTCGACGTTGAACATGTCGGTCGACACGCACTTCTATCCGCTCGGCTCGTGCACGATGAAATACAATTCGAAGCGCAACGAGCGAATGGCGGCGCTGCCCGGATTGGCTGATCTGCATCCCTACCAGCCCGCAGATACACTGCAGGGATTGCTGGAACTGCTGCATGGACTACAAGACATGTTGGGCGAAATTTCCGGATTGCCGGGCGTCTCGTTGCAGCCGGCCGCGGGAGCCCATGGCGAGCTGACGGCGCTGCTGGTGGCGGCGGCTCATTTTCGCGAGTTGGGAGAAGACCGCACGGTTGTGCTGGCTCCCGACAGTGCCCACGGAACCAACCCGGCCAGCGCGCACATGGCGGGATTCGAGTTCAAGACCATCAAGAGTTCGCCCGCCGGCTTCGTCGACATGGACGACTTGCGGCAGAATCTTGACGAACGGGTCGCGGTGTTCATGATCACCAACCCCAACACGCTGGGACTGTTCGACCGGCAAGTCGACGAAATTTCCGACTTGGTTCATTCGCGGGGTGGCCTGATCTATTTGGATGGCGCGAACATGAACGCCATCTTGGGTGTTACTCGGCCGGGCGACTTCGGCGCGGACATGATGCACTTCAACCCGCATAAGACTTTCAGCGGTCCGCATGGCGGCGGCGGTCCCGGAGCGGGCCCCATCTGTGTGATCGAGAAACTACGCCCCTATCTGCCTAGTCCCGTCGTCGAGCGACAAGGCGATCGCTTTATTCTGGCCGACGATCAACCGAAATCAATCGGTCGCGTGCGCAGCTTTTTCGGCAACGTGGGCGTGCTTGTACGAGCTTATTGTTATATCCGCACGCATGGCCCGGATGGATTGCGCCGCGTGAGCGAAAATGCGGTCCTCAATGCGAACTACCTATTGAGCCGTGTGAAGCACATTCTTCCGGTGCCGCACGGCGATCGTTGCATGCACGAGTTCGTGGCTTCCGCCGCCAGCTTGAAAAAGGAAAAGAAGATCACGGCGATGGACTTGGGCAAGCGGCTGCTGGACTACGGTTTTCACGCGCCGACGGTTTACTTTCCCTTGACCGTCCCCGAAGCCATGATGATCGAGCCCACGGAGACCGAGAGCAAGGAAACTCTGGATGCGTTTGCCGAAGCCCTGTTCCGCATCACCGAAGAGTCGCCCGAACAATTGCACGACGCGCCGCATTCGACGAGCGTGAACCGCCCGGACGAAGTACGCGCGGCGCGGAAGCCGGTGACAAAATGGACCGTGGAAGACTGATCGTCGACCCGCCGGCGCGCGGGTCGTGGAACATGGCGGTCGACGAAGCGCTGTTGGAATCGGCCGGCTCGTCAGGTCCAACGACACTCAGGTTCTATCAATGGCAAGAAGCCACGGTATCGCTGGGTTATTTCCAGCGGCTTGAAGACCGGCGACATCATCTTTCCAGTCGTGACCAGCCGCTCGTCCGCCGCGCAACGGGCGGCGGCGCGATCATCCACGACCACGAGCTAACCTATAGCTTTTCAGCACCCATCACCGATCGCGTTTCTCGGAATGTGGCCGCTCTCTATGACACATTCCACAAGACCCTGATTCGTTCCCTCCTGGAGTGGGGTGTAGAAGCCAATCTTTGTGAGGGTGGCCAGGTGACGGAAAATCAGCCTTTTCTTTGCTTTCAGCGCCGTTCCGCAGGCGATGTGCTTTTGGGCCGGTCAAAAATTGCTGGCAGCGCGCAGCGCCGGCACTTCGGGGCCGTCTTGCAACATGGCAGCATTCTGCTGAGCGGATCGCCGCACGCTCCTGAATTGGGGGGAATCGAGGACCTGCTCGACGTGAGCGTCGAGATTTCCGAGTTGATTCCCAAATGGACCCAACTTTTGAGCCAAGAGTTGGACATCTCGTTCCAAACGGACAGTTGCAGGCCTTCCGAGTCGAGTTCCGCCCTTCAGATCGAAGCTAAGAAATTTTCGGAGGAAACCTGGACAAAACGCCGATGAGCCCCTCCGTAGGTGGCATTTTTTTTGACACATTTCCGCAAATTCAGTAAGCTGTAGCTTTACATAGCAGGCGAATTCCGCGATCATTCGAGTCAAGGAAAAGCCTGATGCTGAATTGGGAGTCGGCAGATTTTCTAGATATTTTCGATTACTTCGCCTTCCCCATCAAGCTTCGCCGTCGATGCAGCCATTGTTCAGCTTTTTTTCGTAGAACGGCCTTACGAAGGATTCAAGCATGCGAGTGAAGTTAAGGGTGTTGCATGGGGCAAATGCTGGTCGCGAAGTGAAGATTCCTGTCTCGCAATTCTTGATCGGACGTGATGACGCCTGCCAACTTCGTCCTCGCAGCGACTTAATCAGCCGCAAGCACTGCGTTATACGTATTGGCGAAACCGGGGTCGTCGTCCGAGATTTGAAGAGCCGTAACGGCACGTTTGTGAATGACGAAAAGGTGGAAGGCGACCGCGAATTGAAGCTTGGCGATCGGTTGCGGGTCGGCAAGGTGGAATTCGAAGTTTTGATCGACCATGGTCTTGCAGGCACCAAGAAGCCGGTTGTTAAGAACGTCAAGGAAGCGGTCGCGCGAACGGTAGAAAAAGAAGCAAAAGGCGGCGAAGAGGACATTGACGGCTGGCTGGAAGAAGCGGATGAGGTGGATCGAGCACAAAAGCTGACGGATCCGGATACCCGCCAATATAAATTGGACGAAACCGAACGCGTTTTGCTGGAGAAGGCCGAAGCCGCCAAGGCAGCGCAGGCCGGAAAATCGGCGGATTCCAAGGCCGACGATGAAGCCGACGCCACCACGGACACAATCAGCGGTGCTGATGTCACCGAAGAAGACACGAAAGTCGGCTCTCCGAAAACGAAAAAGAAGCGAGAGTTCGGAAAACTGCCCGATGTGCCTAATTCTCAATCCGAGAATTCACGCGATGCGGCCGCCCAGGTGCTGAAGGATTTCTTCAACCGGCGGTAGCACGCTGAAACGCGATGATGACCAAGGCTCGGCGAGCCCGCCCGCCTTCCAGTCGGAGGTCCGTGGTCGTTGTCAGGTCCGGCCGGCTACCAATCTGGAAATCTCTCAAGTTTTTTTGAGGAATTCTCCAAGATCCGGCGGCAGAACGAGAATTACGTCCCAATCGTCGCCAGTTCGGTTGAAACCTGCCTCGACTCCCCCGAGTATCATCTTACGACGACCCTGCGGGGTTAAGGACTTCCTGTTGTCAGACGAATTCCGCGAACTTGTAAAACGATGCCTTGCCGGGCACCAAGATGCGATGGTCGATCTTGTGGACCGGTTTCGCGGACAGGTTTTTGGTCTTTGTTACCGGATGCTCGGCAGCCGAGAGGACGCCGAGGACGCGGCTCAAGAGACATTCGTACGAGTTCTGAAAAACCTCGCAACTTGGGACGCCAATCGAGAATTCGAGCCTTGGCTGCTGGCGATTGCCGGCAACCGCTGTCGAACGGCCCTGGCCACACGGCGTAGAAAACCGCCCATGCAAACGATCGCGGAACCGATCACCGACAAGACTCCCGACATGCAGGCGGCTCAAAACCTGGCCGAGGAAGTGCGTTTAGCGCTGCTGAAGGTTCGAGACGAACTACGTCAAGCCTTTGTGATGTTTCATGAACACCAATTGAGCTATGCGGAAATTGCCGAGTCGATGAATTGTCCGGTTGGAACGGTCAAGACATGGGTTCACCGTGCCCGACGTGAGATTGTCGATCAATTGCGACGTCGTGGCGTAATACAAGAGTCCGAATATGAAATGCGAAGAGTTTGAAAACCGACTGAATGACTTGCTGGATGCCCGGCGCTGTCCATCCACGGATAACAACTTGGGCGCGCATGCGCTGCGTTGTCCGGGTTGCGCTCAATTGGTCGCAGGTTGGTCGGTGGTCCAAGAGGCGATCGATCTCAACGATGCCGAAATGAGCGACCGACAATTGCCCTCGGCGGAGTTCACGCAAAACGTCATCAACCGCATGCGGAAGCAGGCCGAATTGCCGGCCAGTTCGTGGAAAACGGCTCAGTGGATTTCGGCGATCGCGGTCGTGGCCGCCTTGGTCTTGATCGCTCTTATTCCAGCATTGCCGACGTTGCTGGAATCAGCCGCTTCCCCAACGACCTCCATTGCGGGCACCGGTACCGAGCCGGCGAATTCCATCGACAAGGAAGCGAATGTCATCACTCAGGTTCCCAACGGACAGGGCAGTGACACCCTGCAATCACCCGGCGGGAATTCTGATGAAGTGCCAGGTTATTCATCCGTCGCGCTCAACATGCCGCTCCCCGCGCTGGACAGCGTAACGTCGATCGAACCTAACAAAATTCCAGGAGTGCGTCCCATTCGATCCTCGATCACCGTCGCCGTCGGACTGTTGCGCACCGCCTTCCCCGGCAGCAAGGAAGACGAGCCGACCAAGCCGCAAGCCGTTCTCATGCGATCGACCCTAACGCTCTCTTAGGGGCCGCGATTCCTACCCGCGCCGCGATCAATGACGTGCAATTGCTAAGCCGAGGCGTGTTGTCTTTAATAGGCGGCTGACCACTTGTGCATGATTGATCGATTACGATACTAAATGAGCATGGGCACTCGTCTCACATTCTCTTGGTGGAATACGGCTCTTTCGCCGTTAGGCCAGCGACGGTCGAACCAGTCCGAATTGCAAGTTGCCGCGGAGACTATTCGGTATCTGCTGGTTGATCTGGAAGTGGACTGCTTGGCTCTAGGAGAGGTAACTCCAGAGGACGTTCGGGAGATCATGAAGATTTCGGAACTCCCAAATTATACCTTTTTTGACGGAACCCAACGGTCGGGTCGGGTGAGGTTTGACACTGGCCTACTCTATCACACGGGCAGACTGGGACTAGTCGACACGGAATCCATCCGATCCATTCGCGGCACTCGGTCGCTGAAGGTTTCCCACCGTCACGATCTTGTAGTTCTTGACGGTGATTACCTCATTCATGTGTTCGTTTGCCATTGGCCGAGCAGGCTGTGGTGCGAAGAAAACAGCGCTGACCGACATGTGCTTGGTCTTCGTTTGCGTGAGGCGATCGCTTCGCTGAAGGCAAACGGCGGCGTGCCAAGCCAGTCCGTTGTATTGGGGGACTTTAACGACGAACCCCATGATAAATCTCTCGCCGAACAACTGCTCGCGTCACGTGACCGTCGCCTCGTGCGAAAGCGATCCGACTATCTTTACAACCCCTTTTGGCGGACCATGGGTGAACATCTTCCGCATGTTCCCGAGCGGCCGAACAACTCGTATGCGGGTACTTGCTATTACGGCAAGGGAGTCGACACCAAGTGGCGAACATTCGATCAGATCATTTTTTCGGGCTCATTCCTCGGAGACGGGACCTGGCAGCTTAACGAGGAATACACGCGAGTGGTATACTTGGAAGGGTACGATAAACGAGTCACAAAGCCGACGGAAGTATTCGATCATTTTCCGGTAATCAGCGCAATTCAAAGGGTAGAGAAAAATGGCTGACTTTACAGCGGCGCTACAGGAGGGCCTCAAGGCGGCTGAAGCGTCGGATCGCGCACGAAAAGAAATCGATCGCGTATTCGAGGAACTCAATACACAACTGGCTAAGGCGACCGACAACGCGGTTTTGATTGAACGCGTGGAATGGCCCGTCCCCGGATTCGAATCTTCATGGAGGCTCGTCGCAACGAATCCCTCAATTGATGAGAGCCCTGCTCTGAAACTGGCTGGGTGGAACCAAGACAGGGCTGGATATCCTTGTTCTCTTTCGTGGGCGGGTGAGCAACAATTCTGTGAGGACAAAGGGGCGTTGCAGCAACAGTTAGCAGATCTACTGAAGGACCCTCTCGTTGGTGAATCCATCCACACACTTATGCATTTGCCTGTGAGTGAATAGTAGCTGCTCGAATCCGAGGAGATTCTCAGCCAAAGAGGCCAAAGCTCAAGCCCAAAAAGATGTCGCGTTGATAGGTGTTTGCACCAGGGACATCACGCATCCATTTTGTCGGTTCTTTCAACTCAACGATTGCCTCATTTGCGTGGCTTCGCGTTCTCAGCGATCCTTCGACGGCACTCACGCAGGGCGTGTTCGACTTGGTATTCTCGATTCGAGCGATCCCCCTTCACGCGTTTGTGAATCTCCTCTAGTCGAGAGATCGCGCCCGTGTTTGGAATGACTCCCAAGACATGGGGATTCGACATTGCATATTCCTGGAAAAACGGCCTTTCGTCGAACAAGCGAAAGATGGTGTTTTCGACTTTTTCACAGTCGGCCTTGTTTCCTCGAACTTTCAGCGACTGATACAGGGTCATGATGGCAAAGCTGGCGAAACTTGAAGCCTCGTCACCTTCTCGGCTCAACACGGCCTGCTCGAGAAACGGAAGTGCCGCGGGGGACCCTTGCTGCCCCATGACAGTCAGCACGGTCACCTTCTTTGTTCTTTCGTATTGCGCCTTAAGCAGCGGGAATATCGTGGGGTCCGGAATGTTCTGCAGGAAGTTAAGGCAGTAACGGCCGCGCCGGCCCCCGCGGCTCATCTCACTGGCGATAAAGTCGAACACGTTCGTATCGCCAAGGCGGGTCACCTCGTCCAAGGCGTGCAGCGCCTCGCGAAAAGCAGCGTCGTCTTTTGCATCGGCCACCTGTTCCATTAGCGACGCTTGGCGTTTTCGACTGGCAGTTTTGGCAATCTCAATTTTGTCAATCAGCGAATCGAGCGATGGGTAGGCCGCGGCCGGTTGCAATTCATAAGGACCGGGGTTCATCTCTTGCGCATAGCCGAGTACCTGGCCCGCGGTCGTGATTCGATACGTGCCGTTGGCCACGATAGAATTGCCGTCGCGCAGTGAAAGGAAAACGACAACCTGTCCGCTTAGGTCCGGCTTCGCCTTTTCGCCGAATCGGCTGAATTCTTCACGAAATTCTCCCAAGGCGGGAATGGTGAGTTCCCGTTCCGGACAAGCACCCTTGATTGCCATGGCGACCGTGAGCTTGTTGGGAGCCGTTTGACTTGCCAACAGAACCAAATCGGAACGCGGCACCAGATCGGCGGGCGTCCATTGCGGCAGGGATTCGGCGGAGGCGACGGATATGGCGGCAAACCAGAGACCGAGCGACCAAGCGGCGTAGCGGCACATTTCTTCTTCCTTTTCAGCGACCTGGGACATCTTCCCTAGTAGACGCGGCATCGAAAGCCCAGGTTCCCCGATCTGAAATGTTCCTTGGCAAGATCAGCCGCCAAACATGCGGTATCTCGCGTCCCGTACTTTCTCTTATGATAGCTCACGGTGCGTACGAGCCGCGAGGGCTGTTTCGTCGCTCAAACCGCCCTTGCTTGTTTTAAAGCAAACGAGAAGGATTGAAGTATGAAACCGGTTCATTCGCTGAATCACGTTGGCATCGCCGTGCATTCGATCGAGGCTCAACGCGCGTATTACGAACACACGCTCGGCGCGGTATTCGAAGGGATTGAAGAACTGCCGGACGACAAAGTTCGCGTCTGCTTTCTGTCCGTCAATAATGTGCGGCTTGAACTGCTGGAGCCGAATGATGCGACGGGCCCCATCGCCAAGTTTTTGGAAAAGCGGGGCGAAGGGCTGCACCATCTGGCGTTTTCGGTTGAGAACATTTCGGACCGGATCGCCGAGTTGAAAGAGGCGGGCTTACAAATGATCGACGACAAGCCCAGAGGCGGCGCTCATCAAATGAGAATCGCGTTTGTGCATCCCAAGAGTACTCACGGCGTCCTCACGGAGATTTGCGAATCGGCGAGTGACTGAAACTTTCCAGCGGCAACCGAGGTTTCGACGTCGAAGCGGTCGCGATCTTCGTCGATGCAGGCCGCGATGGCTCGGCGCTGGGCGTCTTTCTGTTCGCACTCCATGCTCTCCATGACCTTGTCGTAGTCATTGGAGAGACGGTCGAACCTTTCGCGGTCGAGCGTGTTCCAGTAATCGGATCGTTCGACCAGGCCCCTGATTTCGCCGCCGATGCGCTGGCGTTTTTCTTGAAGCGTGCGGAGTGCATCCATGAGTTGTACCCTCGTGAGTTGGACAGTTGTTTGCTGTCGCTCGCGCGAGGACACGAAAAAAGACTAATGCCCTTGCACGATTGACGTGTGTCAATCGCAAAAGGGTACTAGCCTTGATGCTTTCACCTTCCGCAACCAATCTCTACTTGCCGTGGGGGTTCGGGATCGGTGTTGAGTTAGATATGTTTAAGGTTATGCGCGTTGCAGATGATTGTCAACACAATTTTGACTAATCAAGGGTGTCG
Organism: Planctomycetota bacterium; assembly: GCA_029259935.1. Next base: position 32,166 of record JAJDEH010000047.1, read on the forward strand.
GATGGGCATTCTGGAACACGTCAAAGACATTGGCGAACTGATCAAGAAGTACAACGATCAGGATCTCTACGAAAAGACCATTACTCTGCGCGAGGAGATTCTTCAACTGCGGGAAGAGAATCATGCGATTCGAGATGAAGTGAATACGTTGCGCGAACACGACGAGTTGAAGGGACGGCTCGTGCGATCCGGAAACTGCTTGTTTTTCAAAGACGATGAAAAGCAAGAGAACCCGTACTGCTTGCAATGTTGGGGCTATGAGGGAAAGCTTGTGGGGTTGCTTCACGGATGGAGGCCATCCGATGGCGAGAAAACTATATCTTGCCACATCTGCGATAGTCGGGGAGGAAGGAGTTAACGGTCCAAGAGTATCTGACGCGACAGAGCAAGGCACTTATCTACTTCGTGGCGAATGAGAACGCCGAGACGAGGCGCGTCCCTCGATGCCATTGCGGGAAGCCGCCTCGCCTCTGCCGTGGTCGCCTGATAGGCCGGAAACGTGACCGGGCCCACATCGTAGAGCGGGCTGACTTTAAGGACTTCTCGGACTTGGATTACTCGCCCGTCTTGCCGCTCGCTTTTCCATTGCTCGTCGGCGATGTCGAAGGCGAAACTACTGCCGGTGATTTCACCGCGGTCTATCAGCGTCTTCACGTCGCGGGCTTGTTGTGTGTCGGGTAGCGTAGCTTCGTAGAAAAGCCCCACTTCGTCGATTCGCAGCGTACAAGTTCCCGCTTTGGTCCGTCCCAGTACGTTGGATTCCTGATGGCTGAACAGCGCGAACACGTCATCTTCCGCGATCGCTCGGTCGAATGCACCGGGCAAGATCCGTTCGAACACTCCAGGGCGGAGAGGGAACTGAAAAAAGCGATAGTAGAACTAAGTTGCGGAATGGGATAAAATGAGAGTACCAGGGCAAAAAGGGGCACCAGGCAACCCGACTGTATGTTACAGACTTGTAACTGCGCCGCTTTTGATGGGGGCGAAAGTCGGGCCGGGATGGTTTAGCGCGCGGCCGAGCCGATGGTTTCGCCGTTGAAACCGCCCTTGCTTGTTTTGGAGCAAACGAAAAGGATTGAAGTAGGTAAGCTGTGCACTCGCCGACTCGTGGCGTACTCACGGGATTTGTGGTCCGTCGCGCGAGTCCAACCTTTCAACAACCGTCATGCGGTCACATTCAACTGATGCTAAATCCGCGGTTCACCATCCGAGATGACTTTCCGCCCGTTGGCTACGAGCGGTGGCAGGAGGCTGCGCGGGCGTCGCTGAAGACGAAGCAACTGGATGAACTGATCACGCACACATACGAGCAAATCGACGTGCGACCGCTTTATTTCGGTCCCGAAGGACAGACTGCCCCGGTCGACGGCCGCCGCGCGCCAGCTTGGGATTTGTGTCAGGAACATGATCACCCCGACCTTACGACGACGCATCAGGCAATTCTGGCGGACGTTGGCGGCGGCGTGGATTCGGTTCAGCTTCGACTGGACAACAGCGCGCAGCGCGGACTCGACCCGGACGACGATCGGGTCGGCCAGAGTTCCACTCGGGGCCTGCCGCTGTTTCACATTGATGATTTCGATGCGATTCTGAATGGTGTCGAGATGCGGGAAGTCGCCGTAGCTCTTGACGCGCGGGCGGCGTTTCTTCCAGCGGCGGCAGTGCTAATCGCGTTGTGGCGGCGGCAGGGCATTTCCTTGGACGACGTACAAGGGGCCTTCGGCGCCGACCCCATTAGCGCATTGGTGCAGTCGCCAGAGCTGCCCACGTCGAGTGAGAAACTTTTGTCTCAGATGGCGGAGTTGGCCGCTTGGACCGCGGGCCATTGTCCGCGTTGTACGTCGGTGGCCGTCGACACGTCTGCTTACCATCAGGCTGGCGCGACGGAAACTCAAGATCTGGGATTCGCCATGGCGACCGGCGTCGAGTATCTGCGTGCCATGAACGCCGCCGGCATGTCCGTCGATTCGTCCGCGGCTCAATTCTCGTTCCGGTTCTGCTTGGGCACCGATCACTTCCAAGCGATCACAAAATTGCGGGCGGCACGCATCCTCTGGTCACGAGTGGTCGAAGCCTGTGGTGGTCGTCCAAATACAGCCGCGCGAATTCAGACGCGGACGAGTGACCGCGTGCTAACCACGCGCGATCCGCACACAAACTTGATGCGTAACACGACCGCGGTTTTTGCGGCGGCCCTGGGCGGAGCCGATGTGATCACGTCGGTTCCTTTTGATCACGCGATTGGGCTGCCCGATGAATTTAGTCGCCGGATCGCCCGAAATACGGCGTCCATTCTTCAGCAGGAGGCCCAGTTGCATCATGTGGCCGATCCGGCCGCCGGAAGTTGGTTCCTTGAAGAGCTGACCCTCGACGTGGCAGCGCAAGCTTGGAGCATTTTTCAGGAAGTCGAACGCCAAGGCGGTATGCTGGCCGCTATTCGAAACGGCTGGGTTCGTCAGCAACTCGACTTATCCCATGCCGCGATGCTGCGGGATTTGGCCGACGGCAAACGAGGTATTGTTGGCGTGACGGAGTTCGCCGATGACCGCGAACGACCGCAACCGCCTCGAATTCCCGATATGCCGAGCTTGCGACAATACGCCGCTCAACGGATTGCCGGATTGCGGCCAGCGATTGGCCTGTCACCTTTGACGGACGGCGAAGGCGATCGAGTTTCAAAGTTGATCGAAGCGGCGGCCAATGGTTATTCGATCGGTCAATTGTCTCGGAGTCTCGGCTTTTTCGCGAATGCGTGTGAGCGCGCCGAACCGCTGCCGCAGCGAAGGCTGGCCGAGTCTTTTGAAACAGGTGGAGCCATCCAGCCATGAATGTGTTCCCCAACTTTGCCGAAATACCGCTGTGGGCCAGCGACGACGAACTTGCAACGGTCGTGCAGTCGGACGGTGATGCGGACGAGCGTGCGACATGGGATACGCCCGAACAGATTCCGGTGCGCTCACGCTATACGCCGGATGACTTGATCGATGTCGATCACCTCGAAACGATGCCGGGCCTGCCGCCGTTCTTGCGTGGTCCCTACGCGACGATGTACCTGCAGCGGCCGTGGACCGTACGGCAATACGCCGGGTTTTCGACTGCCGAAGAGTCCAACGCCTTCTATCGCCGCAATCTGGTCGCGGGACAAAAAGGGCTCAGTATCGCTTTCGATCTACCGACGCATCGCGGTTACGACTCGGATCATCCGCGCGTGCAGGGCGATGTCGGCATGGCGGGAGTCGCGATCGATAGCATCCTCGACATGCGCGTTCTGTTCGATGGCATTCCGCTCGACCAGATGAGCGTGTCGATGACCATGAATGGCGCGGTCTTGCCCGTGCTGGCCCTCTACATTGTCGCCGCCAAAGAACAAGGCGTGCGGCCCGAGCAACTGGCCGGCACGATTCAAAACGACATTCTCAAGGAGTTCATGGTCCGCAATACGTACATCTATCCGCCCGAACCCAGCGTGCGGATCGTCGCCGATATTTTTGAATACACCAGCCAGCGGATGCCGAAATTCAACAGCATCAGCGTCAGCGGTTATCACATGCAGGAGGCCGGCGCGACCGCCGACTTGGAACTGGCGTACACTTTGGCGAACGGACTGGAATACGTGCGGATTGGTCAACGGGCCGGCTTGGCGATCGATGACTTTTGTCCCCAACTGTCGTTTTTTTGGGGCATTGGCATGAACTACTTCATGGAGGTAGCCAAGTTGCGGGCGGCACGCATGATGTGGGCCAAACTGATCCAGCAGTTCGAGCCGAAGAATCCCAAGAGCCTGATGCTGCGGGCGCATTGCCAAACGAGCGGTTGGAGCCTCGCCGCGCAAGATGTCTACAACAACGTGACGCGCACTTGCGTCGAAGCGATGGCCGCCGTTCACGGGCACACTCAGTCCTTGCACACCAACGGCTTGGATGAAGCACTTTCGCTGCCTACCGATTCCTCGGCGCACATTGCTCGCAACACGCAGCTTTTTCTTCAACGGGAAACCGACACTTGCCGGGTGATCGACGCCTGGGGAGGCAGCTATTATGTCGAGCGGCTGACGCACGATTTGGCGCAGCACGCCTGGTCGCACATCCGAGAAATCGAAGAGCTGGGAGGAATGACGGCGGCGATCCAACAAGGAATTCCTAAGATGCGGATCGAGCAAGCGGCGGCGCGCACGCAAGCTCGAATTGACTCCGGCGAGCAACCTGTCATTGGGGTTAACAAGTATCCCGTGGTCGACGATAAAGAGGTTGAGATCCTGCGAGTGGACAATGCCGCGGTCCGCGCGGCTCAAATCGCGAATTTGAAGAAGCTTCGCGCCGAGCGAGATGCTGGAGAGGTCGAAGCTGCTTTAGACGCCCTCACGCATTCGGCTCGCGAGCGGCAAGGAAACCTGCTGGAACTATCCGTCAACGCAGCGCGGGCGAAAGCGACCGTTGGGGAAATCACGACTGCCCTGGAAAAGGTGTTTGGCCGCCACGAAGCCCAGGTCCGAATGGCTCATGGCGTCTACTCGGCCGGCATTGGGAGACTGGAAGTGAATGAAGAAGTCCGTCGATTGTGTGATCAGTTTGAAGCGGCTGAAGGGCGACGGCCCCGGATTCTGGTGGCGAAAATGGGCCAAGACGGCCACGACCGTGGTCAGAAGGTGATTGCGTCCGCGCTGGCGGACTTAGGTTTTGATGTCGATGTCGGGCCGCTGTTTCTAACGCCGGAAGAAACCGCCCGGCAAGCCGCCGAAAATGACGTGCATGTCATTGGCGTCAGTTCCTTGGCCGCGGGCCACATGACGCTGCTGCCACAGCTTCACGACGAACTCGCACGACTGGGCCGGGACGACATCATGCTCGTGGCGGGCGGAGTGATTCCCGCCGAGGATTTTGAAGAGCTGCAAAAGGTTGGTGTTGTCGCCGTTTTTGGGCCGGGTACAGTAATCGGAGAAGCCGCGAAAACGCTCATTTTTCAACTCGCGTCGCGGCTGGAAATCCAGTTAGCCAGCGAACCGCCGGCCGACGCAAATGACGCTTAACGAGTGACAGATTCGATGGTTCACGATTCAAATTCCGAGAAACGGCCGGAACTGCCGCTGGACGAGTATGTTGCGGGAACGCGGTCAGGCGATGCGGTAATTTTGGCTCGCGCGCTGACGTTGATCGAATCGAATCACCCCCAACACCAACGGCAGGCCGAGGAACTGTTGACCCGGCTGATGCCCCACACCGGTCAGGCAATCCGGCTGGGCATTACGGGACCGCCAGGGGCGGGCAAGAGTACTTTCATCGAAGCACTAGGGATGCTGCTAGTCCAGCGTGGCCTGAAAGTCGCCGTCTTGGCGGTCGATCCTTCGAGCGGTATTAGCGGCGGAAGCATTCTGGGTGACAAGACCCGCATGCCACGACTGGCGGCCGAGCCGTCCGCGTTCATTCGCCCGTCGCCCGCGGCGGGCACGTTGGGCGGAGTTGCGCGGCGAACTCGCGAGAGCATACTGGTTTGCGAAGCAGCCGGTTTCGACGTCGTCATGGTCGAGACCGTGGGCGCGGGCCAATCTGAAACCATGGTGGCCAACATGACGGACTGTTTTTTGGCCCTGTTGCTGCCTAGCGCCGGCGATGAACTGCAAGGAATCAAGCGCGGGCTGCTGGAACTGGTTGATATTCTGGCGGTCAACAAGGCCGACGGTGAGTTGCGGACGGCGGCTGAGGCGGCCGCCAATCAGTACCGTTTGGCCCTCGGTTCGCTGGCCGGCCGCAGCGGCGCGGATGCGCCGGCGGTTTTTGTTTGCAGCGCCCTTCGCAACGAGGGGATCCAGAACATCTGGTCGGCAATCGAGGAGCGGCATTCGCGAATGAAGGAAGCCGGGTTGCTAGCGGGTCGCCGCCAGCAACAGAATCAGTGCTGGCTATGGGAACTCGTCGACGCCCAGCTTCGTAATGAATTGAGAACCCACCCGAAGGTGCTTGCAATCCGTGACGATGTGGTACGAGCGGTCGTCGAGGGGGACCTGCCGGCAGCAGCAGCAGCTCGACAGATCTTGGCAGCTTTTGGGCTCGAGCAAGATCGTATGTAGGCACCCGATGAACCCTGTTGAATTTTCACCCGTTTGTCAGCTCAGCGTGATATCAGTGTTGCATCGGATGGCCGAACTGCTCATGATGGGCCTCAAATTAGGATGTGGTAAATTCAATCAAGGCCGTGAGTTGTGAGCATCCGCGTTTGGATCACCACGAGTCGACGCAGATCCAGCAGGGCTTGGGACACTCCAAATTCTTTCCGATAAAATACTTTCCGCCAAAATCCGATCGAGGCAAGAAGCCGTCGCCACGAAGCGTGGCTAGAGATCACATTGCACGGAGGCATTATCCATGACGACATTTTATTCGCGCGCGGTTCCGTATTCCCTGGTCGCTGGCATACTCTGCGTGACCGCTCTTGGTTGCGGATCTGGGTCCGAGACCGGCGGCGCGCCGACCATGAGTGTCTCCGCGCCCAAGACGGGGCCACAGTCAGATGGTAGTGGCACGGGTGCCGGGTCCGAGCCCGTCTCTCTCAGGGCCGACAAACTCTCCAGCTTTTCGCCCGCGCAGTTAGAAGTCGTGGATTATCCCGTCGTCTTGATAAAAACGACCATGGGCGACATCAAGGTCGAATTGAACCGCACGCAAGCTCCGGCGACCGTGGAAAACTTCTTGGAGAACTATGTCGACCTTCAGTTTTATGACGAGACGGTTTTTCACTATGTGGATAGCGGTTTCATGATCGCGGGCGGCGGCTACACGCAGAATCTTGTTAGCAAGGTAGCCCGCGATAAGCTGGTGAACGAAGCGAAAAATGGCTTGAAAAACGAGCGGGGCACGATCGCGATGGTCCGCGATCTTGGTGAGCGCGACAGCGCCACGTCACAGTTTTACTTCAACCTTCAAGACAATCCGTCGCTGGATCATGCCGGAGAAGACCCCAGCAGCTACGGCTATTGCGTCTTCGGCAAGATCATTGAAGGCTTGGACGTGATTGACCAGATCTCACAAGTCGACGTCCATTCGAACGGCAAGTTTAATAAGACCCCGATCCAGCCCGTCGTGATTCAGTCCATTCGGCTAGTGCCATAATCGCACGGCAGCTTCCGCCGAATCAAACAAGCTCGCGAATCGGCGTGCCGCTGGTGATAATTCGTTCGATATCCTTGGGGATACCCGTTTCGAGCCGAAGTTGGCCGATATCGAACAACGCGTGCATGACGGTCGACAGGACATTGCTGCTTGAAATTGGGTCGGACGCCGGCTGGCTACCGGTTCGATCGGATCGGCCGATGACCTGCCCCATGTTGAGGCCCCCGCCAACAAAGGCCAGCGTGCATTGATTGCCCCAGTGGTCGCGCCCGCCATTCTTGTTAATTCGTGGAGTGCGCCCGAATTCTCCGGTGATCACCAAGAGGATCTTATCGCTGAGCCCGCGCTGTTCAACGTCGTCGATGAATGTCGCTACTGCATTGTCGACCGCCGGCGTCAACGAAGCGAGACCATCGGCCATCGTGAATTCCTTGCCCCCGCCGTGCATGTCCCAGCCAGGGCAAGTGACGGTGACAAAACCGCAGCCGGCTTCACATAGCCGGCGGGCCAAAATCATTTGCTTGCCGAGCGCCACCGGCGAAAACTGCGTTGCATACCGATTGCGTTTCTTAACGGCATCCGTTGGTTCAAGGGATGAAGTGTCGTACCGCTCAAGCAAGCTTGGATCTTCCTTCGATAGGTCAAACGCATTGGCCACGCCGCGGACCAAAACGTCAAACGCTTGTTGCTGAAATCGGTCCGCGTCTTGAAACTGATCGTCGGCATCCGCTTGGCGGCGAACTTGATCTAATTGGCTGAGCAATCCACGACGGTCGTCTAGCCTCGATCCGTCCATGCGCAGTTTCATGTTCTCGACGATTTCGTTGCCGGCACTGGGATCGAATGGGCGATACGCCGCCGGCAAGGTTCCGGTTTGAGAAACTCGTTGAGAATTGTAATACAGTTCCTTATATTGGTCGCCGATCGCGCGCGATGTGACCAGCACGCTAGATGGCAGCCCAGTCGCGGAGTTGGTCAGCCCCGCGACGCGGGAATAAAGCGCGCCCATGCTCGCGCCACTCGGATTGCCACCCGCCATCACATGCATCGCCGCCGTGCCGTGACTGGAGATGCCATGACGATAGGAACGCACCACGGCGATCTTGTCGGCCAACGCCGCCAGCTTCGGAAACGAACCGCCAAACGTAACGCCGGGCAGCTTCGTTTTGACTTCTCCCGTGATCGAGCGAATCTCTTGCGGCGCGGTCATCTTGGGATCGAACGTTTCGAACTGTGTCGGACCGCCTTGTAAGTTAAGAACGATCACTGATTTGTCACGAACGAAGCCGCGCTCGTCTGACTTGGCCGCAAGAAGCGAAGGCAGCGCGAGTCCGCCGATCGCCGCGGTCCCGATTTGAAGAAACTCGCGTCGAGAACTTCGACGCCCGGTGTTGGATGCTTCAACCGTTATCATTATTCCATTCCTGAACTTAAGGTGCCGGCGATTATATCAATGCACGTTGATGCACCGCAATCCATGAAACCGGCACTCGCGGCAGCCTGATCAATTGGGCCGACCGTCTTGTGCTGGATCTTTGCCCTCGATCAGCGCCTTGGCCTGCCGTGCGTAGCGACGGCCGAGCAATTCGTAACCCGCCTTCGTGTAATGCAAGTCGTCACGAGCGACGCCGTTTTTCTCTTTGTTGTTGAGGTCGTCACAGTCGACCCAAGCTCCGCGTTCGTCTTTGACGGCGACGTTCACTTGTACCTCGCGCACCTTCTGCCACTCGGCGTTATCGGCCTTGCCGAAATCACTGAGACGTCCGATGACGAAGTTCATTTCCGGCTGTTCTAAATCACGGCGCAAGTTCGTAATCAGTTGGGTCAGTGCATCGCTATAAGCGGCGCTCAGCTTTTCCCGCGCGTCGCGTTCACCCTGCATCCAGCAAAAAGTGACGGAAGCCGGCCGTGGATGTTTTTCGAGCAACTTTTTGTATTGGTCGCGAATCTGCTGGTAATAATTATTGCGTTTCGCTTGGCCCAGCTTGACGTCCAGACCGTGCTTCTCGGCAATCTCGTTCCACTGATCGACCCACAAACGGATCGGCCGTCCGCCCTGGGCGATCTTGATGTAAACCACGTCGGCATCCGGAAACAGCTTTTTCGCTTCCGGCTCAAAACCGAGCTTCGGATTCATCCCGGCCATATTCGACTGGCCCGAGAGGATGAAGAGATGCACGGGTTTTTCGGCCGCGTTGGCCGTGGCGGAAAAGGACAGGGCGGCAACGAAGAAGGACAAGCTTAAACGCGTCATCGTGTAACTCCGGAATATGGGTGCTTGTTCGGGTTGGTTTGTTGACATTCTAATCCGGTTCCCCCATTGAAGTGAAACAGGCTCAACCATCTCGCTTGCGATTGGTTGCTGGGGAAATTCGCGGTCCGGATTGAGAAAAAGCGGTCGGCTGGTTATATTGAGACTCAGTTTCGGCAATTCGGCGTAACCCTCCTTCACTCTAGGCCGAACCCAGAAACCCTCCAATTTCAGGACACACCCGTTGAGCCACACCATTCCGCTTGATCTGCTGGCGGTTGGCGAACCAGCCGTTATCGACGTCTTGGACGGTTCCGATGACGAGGTGCATCGCTTGCGGGAGATGGGAATCTCCCCCGGCGCGAATGTCGAGATGTTGCGTTCGGGAAGCCCCTGCATTGTACGCATCGGCGACCAACGGCTCTGCCTCCGCTGCCACGACTCGACCAGTATCTATGTGAAGCCAAAATCCGCTTAGGTTCAATCTGCTCGCGGATTCGCGGCCCCGCTGACATCGATCGAGAAACCACCCATGCCCACCTTGGACAGTTTGAAACCAGGCTCGCGGGCACGCATTGTGGAGATCGAAGGTGACGACAGCGTGGCGGTTCGGCTCATGGAGATGGGACTTACCGATGGCGAGGAAATTGAACTTCTCGGATTCGCCCCGTTCGGCGATCCCATCGAATTCTTGGTCCGAGGCTATCGAATTTCATTGCGCAAGTCCGAGGCGCAGCGCATCGAAATTGATCCTTTGAAAGAGCCCGGGAGCTGACGAGTACGCCGGCCGCCCCTTCCGAAATTCCGCTACCACCTATGAGCACGGATACAACCAAGCCCTTGACCATCGCCTTGATTGGCAATCCCAATACGGGCAAGAGTACCCTGTTCAACGCCTTGGCCGGCATGCGGTCGCGCGTCGGCAACTTTCCGGGTGTCACGGTCGAGAAAAAAGTGGGACGCGTTCGCTGGGATGGCCGAGTGGTTGATTTGGTCGACCTGCCGGGCACCTACAGCCTGTCTCCCAGAACGCTGGACGAAATGGTGTCGGTCGACGTCTTGCTGGGACATCAATCGGGTGTCAGCCATTTGGACGGCGTCGTGTGCATCGTCGACGCATCGAATCTCGAACGAAATTTGTATCTAGTCAGCCAAGTACTCGACATCGGCTTGCCGACCGTGCTGGTTTTGAACATGTGGGATGTGGCCGTCGGCAGCGGTGTCCAACTCGACGTGGAAAAACTGTCGGCGCGGCTTGGTATTCCCGTCGTTACGACTTCGGCTCACCGCCGAAAAGGCATCGACGAACTGCGCGACGCGCTGAGCAAGCTGAAGTCCGCCAGTCCCAAACAACAAGATCTTTTTCCTGACGAGTTCAATCAGGAAACGTCGCGGTTGTGCAAGCAACTGAAGCAATGGGGCGCCGACGAACCGCCTCACTATTTGGCACAGCGCATCCTGTTGGATGTCGGCGGCCAAGCTGAGCTGCGTTACACGAAAGACCATCCACAGCTTGTCGAATTTCTGAGCGAAACACGGCAGAACTTGAAGGCGTCCGGTTGCCGAATTCCCGCAATCGAGGCGAAAGTCCGCTACGGCTGGGCCCGGGAAGTTTTGGACGGAGCCTTGAAGCGTCCAGAACAGCGTGAGGCGAGCGTCAGCGATCGGATCGACCGTATCCTGACACACCGCATCATTGGGCTGGTGATTTTTTGCGCCCTGATGTTCTTGGTTTTTCAGACGCTGTACACCTGGGCCGGTCCCTTCATGGACCTGATCGAAGCGGGGCAAGAATGGGTAGCCTCGCTGGTGCAGGGAGTTATTCCGCCCGGAGCCCTGCGCAGCTTGCTGGTCGACGGAATCATCGCCGGAGTTGGTGGCGTGATCGTTTTTTTGCCGCAGATCGTTCTGTTGTTCTTGTTCATTGCCATTATGGAAGACTGTGGTTACATGGCCCGCGCCGCGTTCTTGATGGACAAACTGATGACCGTCGTGGGTTTGAGCGGCAAGTCGTTCGTGCCGTTGATGTCGTCGTTTGCTTGCGCGATTCCGGGAGTGATGGCGACGCGCGTGATTGAAAACCGACGCGATCGCATGGTGACGATACTGGTCGCGCCGCTGATGAGCTGCTCGGCTCGGCTGCCCGTTTACATCTTATTGATTGGCGCTTTCATACCGCCGACAACGTACATAAACGGCTGGATTGGTTTGCATGGCATCGTACTTTTCGCGATGTCTTCGCTGGGGCTGCTGGTGGCGATTCCAGTCGCCTGGATATTGAAGAAAACTTGGTTCCGCGGCGAGACGCCGCCATTCGTCATGGAATTGCCCAGCTATAAGTGGCCCTCACCGAGCATCGTGTTGCATCGAGCCTACGATCGAGGCAAGGCATTTGTCACTCGCGCCGGCACGCTCATTCTCGCCACCACGATTGTGGTCTGGGCCGCCGGGTATTTTCCAGGCGATCACAGTGAATTGAATCAAGTCACCGCCCGGATCGAACAGCTGGAAGCAGCGGGCGATGTGGCCGCTGCCGAAGAGCTCAAATCCTTGAAAACGCAGCACAATGAACTCAGTGGCGATCTGATCGCGGGCAGTGTCTTGGGCCGCGTCGGCCACGCAATCGAACCCGCCGTCAAGCCGCTGGGCTGGGATTGGAAGATCGGCGTGGGAGCCATCGCCTCGTTTCCGGCTCGCGAAGTAATCATCGCCACGTTGGGAACAATTTACAGCCTCGGCGGCGACGTGGACGAAGAGGACGAAGGCCTAAAAGCGGCCATTCACGAATCGAAATGGCCCGACGGGCGTCCGGTGTATAATGTTCCGGTGGCGTTGTCGATCATGGTCTTCTTTGCACTGTGTGCTCAATGCGCGGCGACGTTAATGGTGATCAAGCGTGAAACGAACAGTTGGTTCTGGCCCGTTTTCACGTTTGTCTACATGACCGGCTTGGCCTACCTGGCCGCTTTCGTGACCTATCAAGTAGGGATGCTGCTGGTATGACGCTCGAAGCCTGGGATTGGCAATTGATTGTGGCGGTGTGCATCGTTGCCGTGGCTGTCGTCGTGTTGTTGCGACAGACGATTCGACTGTGGAACAGTCCCAGCGATCATTCTTGTGGTGGTGGATGCGAGAGTTGCGATGCCAGCAAGCCGCTCGACGCCGGCCACGATTTGGTACAGCTTCAAGTTCCGCCCGCCAAGAGAATCGCGAACTAAGCCGTTTCCAGCGACTGCCAGGCATTGGTCAATTGCTGGCGGGTTTCGACAAAGACAGAGGCACGCCGAATCCGACGCCTCCGATCGTTCCCCACAACAGAACGTCGGAGGGATCGACGCATGACAAGAGGCGGTTGCCCTTTCCCTGGCCGCGGACAACTGCTTGCGGGCTTAGCACGGCGAAGGGACGGGCCGACCGCGGAGCGAGCCGCTTGTGCCAAAGACGGACAATGATTCGGCCGTGACGACTGGCGAGTTCGTACACTCCAGGGCGCAAGTCTTGGATGGCGAAACGGCCATGCTGATCCGGCGTGGCTGAAGCTAGCCGCCGGCCTTGCTGCCAGATGGTTACTTGGTCTTCGCCTGGCATGGACGTCGAGTTGCCAGCCACTTGACCGACCAATATTCCGCCATCGTGAAGCATCACATCGTCGACGTTCAACGCTGAACTGAAGGCCGCGGCATGATTCTGGCTGGGACCCGCCGCGAGCGCCAGCGGCGCGAACGCAACGAGAAACAAGAACGACAAAATCGTCGCCAAGCCCAAGGGCTGCGGATGTCTGGTCACTGCTGGGTCCTACAAAATCGAACACGGGCGAATTGGAACGAGGCGGAACATCCTCGGCGATGGAGGTGGGTGGCAGCGATCGAATGATCTCGGACCACGAAAGTTATGCGCATCGTTGCGGGCGATGCGGTTGCCTCTCCAGCGAGCGCTCCCCAACAGGGTTGTATGGCACTCGCCCATAATGATCTTCGGGGGAGGCGACCGGCGAACTTTACAAAATCGTCAACCTCGACCGGACCGGAAGCCTTGGCACTGCTCCCGCCGCTGCCATCTCGGGAACTTTCTTGGAAAATCGTCCAATTTTTCGCGCCCGAGTGCCGTCAGTGACTGCACTATACTGATAGAACGATGAGCGATCATCAAATTGGAACAGAAAATCGAAGCGAAGTCACCGACGGCGACTTGCTGGCCCGTTTCCTCGGCAGCCGGGATGAAGAGGCGTTTACCGCATTGGTTGCGCGCCACGGCGGCTTGGTGTTGGCTGTTTGTCGCCGTGCGTTGCACGACGTCCACGATGTTGAAGATGCGTTTCAGGCGGTGTTCCTGATTCTGGCCCGAGATGCGGGCAAGATCCGCAAACGCCGGTCGTTGGCGAGTTGGCTCTACGGAGTCGCCTTTCGAACGGCGGTACGTGCCAGTGCCCGCAAGCAGCGCCGGCGCGAAGAATCGTTGGGTGACGAAACGGTGACGACGCACGACAGCTTTGATCAACTGACGAATCGACATGAACAGCAGGTCCTGGACGAAGAACTGCACGCGTTACCAGACCGCTATCGCGATCCGCTGGTCTTGTATTATTTGGTGGGCAAGACGGCTGCCCAAGTCGCCGCCGAGCTTCAGCTCAGCGCCTCGGCGGTCGAAGGCCGTTTGCGCCGCGCACGCCGCGAGTTGCGTTTGCGAATGGCCCGCCGCGGTATTAGCCTTGGCCTGGTGCTGGCGGCATTTCAGGCCACTCAGCGGGCCGCCGAGGCAACGACACTTCAGTCACTTGTCACGGCCACGGTGTCGTCGGCCATGGAGTTTACATTAGACCCGACCTCCATCGGGAATATTTCACAAAACGTGACCCATTTAGTTGGAAAGGAAGTTACCGTCATGATCAGCTCTACCTCCATTGTGAAAGCATCCGCGTTGGTCGCCGTAGTTGTGCTATTGGGCACCTTCGCCGGATTCGCCGGACGTGGAAACCGAGCGGCGGCTGAAAATCAGAACCCACGCACCGTGGTGATTCCGAAGGGTAACGTCCAACGATTGAATGAAATAATTCGGCAACCACCCGTGTTGGTGGCTCAGGCAGGCGATGTCGGAGTCAGCGGGAACAATTCGGCGCGAACCTCGACTCTCCCAGCGACGAGCGTCTACAGCACGACCAATGCGGCGGAAGAAAGGATTCAGGCAGCGCTGGACGAACCCACGCAAATGGAATTCATAGAAACTCCGCTTCAAGATGTGATCGACTTTCTGGAGGATCAGCACGAGATTCAGATTCGATTGGACACCCGGGCGCTCGACGTCGTCGGTATCGGAACGGACTCGCCTATCACGAGTGAATTAAAAGGTGTTCATTTGAAGAGTGCTTTGAATTTGATTCTGCGTGACCTTGAATTGGACTATATCGTTCGCGACGAAGTCTTGCTCGTCACCACGAAAGAAGAGGCGGATTCGTTTCTGGTAACGAAGCTATACAGTCTGCGAACCTTGCTTGGTCACGAGCCCGAGCAAGTGGCCGAGGTCATCCAGCGCACGATTAGGCCCGCATCCTGGGCGACGGCCACGCCCATGGGGGACAAGAAGACCGGCAAGGGCGTCGTCGAGCCAATAGCGGACGCTTTGGTCATCACGCAGAACCAGCGCGTCCACGAAGAGATTGCCAACCTGTTCAAAATATTCCATCAGCACGCGCCCCGCCGCGCCCCGGTCCGCGCCGAGATTTCTCGGGAATAACGGCGGGAATTCGCCCACGCACGAAGCTCTCCGGTCGAGTCGACCTCGTCAGAACGGGCGGAAGAGAATTCGCGGAAAAATCTTGTCCCCTGACCGCTCGGTCGTTCGCCATCATGGTGTACGATCAACTCGCATCCGCGAATTTCAAGATTCTAGAGCGCATGAGGGATATTGATAGCGATCCTGTCGCTGTTTGGGTTGTTTGATTCAGAACATCGATGACGCTGCATATCCGTGCGACTCGCAATAGGAGAGGACCCATACGATGGCCAAGTTTATGTTTTTGCAGCGGGGAGGTTGCGGAAATCGTCCGGAAGTGACACCCCCGCAGATGGAGGCTCAAATGAAATCCTGCATGGAATGGATGAAGAGCGGTCAGGACGAGGGGTGGTTGCTGGACCCGGGAAGTCCGCTTGGCGGAACCGGTGCGGTCGTGCAGCCCGATTTGACCGTGATCGACGGTCCGTTTGCCGAGTCGAAAGAACTTGTCGGCGGATACACCATTGTGGAAGCTCCGGATTTGGCGTCGGCGTGCGAACTGGCAAAGCGAACTATCAAGATGGCCGGCGCCGGAAAGATCGAAGTGCGCGAATTCGCCAACGTTGGACAGGATTGCTGAAGCCGTCGGCAGCGCGGGCCGACATGCGAACAGTACGCGGTCGGAGAAACTTATATCTTGGGAGCATTAAGATGCCGAAATTTATGTTCGTTTATCGCGGTGGTCACGAGGGCATGGAAGACGCCTCGCCCGAACAGATGCAACAAGTGATGCAGATGTGGATGGATTGGATCCAGGAAGGCACTCAGGCAGGCTGGATGCTGGATGGAGGCGACGGTTTGAAACCGAGCGGTGCCATTGTGAACGCGGATCTGTCAGTGATCGACGGACCGTTCGCTGAATCGAAAGAGCTTGTCGGCGGTTATTCGATGGTCGAAGCGCCCGACCTGGCGGCCGCCATCGAGCTGGCCAAAGGTTCCCCGATGCCGAAATCAGGTGGCACGGTCGAAGTTCGTGAACTACCCAACGTTGGAAAGCAAGCAGTATGAAGCAGTCGACCAACCAACTGGTCGAACACTTCTTTCGGCACGAGTCAGCGAATCTGATAGCCGTGCTGACTCGTGCCTTTGGCATTCGCCGCATCGACTTGGTCGACGACATGGTTCAAGCCGCGATGCTAGAGGCCATGCATGCCTGGAAGCAGCATGGTGTCCCGGAAAATCCCGCCGCTTGGATTCACCGTGTGGCCAAGCACCGTATTCTGGATACGCTGCGTCGCGAGAAGACCTATGAACAAGCTCTCGCGCTCGCCGGTGGGTCCATCGACGACCAAGAGTCGATTGTCGATCGTTGGCTGGAAGAGGAACATCTACCGGACAGCCTGCTGCGGATGATGTTTGTCTGTTGCCATCCAACGCTCGAGCGAAAAACCCAGATTGCTCTGACGCTGAAAACGCTCTGCGGATTTGGTATTTCCGAAATCGCGCGTGGCCTGCTGCTTCCGAACGAGACCGTGAAGAAACGCATTCAGCGTGCTAAGAATTCTCTGTGCACAGCCAATGTCCAACTCGAACTTCCCAGCGGCGATGAACTGACCAGGCGGCTCGACGTCGTCCACGATGTGCTCTATCTGATGTTTAACGAAGGCTACAGCACTTCGCACGGCAGCGAGCCGATACGCGACGACATCTGCGAAGAAGCAGCCCGACTGTGTCATCTGCTTTGCGAAAGTCCCTGCTCATCGCCCGCGACAAAGGCTCTGCTGGCATTGATGCTGTTCCATGGCGCTCGACTTGAAGCGAGAACCGATTTGGAAGGAGCCGTGATCTTGCTAGAAGACCAGGACCGAGCCAAGTGGGATCGTCACTTGATCAGTGCCGCTCAAAACTGGTTGGCGCGGTCCAAGACCGATCAGCCAACCATTTTTCATCTCGAGGCGGCAATCGCGATGCAGCACTGCAAGTCCCCCAGTGTCGAAGCGACGGATTGGGGCACCATTGTCCGCCTCTACAGCCGGCTGCTGCAGTTACGCGACTCGCCCCTCTACACCTTGAACCGAGCGATCGCCATGGGGCAAGCGGGCGATACACACGACGCCATGTCGCAACTCGATTCGCTACGCGGTCGAGAGGAAATGAAGAACTATCCGCTGCTAGATTGTGCTTTCGCCCGAATTCACGAGTTGGAGAGCAACACGGAGGCGGCCATCGACTCCTACTTGGTGGCGTTATCCAAGACAGTTGCTCCGCATGAGAAGCAGTTGCTGGAGAGAAAACTTCGCAAGCTTGCTAATTAGGGATGGGAAAACACAAGCGGTGAAGCGGTCCCATGCTCGGCCATTTGTGGGCAAGCGTTCTGTCCCAACTCCGCCAACCAATGAAAATAGCGCTTTTCAGCTTGAAACTACGGCTACTTTTTGCATTCTGGATCTGCGTCATTTCCACAACTGGACCCTGCGCACCCGACTTACTACAATGAAAACTCCCCCCGAAAATGCCCAAATCCCAATACTTCGCCAACAAATTAAGGAGAGTTGAATGATGCGAATGTCTTCCTACCTCGCGGTCGCTCTACTTGTCGCTTTCGCTCCTTTCACTACCAGTACGATGGCCACGGAAGTCAGTGGCACTTATCTTGAAACACGAACATGCCAGGTTTACACGGGGCCCTGTTTCGCCAACGCGGAAGTCGGGTTGGCGGGTCGCGACGCGATCATGGCCTGGAATATCAGCGAAGGCTCGCACAACGGCGTGGATCTGACGGGTCTCAGCGTGGTCATGGTACTCAACGCCTCGGAGACGATCGGGTTCGGTGGACTCGACAAACCGAAGGAAATGAAGTCGATCGTACTCGTTGACGAGAAGGCCAGCAAGCGACAACAGACGGCGCTAATTTCATTCGCCAAGCAGCACGGCGGACGAGCCGGCACGGCAGTTGTCCGAGTTGACCGGAAGTCGATCAACATGTCGCTCGACACGGTCGAGCTAAACGGCAAACTGACCGCCGGCAAAGAGGTAGTTTTGAATACACGCAAGGCCCGTCTCGGCGACTGCATTTGTTCGAACGAGTCGGCCTACTATCCGCCTCTGGCCAAGATCGACAACTTCGCTCCCGGCGTGACACTGCAGGGTGAATTCAAGGGACGTGGATTAGGGACGCAATGGTCGACTCCCGGCGCTCGCAGTGCCTACATGGGAACCTTTGCCTATTGATTC
>JAJDEH010000461.1 GCA_029259935.1 Planctomycetota bacterium
GCGTGGATGATGAACGGCGTGCTGATTACGTTCCTCGTGGACAACGGAGTTTATTCGTGGGGCCCCACGGAAATGGGCTGGCTGATTGGTATCCCGGTGTTGACGGGTGCCATTTTTCGTCTGCCATTGGGATTGGCGACCGACAAATGGGGCGGACGCATCGTCTATGGACTGCTGCTCATCTTCACCGCGATTCCGATGTTTATGGTGAGCTTTTGTGACAGCTACTGGTCTTTCTTCATCGCCGGTTTGGGCTTCGGTTTCGCCGGAACGAGCTTCGCGGTCGGAATCGCGTACACCTCCGTTTGGTTTCCCAAGAATCAGCAGGGAACCGCGTTGGGAATCTTCGGGGCGGGTAATGCGGGAGCGGCCTTGACCAGCCTCGGTGCCCCAAGTTTGCTCAACTGGCTGACCAACAACGGACAGGACATCGACGGTTGGCGGCACCTGCCCAAGATGTACGCCGCCTTGCTGGTGATCACGGGCGTCATCTTCCTGCTGACAACGACCAAGCGGTTGCCGCCCGGCAGTGCCACCAAGACGCTGGCCCAGCGCCTCGCGCCGTTGAAGAGCATTCGAGTTTGGCGGTTTGGCATGTATTACTTCTTTGTGTTCGGCGGCTTCGTGGCGCTGGCCCAGTGGTTGGTGCCCTACTATGTCAATGCTTATGCCACGACCGTGGCTCTGGCCGGAGCGCTGGCTGCTTGCAACAGTCTTCCTTCCGGCGTCATCCGCGCGGTCGGCGGCTGGCTGTCCGATCGCTTTGGTGCCCGCAGTGTCATGTACTGGGTGTTGGGGCTTTCGCTTGTCTGCTGCATTTTGTTGATCGTACCGCAGATGGACATTCACTCTCCCGGCAGCGGCATCATGGCCAAAGCGGCCGGTGAAGTGGTATCCGTCACGGAAAACGAGATCATCGTGGAAGCGACAAGCGGCAGTAGAAAGACCTATCAGTTGCGGCGCAAAGAAGGGGAACTTGTTACCGAAGAGCAGCGGGGAAAGGGAGTGCTGGTACTCCCACGTTCGATGTCGTGGCAAGAAGCCATGGTTGAAGAAGGACAAGAAGTGCAAAAGAAAGAGCTGCTGGCGCGCGGTGTCACGCAGATCTTCTTCCAGGCCAACATTTGGGTCTTCACTTTTCTCAGCTTGATCCTCGGTGCCGTGATGGGGATCGGTAAAGCGGCGGTCTACAAACACATTCCCGATTACTTCCCGGCGGACGTCGGTGTGGTCGGAGGAATCGTCGGCGTTCTGGGCGGCTTGGGCGGGTTCATCTGCCCGGTCATCTTCGGTTACTTGCTCAAGGCCACCGGACTGTGGACGTCGTGCTGGATGTTCTTCGCGGTACTGGTGGCGATCTGCCTGGTTTGGATGCACCTGGTGATTCAAAAAATGATGCAGACCGAGGCACCGGAACTCCACCGGCGCATTGAATAGAACTTGGCGGAATTACGGATAAACTTTTAACGAAACGATCTGCACCATGGCGGCCACACCGAAAGAATGGAATGTCGAAAGCGAAGCTTTCTGGGACAAGACCGGAAAGCCGATCGCCAACCGCAATCTGTGGGTGTCGATTCCCAACCTGCTGTGCGGGTTCTCGGTGTGGCTGTATTGGGGCATGATCGCCAAGGTGATGCAGCGGCTGCATTTCGCCAATGGCGACCTGTTCAATTTCACGTTCATGAACGATGGCGCGCCGTACGACGAAAAGGGATATCGGGCGCTGTTGTTTACACTGCCCGCCGTCGCCGGTTTGGCGGGTGCCACATTGCGGATTCCGAACTCGTTCATGATCGCTATTTGCGGCGGCCGCAATGTGAAGTTCATGACGACCGTGCTGTTGATCATTCCCGCGATCGGGGCCGGCGTCGCGATGAGCAATCCGGCAACGCCGTTTTGGGTATTCATTATTTGGGCCGCGATGTCGGGCGTGGGCGGCGGTGCCTTCGCTTCTTCCATGTCGAACATCTCTTTCTTTTTCCCGAAACGAATGCAAGGACTCGCACTGGGACTGAATGCCGGACTGGGCAACGCCGGCGTGAGCGTCATGCAGTTTCTGATCCCGTGGGTGATCACCTTCAGCATGTTCGGAGCGCTCGGCGGCGATCCCCAAGAATTCACGAAAGACAATGCGACCCAACAACTGTGGATTCAGAACGCGGCCTTCGTTTGGGTGCCGGTCATGACGGTGCTGGCAGTCTTGGCTTGGTTTGTCATGAACAACCTGCCGCAGCACAAGTGTGGCAGTCCGCCGGTCGCCATTGGCAAATATCTGTGGCTCGAGTTGTTGGGGTTCGCCGGAGCCGCGGCAGGGGTTTGTTTGCTGGTATTCGTGAAGCCGCCGATCCCGGAGTTGCTGTGGATCTTCGTGGTCTTGGTCGTGTCGGTCGCCTCCACGCTGCTCTTCATGCGTTTTCTCACGCCGAAGGATACACGCGACAACCTGCAAAACCAATTCGCCATTTTCTCGAACAAACACAACTGGGTGATGACGTGGCTGTACACGATGACCTTCGGTTCGTTCATCGGCTATGCCAACGCATTTCCAAAACTGATAGATGATGTGTTCGTGACCGAAACGAACGGACTGATCACGTCGCACTATATTTGGATTGGGGCGGCGGTGGGCGCATTGATTCGTCCGCTTGGCGGTTGGCTGTCGGACAAACTGGGCGGAGCCCGCGTGACCCAGTGGGACACGTGGGTCATGGTCGCCTCGACGATCCTGGCCGGGTGGTTTGTCTATCAGGCGCGGCAATCCGCCACGCCGGAAGCCTACTTCATCCCGTTCCTGGTTACCTTTGTCGTGTTGTTCGCAACGACCGGTATCGGCAACGGATCGACCTTCCGCATGATCCCGATCATCTTCTCGAAAGAACAAGCCGGCCCGGTGTTGGGCTGGACGTCCGCGATTGCCGCCTATGGCGCGTACCTGATCCCCAAGATCTTTGCCACGCAGATCAAGGCCGGAACGCCTGAATACGCCCTCTATGGATTCGCCGCCTATTACGCCAGTTGCCTGGGCGTGAACTGGTGGTTTTATGCCAGAAAGAATGCCGAGATCAGTTGCTGATGCCTGTTCGACTGGCACCAAATGGATTGATGACACGATGCAACAACGAGTGATAACCGCCGTCTTGCTGACTGGACTGTTCTTCGGTCTGATCACGCTGGTTTCCGCCATGACGACATGGCGTCTGCCGGACCGTGAGACGGGCTACGCGCCGAAGCAGCCCCTTGATTATTCGCACCGCCTGCACGCGGGCGAACTGCAAATCGACTGCCAGTTTTGCCATTCGTCCGCCGACAAAAGTCGTCACGCGGGCATCCCTTCACAGGATGTTTGCATGAAGTGCCACCAGGTCGTCACGAGTTCCTTTGACGTTTTGCAGGACGAACGCAAGCGGGCCAAGGACGAGAATCGCAAGGAGAAGGTCATTGTCTCCGACGAACTTCGCAAGCTGTACGACTCACTCGGTCTGGGCGACGATTTGAAGCCGAAGGAAGACGCCAAGCCGAAGTCGATTCCGTGGGTCCGCGTGCACAATCTTCCCGATTACGTGTACTTCGATCACCGCGCCCATGTGACCGCGGGCGTCACCTGTCAACGCTGCCACGGTCCCGTGGAGGCGATGCAGCGAATGCAGCAACACGAGAGTCTCTCGATGGGATGGTGCGTGAACTGTCACCGAGATGCAAATCAAAATGGAATTGAAGGCCACGCCGTGCATGCCTCGACGGACTGCGCCGTGTGCCACTACTAATAACAGGTCAAGATGAACGACGAAGCAGCTAACATCGAATCGACGGATCCCGCGCATCCGATCGCGCGGCATGAAGCCGGCTTGGCCAATCCTTACGGAGACGGTCCGGCCGCGATCAACCGTCGTCGATTTCTGGAAGCAGCCGGGTTTACGATCTCGCTCGCGGCGCTGGGCGGATGCGGCCGCGCTCCCACGGAAACCGCGCTGCCCTTCGTGGATCAACCAGAAGGCGTGACCCCCGGGCGCATGCAAACCTACGCTTCGACGTGCGCCGGCTGCCCCGCGGCTTGTGGGTTGTTGGTCGGCGTGCGGGATGGGCGGCCGCTGAAGATGGAAGGCATGCCCCAGCACCCGCTTTCCCAAGGCGGGCTCTGCGCGATTGGCCAGGCGCTTCCCCTCGGCCTGTACGACAGCCACCGGCTTGAGCAGCCGCTTGCCGCCGGCCAGCCGTCTACGTGGGAAGAGGTGGACGGTGCGATTCGGCAAAAGCTGGGCGAGGTTGCCGCCACGGGCGGAATTCGCCTGGTGACTCCGACGATCACCAGTCCCACCCTGCAAGCCAGCATCACCGCGTTTTTGGAACCGTTCGACGACGCGCGGCATGTCATTTTCGATTCCGTCAGTTGTTCGGCAATCCTGGACGCTCACGAGCGGACTCACGGAGCGCGACTGCTGCCGCATTTTCGACTCGACCGGGCACAAGTCATTGTTTCTTTCGGAGCCGACTTCCTGGGAACGTGGATTTCGCCGGTCGAGTTCACCGCTGCCTGGCGCGGCAATCGAGCGCCGACTGAAGACCATCCCGCGATGTCGCATCATGTTCAGTTTGAAAGTCGCATGTCGCTTACCGGCAGCAATGCCGACCGGCGGTATCGTCTGGCACCTGATGAATACGGGATTGTGTTGAGTCACTTGGCGAGCGAGTTAGCCAAGCTGGCCGAGCAGCCGGCACCGGCCGGACCATTGGACGACAGTCCCATTCCCGACCACGACCTCACGGAACTGGCGGCGCGATTATGGCACGCGCGGGGCGAGAGTCTGGTGCTGTGCGACAGCCAAGATGTCGAAGTTCAAGTGCTGGTCAACTTTATTAACCATGTTTTGGAAAACTATGGGAAGACCGTCGATATCCAGCGACAGAGCCGGCAGCGGCAAGGCAACGACAGCGATGTGGTCCAGCTAATTGAAGAACTGAAGGCGGGCAAGGTCGCGGCCCTGATCGTCGCGGGGACCGACCTAACCCACTACCTGCCCGATCGCGAAGCCCTGGCCGAGTCGATTGGCAATGTCCCGCTGGTGGTCAGCCTGGCCGAGCGCGAGGACGACTTTGCTTCCTTGGCTGATTTCGTGTGTCCCGATCATCATCCGCTGGAATCGTGGATGGACCACGAACCGGTGGACGGAGTCGTGAGCCTCTCGCAACCGACTTTGGCACCATTGCGGGACACGCGGTCGATTCTGGAAAGCCTGGCCCGCTGGTCGGGCCGTGCCGATTCGGCATACGAGATTCTTCGTGCGAACTGGGAACAAGAGATCCTGCCCCGAAGTGAATCGCAAACGTTCCAACCGTTTTGGGATCGCGCGGTCCACGATGGTTTTGTCGAGGTTGCCCCAAGGGTACAGCCAGTGTCCGAGGCAAGTTTTCAAACGGATGTGGTGAAGCTGGTCGGCGCGCCGTCGGAACGCGAAGGCTTCACGGTGGTGCTATATCACAAACTGGGCCTCACCGACAGCCGCCACGCTCACAATCCCTGGCTGCAAGAGCTGCCCGATCCGGTCACTAAGGTGACATGGGATAACTACGTGAGCGTTTCACCCGCCGCGGCACAGAAACTCAAACTTACTGATGGAGACGTCGTCCGCGTTGCATTAGGGGATGGCGAATCCAGTGTTCGCCTGCCGGCACTGATTCAACCGGGCCAACATGATCGCGTGCTGGCGGTGGCATT
>JAJDEH010000462.1 GCA_029259935.1 Planctomycetota bacterium
AATACCGACCTCGATTTGGTCTGTGACATCGACCCCTCCGTGCTGGCCACGGAACTCAAGTCGCACGGTCTAGACGCCCATGTCAGCCACGCCCATGTCACCCACGGTGGTGATGGCCTGTGGTACGTCTTGTGCGACGACAACGACACTCAACCCGAACCGAATATAGTCCGGTTGCTGGATGCCGTGGATTCGCTCACGGATTCCGCGCGCGACATTTGGCAACGCTGCTCGAAACGCGAATTCAACGTGGGTTATGATTGTGGCGATGAACCTTGGGCGTTCAATCAGGGACTGTCCAATGACGTACTGCGGCGAATGGCCGCGTGCGGTGCCACCTTTCGCATTACTCTGTATCCGTATCGATCAGAATCTGAACCGACATAGCTCCGCGCCGGAAAGCACAACGTGGCCGTCGCGCAAACCACTTCAGCCTCCGCCTGATCCGGAACTGGGTGGTGTGATCGCGCTGGAAGACGTGCCGCGCTGCCGTGCTTGCATGACTTGGGACAGACGTTGCAACAGCAGCCTGTTAGTCGGTTCCATTGTCAGAGCGGTGCGCAGATGATGCTCCGCCTCGGCGAATCGCCGTTCGCTGTACAGCAAATCGGAGAGATTTCCTCGAGCAATAATCAGTTTGGGATTCATGGCCAAGGCTTTGTTGTATTGTTCTTCGGCGGCTCGGTTGCGTTTCATTTCGAAAAGCACGGTACCGAGGTTGTTACGCACCATGGGATGATCGGGATTGTATTTGATTGCCTGCCGATATTTGCGTTCAGCTTCTTCGAACTTCCCTTGCAGTTGATAGATGTTTCCCAGGTTGTTGTGAGTACTGGCATGATCAGGTTTGGCCTTCAACGCCGCCTCGAAGTGCGGTAGTGCGAGTTCGAGTTCCTTGTTGTCCAGGTAGATCTCGCCCAGATTGTTTTGCGCCAAATAGGAACCGGGGTTCTTTCTGACCGTGTCCTTCCACAGGGTTTCCAAATTGAGATAGACAAAGCACTGCATCCAGGTCAACGCGCCCAGCACGCAGAGCACTATGCCTACCAGAATCCCCAGCGTATTCCGCTTCTCGGCTTCCATCGATGCCAGCCGATGTCCGACGAATCCGGCAAGTACCGCGACCAATCCCAGCCCCGCCAGATACTGAAAATGGTCGGCCACGAATGAATATCGCATCGGGTAAACGTCGAAGAAGCCGAGCGCTGGAACCAGTGTCCCCGCATAAAACAGCACGCCCACCAGCGGCCCGCGTCCTAGCCGATGCCGGGCCAACCACAGCGCCACAAGCACACCGATGGCCGCTGCGGGATAAACATACTGCCAGGCCGCCGTCGAGTCGATTTCCCAGCGGGGATAGATGAAGGTCAGCTTCGAAGGGCTCAGCAGCTTGGCGGGATAAAACCATAGCGCGCGACCGGCGATCAAAAACCGGTCGAGCAACGAGAAATCCCACTGCGGCCCCTTGGCGCCGACGTTGTTCTTTTCCATCCAGGCGGACAAGATTCCGAGCGGGGCGCCGATGACAAGGAAGGGCAAAATCGTCAAAACATCGCGCCACATGATCTTTCCGCGTTTCCACCAAGTGATCAGCAGCAGTGCCGGCGGCAACGTGGAAGTGACCGTCTTGCTGAGCATCGCGCAAACAAACGCCAGCAGGGAAACGCCATACCACCGCCCGCGATTTTCGGTGGGGCGAGACTCGTCGAGCCGAGCAAACCGGAAATAAGCCAACATGGCCAGCAAGTAAAACACACCCGACAGGACATTTTTTCGCTCGGTGATCCAAGCAACCGACTCGACCTGGATCGGATGCAGCGCGAAGACGGCGGCGGCCAGCCATGCGCCTGGAACACGCAGTCCCGTCAGTATCCGATAGACTAACACGGCGGCCAGGCCATGCAGCAAGACGTTGACCAGATGATAGCCCGCCGGGAGGTCGCCCCAAAGCCGACGCTCCAGCCAATACGTCGTGTGGACCAGCGGATAGTATTGTGGGATCGAGCCCAAGTCGAACCAGATTCGCCCTAGCCCTTCGGCATCCCGCAATCGAAAGTTCTGGACATAAGCTTCGTCATCCCAAATGTAACCACAGCGAAGCGCCGGCAGATAGGCAATCAGCGTGGCGGCCAGCAACATCACCATCCATATTAGCCGCACTACCGGTCGGGATGGGACGTCCGGCGAGGCTTGCTCGCTTGATGAATCGCCGTCGGATGGCCGGTCGCTGTCGGGAGCGACGTCGGAGTCCAGAGTCATTTCTCAGATGCCGCGTTGCCAAGGTGGACGGGAGGTGAAAGAAGGAACTTGCGAAGTGAAGTCAGCATTAGTGGAGTCCGCATTATAGTTGACGTCGCGGCGGAAAATAATGTCCCCTCAATTCGCAATGTGAGCGGACATCCCGGATAGCTTGGTGGCCGGACGGCGTAGCCGGTTGGACGTAGGACTAAAACTGGTAGAATTTTAGGTGCTTGCCACCATGGGTCTAAGATTTGGGCCTTCGGTGAGCGCTCGTCATTGACCCGCGCGACCTTTCGCGAACATGCTGGCGAATTTGATCACCGGACGCGATTTGTATGGACACTCTCACCAAAGCCGAACGCAGCGAGCGCATGGGTCGTGTTCGGTCCAAGGACACGAAACCGGAGCTACGGGTGCGACGCTTGGTCCATTCCTTGGGGTACCGGTTCCGTTTGCATGGGCGCGACCTGCCCGGGACGCCCGATTTGGTGTTCCCCAGTCGAAAAAAGGTCATCTTTGTGCATGGGTGCTTTTGGCATCGCCACAAGGGTTGTCCAAACTCACGCTGGCCAAAGTCGAAACTTGACTTTTGGAGGCCAAAACTCGAAGCTAACAAGCAGCGAGACATCAAGCACAAGAAGCAACTAACGAGGCAAGGATGGCAGTATCTCATCGTATGGGAATGCGAAGTAACGGTCGACAACTTGGAACCAAGGATCGTGGAGTTTCTTCAAGCGTGAGATCCATCGAACTGTTCGCGGGCGCTGGGGGACTCGCCCTGGGGGTGTCCGCCGCCGGCTTCCAGCACGAAGCGGTCGTCGAACGCGACCGAAATTCATGTGACACGATCCGAGAGAACGCACGGCTGGGCGTCAAGCCCGTCAAATCTTGGCCGTTGTTCGAGGCGGACGTTACCGAATTTGACTTTAGTCACTATGCGGGCATTGATCTCGTTGCCGGTGGGCCGCCGTGTCAGCCCTTCTCGATTGGCGGCAAGGCCAAGGGCCACGTTGATCGCCGAAATTTGTTCCCGGAAGTGGTTCGGGCCGTGCGTGAGACCCAGCCGCGGGCCATCTTGATCGAAAACGTGAAAGGACTACTAAGGCCAAAGTTCGCGCGTTACTTTGAGTACATACTGCTCCAGCTTACGTATCCCACGGTGGCCTCGAAAGCTGACGAGGATTGGCGGAGCCATCTGTCGCGGCTAGAACAGCACCACACGAAGGGGCGTCATCGGGGCCTAACGTATCAAGTCGTGTTTGACTGTCTTAATGCGGCCAATTTCGGAGTGCCCCAGCGTCGCGAGCGCGTGTTCTTTGTCGGCTTTCGCAAAGACTTGGGCATCGAGTGGTCGTTCCCGCGGCCAACGCACTCTCTAGATGAACTGGTTCGTAGCCAATGGGTGACAGGCGAGTATTGGGACCGTCATGAAATCTCCAAGCGCCCCTGCCCCGATAGATTGCGGGCTCGCGTGGATCGCCTCCGTAATGGCCGGCTGTTCGAGTCCGATAGACCGTGGCGAACGGTTCGTGATGCTATCAGTGATTTGCCGGACCCAACCAAGGGTGAGTTTGGCATACCGAACCATGTTCACAATCCTGGGGCGAAAACCTACGCAGGACACACCGGAAGTCCACTCGATGAACCCGCGAAGACATTGAAAGCGGGAGACCATGGTGTTCCGGGGGGGGAG
The DNA here is from genome assembly GCA_029259935.1 of Planctomycetota bacterium. The sequence goes on from JAJDEH010000462.1 coordinate 3,935, forward strand.
AATATGCTGGCGCATCCGAATGGGAAGGTCCGATACTTTACGGTTAGGGAGAGTGCCCGCTTGCAGACCTTCCCGGATGACTTCGTGTTCGCGGGGTCATGGACGGAAACCATGCGGCAGTTGGGCAACGCCGTGGCCGTGAACGTGGCCGAACTGTTGGCAAACACCATCAAGGCCGAATTGACAAGGAAGCGTCGGCTTGACAACGCCCTTCAATCCACTGGACAAACGTAATCTGGGAATCAGCGTGGCAAACGCCATGCTTGACCAACCAGACGCCGCGTTGCCGCCAGAGCCTTTTGAAGGAGCCGGAATCTACGCGATCTACTACCGAGGCTTGTATCCACCCTACGAGAAAATCGCCAAGAAAGATCGGCGAGATTACCGTTCGCCAATCTACGTTGGCAAGGCGGTTCCACCCGGAGCACGTAAGGGCGGATTCGATTTGGGCGCGAATGCCGGCAAGGCATTACACGACCGGTTGCGCGAACATGCCAAGTCGATTGAACAGGTTTCCAATCTCGATTTGTCCGACTTCCGTTGTCGGTATTTGGTCGTCGACGACATCTGGATTCCGCTGGGCGAGTCGTTGCTCGTCGAAAAATTCCATCCGATCTGGAACAAGGTGGTCGACGGCTTCGGCAACCATGATCCCGGAAAGGGTCGATACAACCAACAACGGTCACCGTGGGACGTGCTGCACCCCGGCAGATCTTGGGCGGAGAAGTGCGCGGAGAACTTACGATCGGAAGCCGAGATATTACAGTTAGTGGCCGACTTTCTATCGAGTGATCGCGCGACTCGTTAGAGGTTGCCGATAGCGTTTCAATTTGAGAGCCATTTCATCCTCCGTCGCCGCGGATTGGCGGATATCCATCATCGCTTGCAGCCCAGGCTCCGATGTTTGATACTTGATTGTATCGCTGCCCACCAACGATTACGCCTGCACGAGCTTGCCAGACTCGCCGATTTGTCAGGGGCCAGAAGTCCGTTGGGCGGGCACCGGAACGGATCTTGTCATGGTTCGAAAATTTCCAACTCCACGTTGGTTGCGATTTAGCTTGCGGGCGTCGCTGATGGCGTTCACGCTGGGGGCGGTTGCCCTCGCTTGGAATGCCGCGGCGATTCGAAAATACTTCGAGCATGAACCGCTGCTTGAGCTTTCGCCGCCTCCGGCTGAAGATGCATTCCAAGCTCCGCCTCATTATGTTCGCGCAATGGAGGCACTAAAACGCAAGGAGATTCGTCCTGGAATGTCCGTTGCTGACCTCTTTGCGATTTCAGCGCCTGATCGGCTGGAAACCATCGGCCCTTTTGTCGAGTGCACATTCACTGGGTTCGTTGGATACCAACACTTAACCGTCATTGCCAAGAACGATGGCCTTGTCCGCGCGATCGATTCGGGATGTACCTATGACAATCTATTCTTCGACGAAATGACGCCCGAAGACAATGCTGAATACGAACGAGCGCTAAACCACGTGTATTTGTCAGAACTCGATCAGGGCACACAATGAAACCTATTCAAGCGAATGGTAGCGTGACCAAGATATCATCGCCCTGGACGTTTTTCTAAAAACGTGTCTTTCCCACTTTGTGGTTCGGGATTCTCGCGCTGTTTTTTTGTGTTGGAGTGGCCCGTGGAATTGGGCGCAATCAGATTCTCGAGTTTTTACCTTTGATCATCATACCGCTCTTCATGGCTATCTGCGGCTACAGCGTGATGCGAACCTATGTATTCGGCCTGGTTGATGAGGTCTGGGATTGCGGCGAGACACTGTTGGTTCGCAACAAGGGACGTGAAGCCGACATCGCTCTCGCCGACTGTGTGAACCTGAACTACACCGGCTTGATGAATCCACCTCGTATCACACTTATGCTGCGAATCGACACGGAGTTTGGAACCGAGATTGCCTTTGTGCCGACTTTTCATCAAGTTGTGTTGCCTTTCTTTCCCTTTTCACTGCCGCGAGTCGCGCAAGAATTAGTCGAACGAATCGACGCGGCGAGACGTGCGTCCGGAAAATAGCTCATGGACGAGCATTTGCGTTGGTCGCACTGGATCGAAACGGGCGCGGATCAACCGCCCGCTTTTTCTTCCGCTTTGCGTTGGCGATACTCGGCCAAGATGCCTTCGGGGTCGTCTTCAAAGGCATCCTTACAGCCGGTGCAGCAGACGTAGTACGTTTTGCCTTCGTGCATCACGGCGATGGTTCCCTGGCCGCCCGTGACGACGCATTCGACGAAGGACGTCCCCTTGCCGAAATTGCTGCCCTGACGAGTGTAGCCCACCTCGGCCAGCCTCGCGAAACGGCTTTCGCCGGATGCTCGCTCATACAAAACCACCAGCCGTTTGCCGGCCGCCACCAAACGAATCGAAATCCGGTCGGGCATGCCTTCAACCGCGTCGTCAGCGATCAGCACGAGCTTGTTGTCTTCGCTCAGGCTGCCGGTGTACTTCACTTTTTGATCGCCGTCGGCCGTGGTGGCTCGCAACTGGTACTGGCCCGCCTTGTCGGCAGGATACAGCGCGCCCTGCTTGAAATACTTACCCTTGCTGGAATCGAAACGCAGCAAGGCTTCGTCGTCGGTGAACTTCCAAGCCCAATCCGACTGTTCGATCCACGCACCGCGATTCGAACCGCGGCGTAACTGGCCAACTCCGCGCCAGGCTCCGACATAATCTTGCAACTTGGACAGCGCCTTTTTGTCGGAATTGATGCTCCGCTTGGGAGTGGGCGAATCGGCGGCCAGCAACAACAGGCAGAGAACGGGCAGCAGGTACAGACTCTTTCTTACGCTCATGAGCTTTCACCAGTAAGAAACCAATGTCGGACGGTCAACGCATCTAACCCCGCCACCCGTGGAAAGTTTTATTCCAGCGAAGCTGATTGCAACAATCTCAGCCTATCTTTTTTGCCCTCCTAGATCAAACCAACAACCGGCAGGCCTCAGCCGCGCCGTCGTAAAGGCCAAGAATCGTAAAGGCCAAGAACTGGTGCCGTGGGGCGGCAATTGGGACGGCAATGTCGCCAGGATCGCTACTTTTCCTCCAATCCTCAAGATCCCCGCTCTCGCAGGTCGATACCAGATAACGCGCATGTCCGTTCTTGGTTTCGTGGATGAAAAGGAGTTGGTGGTGCGAAAAGCCTTGATCCTATTGCTGTTGATCGCGGTGGCTGGCGGGGGTGGCTGGTATTTTGGCCAGCATCCGCAGGGCGCTCCCTTTGAGGCTCCCGACCTGTCCGATTTGTTCGGCAAGAAGTCCGACGGACGCCCGGTCGTTGCCCGCACGACCAACACCATTCGCGTCGCCTCGTTCAACATTCAGGTGTATGGCAAAACCAAAGCCGGCAAGCAGCATGTCATGGACATACTGGCCCGCATCCTGCGGCAGTTCGACGTGATTGCCATTCAAGAAATCCGCAGCCGCGACCAAAGCGTACTGCCGCAACTGGTCGACATCATCAACGCCGACGGCCGTCACTACGACTACGCCATTGGTCCGCGACTGGGCAACACCACCAGCAAAGAGCAGTACGCGTATATTTTCGACACGGCCAGCATCGAACTAGACCGCTTTCAGCTCTACACGGTGAATGATCCAGACAACCAGTTGCATCGCGAACCTTACATCGGCTGGTTTCGAGTTCGCGGTCCTGAAGCGGATCAAGCCTTCACGTTTTCGTTGGCCAACCTGCATACCGATCCGGATGTCGCAGAGGAAGAGGTTTCCAAAGTGGGAGACATCTATCGGGTCGTGCGCGACGACGGCCGGCAAGAGGACGACGTGATTGTGCTAGGCGACTTCAATGCCAGCGCCGAAGAAATCGCGACTTGGGCGAACTTTCCCGGAATGAGCGTCGTGGTGGGTTTTGGCCCCACGAACACACGCGGCACGGAACAGTACGACAACGTGTTGTTTCATGAACAAGCAACCAACGAGTTCACGGGCCGAGGCGGCGTGTTTGATTTCAAGAAAGCCTATAATTTGACGCTGGAACAGGCGTTGGAAGTCTCCGACCATCTTCCGGTGTGGGCTGAATTCAGCATCTACGAGGGCGGATCGCCAGGTCGTATCGCGCGGCGCTAACAACGCTCTCTGAAGGCCGAACGATAGAGGTTTTAGTTCAGCGATGCGCCGAAACGCGACCAAGACTCGGCGGGAAAATGGACGTATTGGGCGTAGCCAATAACGTCCACCATGTGAATGGCACCAAAGTGGCGGGAATCGCGAGATCGGTCGCGGTTGTCGCCAAGCACGAACACGCTGCGAGCGGGAACCACGATCTCGAAACGCTCGCGCACCGGCTTCTTGCCGACGAAATCTCCATAGCCCACCTTATAACGCCGCCCGGTGTTGAATTCGTAGAAGGCGTTGCCGGTGATCTGATCTTGGATTTCGCGTAACGCTTCGCCTGGAATACGTTCGCGTGGCAATCGCTTCCCGTTGATTTCCACATGGTCGCCCTCGATGACGACGGTGTCACCCGCCAGCGCGATCACGCGTTTGATAAAATTCCTGCCGCCTTGCGGCGTCGGATTGTGGAAGACAATCAAGTCGCCGCGCTCCGGAAAGCGATTTCGCGCGATCAGCTTGTTGACCAACACGCGATCACCTTCCAGCACGGTTGGGTTCATGCTGCGCATCGGAATGTAAAACGCCTCGAAAACGAACGCGCGCGTTCCCGCCATCAGCGCCAGCGAGGAAACAAGCTGCACCGCAATCAACAGGCCATAGATGCCGGCTCGATTGTAGTCCTGTAATTTGTAGTGCGGATCACAGCGTTTCGCGGAGCGATAGGCGTCCACCGCGGCGTGCAAGTAGATCGCAAAGATGGAAATCACGGGCACCAAAATGCAGGCTACCATCGTGAGAGTCGAGACAGGCAGAACGGCCGCGATCAGGCATAGGATCGGTACGGCGAACCAAGCGAAATAGAGTACCAGTCCTTTGGCGACTCGCCCGCAATAGACGTGGCCCACGCCTACCGACAAGAAAGACAAGGCCAGGGCCATCCAGGGAAGCCGGCGTTCAGTCGGTGAGTCGATCATCGAAATACTCTTCTTTAGAAGGCGAACAATTGTGAAACGTAGGCGAAGTAAATAAAGGGCACACTGCCCACCGCCAGTGCTCCGAAACAGGCCGCACGACGCCTCGCGCGAGAACGATCAATCCAAGTCAATAAGTGCATTCGCCGGGATACGGATTCGTGGATGTCGGCGGATGCCACCGACTCCATCACGCGGTCGGTCAACTCCGGACCGGGGCGTTCGGCGCGTCGTAGCGCGAGCCAGTCGCGATAAAGTTCGTCGTCGGAATTCATGTCTCTCTCACGAATGTTCCCAGGTGAGCGCGTAAACGCTTTTTCGCCCGGTGCAGCCTTGATTTCACGGTCCCTATTGATATGCGTTCGATTTCCGCGATTTCGGCATGGGATAGTTCTTCGATTTCAGCCAGGACAAAAACTGTTTTCTGATCGACCGAAAGCGCGTTCAACGAACGATCAAGTCGCTCCAGAAACTCGTTCTCCACGACAGCATCTACTGCGCGGCTGGTGTCGACCGGTTCGGCCATCGATTCGTGCGCGGACCGCTCTCGATGACGACGCAGATGGTTGATCGCACGATTCCGAGCGATGGTGAACAACCAGGTCGAAAACTTGGCTCGGCGGTCATCAAACCTCGCCAGGTTCTTGTACGCCGCCAAAAAGACTTCTTGGGTAATGTCCTCGGTTTCGTGACGGTGAGAAACCATGCTCCTGACGAACCGGTAAATCGCGTCTTGGTGCCTCTCCACGAGTACTCGATAGTCATTCAACTGCCCGGCGATCACGCGCCGGACGATATCCACATCGTCGTTCGCCAAGGAATACTCCCGCGTCTTGATTGTCTGGGGAGTTATACCCCCAAGCCGCGAAAGGGTTCCCCGTCTTTTCAGAAACTCCGACTCTGGTCTTTATTCTCTGATCTGGGGTGAAATATCGTTCCGAATTCGGGTCTTCAAGTTCTTGTTTCAACACGCCAGCCAATACCACCCATGTTAGGGGCGCAGTCCAATACACCCATCACGAGAGTTTCATCTCAAGCTAGGGGGTAACGTGTCTGGAGGGCAAAGCGTAAGATAGGGGATTCTCTCACAACAGCCCGAAATAGATCGACGGTTAACGGATTGAAGGCCACCGTCGAAGCAGTTTGCGAGCGCCCGCACATGAGCGATGCAGAGAATCGCGGCAAAGCTATTGATCCAGTAGCTAATCCGAAGAACTCAACCCTCAACGACGTCCTCTTCTCCCAGACGGTCGACTCGAACGCTCCACAAGCGGAAGTCTCGCCAACCCAACATTCGCTCGAAGCGGGCGACAAGTTGGGAAAGTATGAGATTCGGAAAAAGCTCGGGCAGGGGGGAATGGGAGCGGTCTACCTGGCGTTCGACCCAATGATCGAACGCGAAGTTGCAATCAAGGTGCTGCCGCCGCAGGTCGCGAGCCAGCCCCAGGCGCTCGATCGTTTCTTGTCCGAGGCGCGGGCCACTGGGAGGTTGAACCATCCCAACGTGGTCGCGATCCACGACATCGCGACCGAGAGTGATATTTATTACATCGTTATGGAACTTGTGCGGGGCGGCAGCGCGGCCGAGTTTATTGCCAATCGTGACGCGATCGATTGGCGAGAAGCCTGCAACATTGCTGCCGACGCGTGCGATGGACTGGCGGCCGCGCATGCGGCGGGATTGGTTCACCGTGATATCAAGCCCGAGAATCTGATGCTCACCGACGAAGGAGTCGTGAAGGTCGTTGACTTCGGGCTCTCGAAACTGGTGGACGTGGCAAATGAAACGCGTCTCGGCCTGACCAACGCGGGTCAAATTCTCGGCACGCCTCTCTACATGAGCCCCGAACAATTTCAAAGCGAACGAGTCGATTCCAAGTCCGATGTCTACGGCATGGGGGGAACATTTTATTCACTGCTGACGGGGCAGCCGCCGTTTGCCGACGCCACCAATGTAATTAGCTTGATGACGTCGCACCTACGAAGTCCGCCGCCCGACCCGGCCAAATTGAACAGCGAGATTCCCGCGGCGTGTGGGCGAATTATCGAAAAGGCCATGGCGAAAGAGCCTGACCAGCGCTATCGGGATGCGGGTGGATTGGCTTCCGCAATTCGAGAGATCCTGTCCGACAGCCGCGATTCGGATGCAACCGGCGTTACAGAAACCTACCGCCCCTTGCAGACAGTCGTCATTGTCGAACCCTCCAAGATGCAGGCCATGATGCTTGAGAATGGTTTGAAAAGCGCGGGCGTGTCGACGGCCGCGGTTTACGGTTCCGTGGCCGAAGCACGCCAAGCTTGCGAATGCGACCCGCCGGATCTGTTGATCACGGCAATGCAGTTGGCCGACGGCAAGGGAATCGACTTGATTCGCGGGCTGCGCGATAATCGCAAGCTGCGTGACACGGTGCTGGTGCTTAACTCCAGCGATCTCGAATTGGAGCAAATCGTCGAAGTCGTTCAACGCGGCCCGTTGGCGGTGATCCAAAAGAAAACGAAACCGGGCGATCTTCTCGAAGCGGTTCATGGTTGTACCTTTCTGAATGCGGCCGCCTCCACGGCTCAGGCGGCGATCGATCCGACGTCGTTGCGGTTCGGAATTGTGTCCGACGCATCGCGCCTCCCGGATCCCATTGCCGCGCTGATCCGGCGGGCGAGTCTATTGGATGTTCAGGTCAAGACATTCGATGAACTGGCCGCCGGCAAGGACTTTGTTGGGACCATGGACTTCGTGATGGGACTGCGCGACGCGGGCGAGGCGGCCAATGACGGCTGGCTCTACACCAACCTGCTTTCCCGCATGAAGTTGGATGCCAAGGTTCTGGCGGCCGTGCAGGTCGATGGCCAGCAGGTCACGTTGCGCGCCATCCGGCGTAGCGGCTTTGCTGCTGTTTCTCGCTGTCCGCTAGATGACGACCGGCTGATGCGAGTCGTTCAGCTCTGTGAAAATTAGTAGCCGAGCCGCTTGGAAGGGTCGTTTCTCGGCTTTGCTTTCGGCTGGTGCTCGAATTACCATGAAATGCCCATTGGCCGCCTCGAATGGCCCGAGTGCGGCAACCCGATTGAGAGAACACGCGCCTCTCAGTGTGGTTCAGTGAAAGATCTCCGTGTGCCTCATCCCATGACTAAACAAGAGAATCCCACGGCGGCTCTGCCTGAATCGATGGTTCAAGACAAGGATTCCTCGCAATTCGTCGGTTTTCAACTGGCCGATCAAGAGTACGCTTTTCGCATCGAGCAAATCCAAGAAATCGTGATCCTCGATCAAGTCACCACGGTTCCTCAGGTACCGGAGTACGTGGAAGGTGTTAGTAACCTGCGCGGCACCATCATTCCCATTATCAGTTTGCGGAAACTGTTTGGAATTGAGCACAAGCCCATCGATGACGAGACGCGCACCATTGTTGTCAATATCGGCCAGCGGACGATGGGATGCACGGTGGATGCGGTATCCCAAGTGAAGCGGATTCCGGCCGAGAGCATTCAGGCCGCGCCAGACATCGTGGCGTCGGTGGGGAGGGCCTACATCGCGGGCTTTGCCAAACTGGAGGAACGACTGATTATTGTTCTCGACATCGACGAGCTGTTGGAGCCGGAGAAACTGGCGGCGGTACACCAGGCCGCTCGTCAGCAGCAAGGCAATGTACTGCCCGAGCCTTCGAGCGAAATGTGACAACTGGCTAACAACTTGTGGTGCGGGCGTCTCGCCTGCCTGTCGCAGCCGAGACGGCCGCACCACAATGGAAAAAGCAAGACACTCACGCTGTCCCCGCACTGCTGACACGGCACGCAACATGAGACCGGAGACCGACGATGGCTGATTCGACCGCATCCACCAAGCAACGAAAACGCGACCGTGCGTCGCGCGGCCGCAAACAAGGCCGGCGCAAGGCCGCGTTTTTTCAACAGGTTGTCGAGAATACGACGATGCGGTTGATCGTGGCCAATCGGGATATGGAGATCACCTACATCAATCCGCGCGCGATCGAAGGGTTGAAGTCCCTGGAACACGAACTGCCTTGCCGCGTTGAAGATATTATTGGCAGAAGCTTGGACCTCTTTCACGAGAATCCGGAATATCAACGGCGCATCCTGTCGGATCCAAACAACCTTCCACACCATGCCGACATCCAACTCGGTGAATTTACCCTGGAACTGCTGGTCACGGCCTTGCTGGATGACGACGGGAACTATCAAGGCCCAATGGTGACGTGGGATATCGTCACGGAAAAGCGACGCCAAGAGCAGAACTTGGCGGGCCAACTGGCTGCCATCAACAAGTCCCAGGCGGTGATCGAATTCGAAATGGACGGCACGATCATCGCCGCCAACGAGAACTTTCTGCATTTGATGGGGTACACGTTGGAAGAAGTTCAAGGACGTCATCACGGGATGTTCGTCGAAGCGGAATTCCGCTCGAGCGACGAATACAAAGACTTTTGGGCTCGCCTGAATCGCGGTGAATATGTGACCGGGCAGTACAAGAGGCTTGGAAAGGGGGGCCAGGAAATTTGGATTCAAGGATCGTACAACGCCATTATCGACCACACGGGAAAGCCGTTTAAGGTCGTCAAATACGCCACCGATATCACCGAGCAGAAACTTAGAAACGCCGACTTTCAAAGCCAGATCGAGGCGATTCGCAAGTCGCAGGCGGTCATTGAATTCGAAATGGATGGGACGATCATCTCCGCCAATGACATATTTCTAGGCGTGATGGGCTACACCTTGCAGGAAGTTCAAGGCCACCATCACCGCATGTTTGTCGAGCCGGCAATGCGCGAGAGTTCCGAGTACGCCGAATTCTGGGCCAAGTTGAATCGCGGCGAATACACACGCGCCGAGTACAAGCGGATCGGAAAGGGCGGCCAGGAAGTTTGGATTCAAGGCTCGTACAATCCCATTTTTGATCTCAACGGCAAACCGTGCAAAGTCGTCAAATATGCCACCGACGTGACGCAACGCGTGGAACTCGAGCGGGCCACCGAAGAGAGGCGGAAGAAGACCGAGGAACTGATTCACGAAGTGATCGAAAGCGCCAATCAATTTGCCGAAGGGGCCAAGGTGGTCGCCGAAAGCAGCGCCAGCCTTAGTGACGGGGCTCAAAATCAGGCGGCCTCCGTTGAAGAAATGACCGCGGCCGTCGAGGAAATGTCCAGTGCCATCCAAATCATCTCGGCCAGTGCCAGTGATTCGAAGGAACAAGCGGCCAAAACCGCGTCCATCGCCGGTGAGGCGGGAAACACACGGACCGTGGCGGTCGACGCGAT
>JAJDEH010000463.1 GCA_029259935.1 Planctomycetota bacterium
TGCGTCGACCGCGGACCGAGGGCAGTTCCGCGCCGAAGACGTCTTCTTCAAGCTTGTCCAACGTTTCCGCGATCCGTTCGATGCTCGGATTGTCTTGCAAGTAGTCGCCGGGATAGCTGTACAACTGAATGACAAAAAAGAGATCCTCCATGTTGGATTCCAGCTTCTTGTCATAACGAAACTCTTCGCCGTTTTCAGGAGCGCTCAATTCGGCCTTCTTGATGATGGACTGGCGCACAATTTTGACCCGCTCGGGAATCGTACCGCCGAGAGGGCGGAAAAGGTGTCAGGAACCGAAAACACCCTCCACTTAGTTACGTGAGATGTATTTGGCGCTCCGACGGTCGTCACTCAGGCCGAACTCCCGTGGCGGCGGGGGCGAAAGGGTTGCCGGAAGCGTTTGGGGCGGACGACGCCTCGCCAACCGCAATATCCACTAGTTTCCGAGCCGATTCTTTCGGCTGAGTCGTGCCCTTGCTTGCATCCCTCTGTTCTCCCCATCACAATGACGGGGCTACTGTTCGGCTGTTCATGGCTCTTGTTTGGGGGCGGCACCCTGCGATGCTGGCAAAACTTCGGACGTTTTCGCTTCTGGGAATCGAAGCGCTGCCGGTGGAAGTCGAAGTCGACGTTTCGGCCGGAGCGATTCCGAAGACCATTCTGGTCGGGCTTCCCGAGGCGGCCGTCAAGGAAAGTGTGCATCGTAACGAGCGGGCAATCGTGAATTCGGGCTTCACGCGTCCTCAAGATCGCGTTGTGATTAACCTCGCCCCGGCCGAGCTACCCAAACAGGCCGCCTCGTTCGACCTGCCAATTACGCTGGGCATTTTGGCCGGCAGCGGGCAGATCGCTTCCGATTTGTTTGATCACTACGCGGTCGTGGGCGAGTTATCCCTGGAAGGACTGGCCAGGCCCGTGAAGGGGGCGCTGTCGATGGCCATGGCGACGGCCAAACAAGAAGGACTTCGCGGCTTGGTCGTTCCCGCCGAAAGTGCCGCGGAAGCCGCCGTCGTGGAGGACATCGAAGTCATTCCGATCTCTAGCTTGACGCAAGCCGTCGGTTTCTTCTCGGGCCAGTTGGACATCGACCCCATGCCCTCCCGGCTGCAACAACTGTTTGAGGAATTGGGAACGTACGAAGAAAACTTTGCCGACGTCCGTGGCCAGGAACTTGCCAAGCGGGCACTGACAATCGCGGCCTCGGGATTCCACAACCTGCTGATGGTCGGTCCGCCCGGTTCGGGAAAGACGATGCTGGCCAAGCGGGTGCCCACCGTGATGCCGTCGCTGACGGCCGCCGAATCGATCGAAACGACGCGGATCTATAGCGCGCTGGGGCGGCTCGATGCCGGTCAGCCGTTGATGGCCAAGCGGCCCTTTCGTTCGCCTCACCATACGATCAGCAACGCCGGGTTGGTCGGCGGCGGCAGCATCCCGACCCCGGGTGAAATCAGCCTCGCCCACAATGGCGTTCTGTTCCTGGATGAACTGCCCGAATTCAACCGGCAAACGCTTGAGGTGTTACGGCAACCACTGGAAGATCAAGTCGTCACCATTTCCCGAGCTTTGAACTCGACAACCTTTCCAGCCGACTTCATGCTGATTGCCGCGCTAAACCCGTGTCCTTGCGGCTACCGCAGCGACCCGCGCCGCGATTGCCAATGTACCGTTCCGCAAATCGAACGTTACATGTCGAAAATAAGCGGCCCGCTATTGGACAGAATCGACATTCAGATCGAAGTGCCGGCCGTCGACTTCAAGGAACTGTCATCCCAAGCGCCTGGAGGGACCTCCAGCGAAACGATGCGCGAGGACGTGCTTACGGCGCGCGCGTGCCAAGCAAATCGGCTGGGCGATCAATCTCAAACTCGCTACAACGCGCAGATGTCCTCGCGGCAAGTGCGCCAGTTCTGCAAGCTGGACGCCGAGTGTCTGGAATTGCTCAAAAGCGCCGTCAACGACATGGGCCTCTCGGCCCGAGCCCACGACAAGATCCTGCGCGTCTCACGTACCATCGCCGACCTTGAGCAGAGCGAATCGATTCAAGCGGTCCACATTCAAGAAGCGATCAACTATCGCATGCTCGATCGCAAACTGTGGACCTAGAAGCGGCAAGCGCGTAACTAAATCTCCCTCTGATTGTCATTTTGGCAGTTGGGCCGGGTCAGTCGTAAAGACATGCTAATAATGATGTCAATCTGACAGCCGTTTGCGTTGGCACGCCAAATGCTCAACCTGCAGCCCCGATGACCATTCATTTGGACCGGGCAACACGAACCCAGGATCTTCCATTAAGTGGGCAGATCATTGCAGCACTGGTACGCGCGGGAATCAATTCACTCGGTGAACTCGACGCCCGGCGTGATTCCATTTCGGATATTGACGGAATAGGACCAGCCCGCGCCGAAGAAGTACGAAAGGTGCTTCGGGCCTATGACATGCAGGCGCACGTTCGTGCGAGTGGTGACCGCAATCCGCGTGGCTGTATTACTCCCTCTCGTTTAGGCTTGGCGACACTTTTTCTTATGCTACTTGGCATAGTGGTCGCGACGCTCGCTAATTGGCAAAGTATTCGGAGTAACCTCGGCTTTAAGGATGAACCTCCGGGTGTAGAAGATCGGTCAGAACTGCTGCCAGACCCGCGTCCATACCTACCCGATCTGGCGGAGGTCGAAATAGCCACTGCGGAGGATTTGGGATCGTTAACCTGTTACTTCAAGAATAGTACTGGACGCGACGAGCTAGACCTATTCGCGTACGACGTAAGTGAACACGCCCGATTGATTGATGAAGGACGGGATGACCTCGCGGAATGGTCAAGAATTACGGTCCAAGGCGTCGGTGGTGTTCATGCATTTGAGCCCTTCGGGGCGGGAGACTGGTCCTTTTTCGCCTGGGACCGTGGACGTGTGGTCTGGTTAGTGAATAAGAAGTTAGCGCCGAATACAAAATGGTTACTAGAAGTGCTGGAAGATAATGAGGGAAATCTCAAGGCACTCTTTACAAGAGAGACCCCGGAAGGATCGTAAGATGATCAAAAACACAGTCATAATGGGCGCGGCGTCATTGGTGCTTTCAATTTCGCAAATCGGATACGCCGCCGATGAGATGAAATTCAGCAACCCTTACCCCCAAACCGTGTCGTTTCACTATCGCCCGGTCAGATCGGGACGTCCTGGAAAATACCGGAAAATAGAGATTCCGCCGGGGGAGAGCCGTTCAATCCCAGTAAACAGAAGCGAGAACTACAACCTTTTTCTTCGGGACTGGAATGGCCGGGAATATTATAAGCTTGGCGTCAAAGTACACCGTACGATCAAACGGGATGGCACCCCTATTGCCCTGGATCAAATTTTTTCACTGCGAGGTGTCTGGTTAAGATGTCCGGATTCAAGAACGGGCAGGCTGGTGTTTGAGTACTACCCGTTGGCAGAAAACTTTCGGGTGAAGTTTCGCACAGCCCTTCGCGGCAGGAGCGTTGAAATCATTCCAGAAATTCCAGACCTAACACTCGAAGTCGTCGAATACGTCGAAGAATTCGTCGAAGACGGAGTCGTCAAAGAAGGTGTCGTCAAAGAATTCGTCGAAATCGTCGAAGTTCCTACGCCGCCCACTCAATAATTAGCGGGTTTCCGTTGTCTACAAGGTGTAAGCAACGAAGAGCAACGAACGCATGTCAGGAAACCCACCAGCTGGCGAAGAAACCAGCGGAAACTATAACGAAGAGTATGATGATTGCGCAACCCGCCCCGCTTTCAGACGCCCTCGGAGCCAGCCCATGCTGGATCAGACATCGTTTCCAAAGGTCTTCGTAGTGGATGTGTCTCTCCATGACGCGCATTGGGTCGCAGCCCAATGACCAAATGATGGTAGCGCAAGACTGCGCGGCACTATCTCTGTTACTCTTATCACCTTCAAGTCCAAAATGTGCCGCAATGAACGACGAAGTCATGAGGAAACGCGCGACAATCAGTGCCGCATTGGATGGTAGGTTTTGTTCATCGTCGCCGAGGCAGCGTTGGGTGCCGCCGACGAAAGCATCACGATGCGTAACGAATATGTCCCAAGATTGCTCGCCGCGCTCGCGAATCGCGTCTTCCTGAAACACAATGAGCTCTTTAATCTCTTTGAGGTCGTTCGACATTGTTCGAGTCAGTCTCATGAGTCGATGGAGGTGAGAGTGTGGACCATACCAAATGACTGGTGATGCGTCGTGGTCAGTCGTCGTTTCATGCTCGATGCTAGCCTCTGAGATGGCTGGCGTCCGCTCTCCCCGTTCCCGTTACGCGAACCACTCAATAATTAGCGGGTTTTCGTTGTCTACAAGGCGTAAGCAACGGTGGTGGTCCCTTGCTGGACCGCATCGACATTCAAATCGAAGTGCCGGCCGTCGACTTCAAGGAACAGTCATCCCAAGCGCCCGGAGCAACCTCCAGCGACATGATGCGTGAGGACGTACTCAAGGCGCGCGCGTGCCAACCCAATCGGCTGGGCGATCAATCTCAAACTCGCTACAACGCGCAGATGTCCTCGCGGCAAGTTCGTCAGTTTTGCAAACTGAACGTCGAGTGCCTGGAATTGCTCAACAGCGCCGTCAACGACATGGGCCTCTTGGCCCGAGCCCACGACAAAATCTTGCGAGTCTCACGTACCATCGCCGACCTCGAACAAAGCGAGTTGATACAAGCGGATCTCGCGTGAGAAGCAACCAAAGCCCGATAGCATCCGTTTCGACCTAGCAGATGTCTAAATCATCACGCAAATGATGCATGGCCCAGCTTAGGCAAAAGTCTCGATGGCTGGCCAGGAATCCTCGGGCGAAGGCCGTGGCCAGCGAGGCGTCGCCGGCGGGCAATTGAGCCAGTCGTTCCTCGAACTCCTGCTTCTCCTCCGGCGTCATGTTGAGATGCCGCTGTTGAAATCGGGCAGCTTCGCGTCCCTTTGGCGTTGCTAGATGGCCGATTTGGACGCAAGCCAACTCTCCAGCGTCGAACCACGTCAACTGGCATGCGCGGCAGGTGTCGAGGTGGAAGGAAAGGGGCGGCCGAGAAAATTCCTTGTGCATGAGCGCCCGACAACGGGGGCACTTGAGTTTGTGCCGGCTGTCCGCCGCGCCATCCGCCAGTGCCTCTTCCTTGAGCGTGTCGACGGAGTTCATCTGTCGCCGTTTGATGGCGGTCACTTTTTGCGTGCCGACCAAGTAGCCGTTACAAGGCTCGCAAGCAAACACCGCCACCTCTTCATAGCGGATGCGTTTCAGATCGACCGAACAAAGAGGGCATTTCATGGCATGCTTCCAGGCCGCGCGCCGCGGTTTTATAGGCCTTCGCCTCGATGGTCGCCCAGCGTCACGATATCAAAGCCTTTGAAAACGAGAGTTGCCGACAGGATCACACTGGCTGATAGTATATCAGTCTTGGGGTACAGTCAACGAAACATCGCTTCTTGGCAGCGGCCTGGTTCCAGCGCGCGGTTGAGTGCATATGTGCGGTTTGCCGCTATCGGGAAATCACGCTCGCGATGCGATCCTTGATCCGTTGCGGCTTGCGGCGTGCACGCTTTTCGCCGGCCAGGTTGCGATGTCCCGAGTAAATCTCCACGAAGCGTTCGGCTCCCGGCGAAGCATCCCAAAATCCGTCCGGCGTGGCGGCAATCCAGCCGACTTCACTTTCGACCGGAACGAAATAAACCGTGGCGACGGTATCCAGCGTTCGGAGGTCGATCAATTCCATTTCCGCGCCCTGGCCCTTTCGCCGTACCAGCAGTTTTCCATTGAACGCGGTTGCGACGCGCGGCGGGCCTTCGGGCCGGCTGCCGCCTTCATGGTTCGTGCCCACGTACCACTCGGCGTGAACATCGCCCGTCTCGACATCAACAATGCCCCCTTTGCCGAGTTGTGTTTCGATCAGCAGACACTCACGTCCAAGCGCCTGGATAGGGGACGCCCGGAACGCTTCGGGCAAGGAGAACGACACGGTGGTTTCCTTGTCCAAGTCGAGGATTCGTGAGCCCGCGGATTCGCTGCCGATAATCCACTTGTCACCCGACGCGGCGACGTAGCGAAAAAAAGCTTCCGAGGGCGAGGGCAACTCTTCGTCGTGGATTTTCTTTCCGGATAAGACCGAGTTGATTTGAAGCCGGTTGTTGACGATCAATGCGACCTCGCTGCCATCGTCGTTCAAGCCGCCGGCAATTGCATATCCTGATTGGCCGCTTTCGCGATCGATTTCGCATACTGCCTTGCCGGTTGTGGCGGACAAGATCGTGGCCAGCGGACCCTTGTCGCGCCCTCCCCAAAAAATGAACGCGCCGTTTCGTGAAGCATTGCAAGGATAGGGCCTCGCGACGTGCAGGTCGAATGGCTTTTCCCAGACGGCGGCGGGCTTGGAGGGCCGGTAGAAAGCCAGCTTGCTCGGCTGATGAACTAGCAATCCGTTTGATAAGGGCAGCAACCAATATTCACCCGTCGAGATTTTGTAGAAGTGGGGTTGGTAGGGGAAGGCGAGAACGCTTTCGCCGCTCCACAAATCGGAGACCGCGAAAACGTCATAGCGATTATCTTGATAGGCGATCTGCACCAACCGCCCATCCATAAGATGAACGCCACGACTGCCGCCGAGGTTGGTTGAAATCGTGGAGATCGCGCCGTCGCGTCCGATGTTTAACAGACCGCCCGGCCGCTGCCGGTTGGGGCTCGTGGGTCGAGTCCTTTCGGCGGCGTCGTTTGGAACGGGCGGAAATATCAAACCCGGATTTCGAATCCGATCGGGGCTCAACGTCTCTCGCAGCGACTTCAGCAGTTCCTTCGCGGCCTCGTGCGTCTCCTTTCGTCCGGCCAACCCGGCGGTCGCGACGTAACCATCGCCAACCGGATCACCGCGAAACGTTTCGCGACCCGCGTTCAAGATGGGCTCGTCGCCGGTGGGGCTCAAGCGCACATCGCAGCGAAAACTGGAGGCCCGCCGGTTGAAGATGCGACCGCCGCGACCGTAAGCGACTACCTGATCCTCTTCGAACCAAACGTCCTGATCGATCAGAATCGGTGTTTTGCATTTGGCCAGCCACTTCTTCTTTTCAAGATCGTAGATCCCCAGTTCCGTTCCCTCGCCGCGTAGCGCCAGGTGGCCAATGGGGCCTTCGAAATCGATGGCCCCTAACACTGCCAGTCGATCGCCGGCCGCATTTAACGCGACTTGGCCGGTGACGTCCTCAAGCAACACTTCATAGTCACCCGCCAAAATATCAACGCGATAGATTGTTTTCTCGGCCGCGACCGCGAACCATCCATTCTGCGGAGCAACGGCAACGTCGGTAATGCGCTGCGGCAGATGCAACATCAGCACGGTTTTTCGAGTCTTGATATCGATTGCGTGGAATATGTGCCGGGATCCACGTGCTTCACCATGTCCCACGAGGATGCGACCATCAGGCGACGCATCGAGATAACCGAGGCGTGTGTCTTGCACGACAACACGAGGAACCACCGGATTCGGATTGCCGTCATCGGCCATGCTCTGAAAAGCCAGAAGTCCATGGAGCGAGACGAGCAGGCCGGCCACCATTCGTATTTGTGTCGTTCGAGCCATTGGCAGCCTCCTGACGAGCATGACGTTGGAACCTCTCACTCAACACTGTACCCGATCCGCGACTGACGAATCGCAACGAGATTGTAACAGTCGCGGGCGAGGCACGTCCTGTCGCCTCGTAGGTTTGGGACTAGAATGGAAGGCCCGGCCCCACGGGATTTACATGAATTTTCGACGGACTCACCCTCGGCGAGGGAGATGAATAATATGGCACTCATAAATTTCCCACTATGGTTGACGATTCGTGTGGTGGCCGTGCTGGTCGCCGTAGTCATGTGCGGGTCGGCGCTTGGTCAAACGCCGCGGCGCTCAACAGACGACGTGGATGGTGAGGCGGCGATCGCGCGGCGATTTCAGGCGGACATTCAACCGTTGCTGAAGAAATACTGCCTGCGTTGTCATAACGCGGAGGAGATGGAATCCGGCATTCGCGTGGATCATTTGAATGGGGCTTTGGAAGATCGGCAGCTTTTTCTGTGGAAGGGCATTTTGAAGCAATTTTCCGAGCAGGCCATGCCGCCGGAAGACGAACCGCAACCAACCGCCAAGGAGCGCCGCTTGTTCCGTACATGGATTGGCGATGCGGAAGTCGCCGCCCGATCACGCAAGCAAGAGAAGAATGGATCGATCCGCCGGCTTACCGTTTCGCAATATCGAAATACGCTGCGCGACCTTTTGGGCCTGGACGATGATCTGACCGAAGTCCTGCCGGCGGACGGCGTCTCGAAAGAAGGATTCTTGAATAACGGACGGACGCTGTTGTTATCTCCGCTGTTAGTCGAGGCATACTTTGATATCGCCGAACAGGCGCTCGACCTGTGTATTGTTGACGAACGCAAGAAGCCCGTGGTCCAAAACTTTCGCATGGATTTGGGCGCGGCGATCAACCCGAAACCTTGTCCGGACAACCTGATTCTGGGAGCGCTCAGCCGACTGCTGAAGAATCAAGACTTCATGGTCACCGAACTGAGTCCCACGAAACCGTTCGATTACGAGCCGTTTCGGATGCAGACGAAATACAAGTTCATCGAAGGTTATCAAGGGAACAACACGGTTCGTGGATGGCGAGAGTACGACAGCATCTATCACGCGGTCTTTGCTTGCGTGCGGGGAACGGACGGATATCCGAAAGGACGGGCTTACGAAACCGTGCCGGAAGGACTGCTGCTGCGGCCGGCGATTCCCAGCCCGGAGATTTTTGGCCAGTCGAGTACCTACGGGCCGCAAGCCAATTTCAAGATTTCGCTTCGAGAGCTGCCCGACCACGGAAACTTTCGGGTTACGGTCAAGGCCGCCAAGTACCAAGATGGACTGCTGTTGGATCGCGGCACGCCCGCCAGGGACGAGGGAAACGAACAAGCCATCGCGGCCACGAATTTGGGGTCGCCGCAAACCGTGAAAGTTGAACAGGCGGGAATCTATCGAGCGGACATTGTCGCGAGGCCCACGGATGATGACTCGATCGCTGCCAACGCCAAGAAACTGGACGAAGGACTGATTGGTTCGTGGCCGCTCGACGGCGATGCGAGCAGCCGATCAGGAAGAACGCAGGTTGTCGGCGAACTGATGGGCAACGCCAGTTTCGTTGACTCGCCATTCGGCCGCGCCGTTTCGCTCGACGGCACATCGGGCGCTATCGTGATTCCTCGCGATGACGCTATCGGCGTCGCCGAGGGTGAGTTCACGGTGGCGGCCTGGATTCGACCGCGACAATTACGGCAGGCGGGCATCATCTGCTTGGGGGGCTATGGTTACACGCATGGTTGGTTGTTGGACATGCCCGATGGAAACGGTGTTTTGCGACTGGAGACCGCCAAGCCGAATAATCAGCCGAATGGCACGGTTCAGTCGCGGGCGGGAGTCCTTCGCGCCAATAAGTGGCAGCACGTGGCCGCCGTGGTCCGCCGCGGCAACAACAACACGCGGCTCTATGTGAATGGTTTCGAAGTAGCGGTCGGCACGATTAACTCAGCGAACCTCGACAACCCCAAAGCGGCGTTACACATCGGCCGCATTCCCGGCGCAAACCTGTTCGCCGGGGAGATCGACGAAGTGCGACTGTACCGCCGGGCGATTGGCGTCGCGGAGATCCAGGCGTTAGTGGAACCTGGCCGCCGATTCGCCAAGCCGCCGCCCGCCGAAAAACCGCGTGGCCTGACGCTGAAGCTGGGAGATCGCCACTTTTCCGGGAATGCTACTCAGCCGGCCTTTCTAGCCGTTCGCCTGCCTGCTGGTCCGCTTGTCGTGGGCGCTCGATTCGAAGATGGCTCGACGCCCTACCGCATTGTGCTAACGCCGCTGAAAGATTCCGACGAAATTGCCAAGCGATTTGCGACATTTGAACAACGATCGCCTCGGCTTGGCGTTCACCTTGGCCTGCGACGAGACTGCGGAAGCACGTTGAGCCCGGTCGGCGGGCCACAAGCCGTCGCGTCGTCGGATTTGAAAGCGTACATTTTTGAAGGTGCCATCAGCAACTTTCCCAGCCCCGACGTGGAAAAGGACAACGTCAATTATTTGGCGGGAATCCGGGAGATCGGCGTTCGCAATGAATACACCGACGGACGCGACATGCCACGACTGCTGATTCGGTCGATGGAGTTCGAAGGCCCGTTCTATCAGACTTGGCCTCCCGCGACCCATGGCAACATTTTCATTGCATCCGACCATCAGGACGACCGGGCGGCTTACGCTCGCGAGGTGATCCGCTCATTCAGCGAGCGGGCATACCGGCGGCCCATCACCGACGACGAAGAAGCATCGCTGCTGGCGGTTTGGCGGAACTCTTTTGATGACCACGGCGACTTCCGCCAGAGCATCAAGGATACGTTGTTGGTCGTGCTGACATCGCCTCAGTTCTTGTTTCTAATCGAGAACAGCGAGACTCCCGCGCCGGAAGCTCTTGATGACTACGAACTGGCCTCGAAGTTGTCGTATTTCCTTTGGAACAGCGCGCCCGACAGGCAGCTGCTAAAACGGGCCTCCGAAAACACGCTGCACGATTCGCTGGACGCGGAAATCAAACGCATGATCGGCGATCCGCGATTTGGGCAGTTCGCCAGCGAATTCGTATCCCAGTGGCTTAGTCTCGAAAAGTTGGACGTGGTGGAAGTGGAACGCAAAAGATATCCACGGCTGACCCGCGATACCAAATTGCAATTAAGAAAGGAGCCGATTGAGTTTTTGCGTTATCTGATTCAGCGGAACTTGTCCTTGCGCAACTTGATTCAATCGGATTTCATCGTGGCCAACGAAGTGGTCGCGGGCTATTACGGTCTTGCCGATCAAGCCGAAAGCGGATTCGATTTTTTGCCGGTCAGGCATGAGAGCCAACACTTGGGAGGCGTGCTTTCCCAAGCCGGCATTTTGGCGGGGCTGTCCGATGGTCGGGAATCGAATCCGGTCAAGCGCGGGGCATGGCTGGCTCGCAAGATTGTCGCCGAGCCTCCCGACGACCCGCCGCCCAACGTTCCCGCGTTGGAGGAAGACACGTCCAACCTGACGCTGCGCCAGCGGATCGAACTTCACCGCAATCAGAAGGGGTGCGTCAAGTGCCATTCCGGCATCGATCCATGGGGCCTACCGTTTGAACAATTCGACGCGGGCGGTTTATTTAAAGAGCAAGCCGTGGACGCCCGCTCGATTCTGCCAGACGGTACCGAGGTTGCCGATGTGAACGAATTGAAGGAATATCTGGCCAACGACCGCCTAGACCAAGTCGCCTTCAGCTTTTTGAAGCATTTGGCGACCTATGCCACGGGGCGCGACCTCCGCTACAACGAGATTGAATTCCTCAAGGAAAAGGGGGTAGAATTGAAGCCCAGCGGCTATCGCCTGCAGGATATGATTCGCTTTGTCATCCAGAGCGAATTGTTTCTCGAGAAGTAACGCGGCGGTTCGCTTCGCCAGCAGATGATGGACTTTCTTCGTCGAGCGAACCGCGAGATCAATCCAAACCGAAAGAGTAAATGGCCACGAACTTCAAACTCAGTCGTCGATCGGTCCTCAAAGGCCTGGCAGGCGCTTCGCTAGCGCTGCCCGTTTTGGACGCCATGGGGAAAGAGGTGGCCGAGCAAACTCCCAGGCGATTCTGCGCCCTGTATACCGCCAACGGGATGTCGTTGCCCAAGCAGCAGCATGGGATTGATCAGTGGAGTTGGTTCCCGACCGCCGCCGAAGATGACGGCAAGTTTGCCTTCAGTAATTCGACGAAGCCGCTCAGTCCGCACCGCGATCAATTGAGCTTCCTGGGCGGACTTTATCACGAGAGCGGGACCAAGGCCGATCCTCATGTGTGCTCGGACATGTGGCTGACCGGAGCTCCGTTGCACAACCCGAAACCGGGCACCTACAACTCGGTGGGCTTGGATCAAGTGATCGCGCGGCATACGAAGCAGTTTTGCCGCCAGCCTTCGCTCGTGCTGTCGATCGACGCCGGCACCGGATTCCTATCGCGGACGGGCACGATTTCTTACAGCCTGGAAGGGAAACCGATCCCTGCGGAAAATAATCCCCGCCGAGTGTTCGATCGTTTGTTTCGCGGCGATCAGGATTCGCTGAAATCGGAACGTGAAAAACTGAAGCGGCGCATCAAGCTGGTCGACGCGGTGCTTGAAAATGCTCGCACGCTCAACAAGAAGCTTGGCCGTTCCGACCGAGAAAAGATGGATCAATATTTGACATCCCTTAACGAAGTCGAGTCGCGATTGATCGCTTCGGAAAAGTGGATTGACATCCCGCTCAAGAAACAGGATTTTTCGCACTTGAATTTGGATGCCACTTCGGAAGGCGAACCGCGTGAGTATTATCGCAACATGTTCGATCTGATCGCGTTGGCTTTCGACGCGGACATCACCCGCAGTGTGGCCTTTATGTTGAATCGCGAAGACGGCATGGGGATCAGCGATACGTTTCCGTTGAAACTTGGCTTGACCCAAACACACCATCGGCTATCGCACGCCGGCGACAAGGACGGACAATTGCAGTTCGCCAAGTATGACTTGTTCCTAAGTGAACAACTGGCGTACTTCTTCGAGCGCCTGCGGCAGTACCAAGACAAGAGCGGTAGCGTATTGGATAACAGCATCGTGCTGTACGGCAGCGGTGCGAGTACGACGCACTATCCAAAGAATCTCCCTACTCTGATCGCCGGTGGCGCGAACATGGGACTGCGGCACGGCACCTTCTGGCGCGATGGCGACACGCCGATGTCCAACGTCTTCCTCAGCATACTGCATTCCATGGGGATCGAGGAAAGCTCGTTCGCCGACAGCACGGGCGTGCTTCAAGATTCGATCTTCTCGCGCGTCTAACCCGTCGCTCGTCAAGCTTCGGTGCTGTGTTCCAGCTCGACGTTGGGCTCGGTCTCCGGCGGCATGACCAGTGTCTCCGATGCCGGTCGGGGCCATATCAAATTGTGCAGGATATCGACGACCTCCAGCATGAAACTGAAGAGCGTGGGAACCAGGAACAGCGTAAACACCGTCGAGACTAACAATCCGCCCAGCACGACGCTGCCGAGGCCGCGATAAAGTTCCGCTCCGGCACCGGGAAAGAACACTAGCGGGGCAAGACCCAGGCAAGTCGTGGCCGTGGTCATGAAGATCGGCCGGATACGCGTGCGAACGCTTTCCAGAATCGCCTGGTCGCGGTTCATTCCTTCTTCACGGATCAAGTTCAGCGCCTGGTGAACGATCAGGATCGCGTTGTTGACGACCGTGCCGATCAAGATGATGAATCCCAGCATGGTCAGCACATCCAGATTTTGAACTGGCTTGTCGATCAGATACAAGTATCCGTTAAGCAGATATAGTCCCAGAACTCCGCCAACGGCCCCCAGGGGAACGCTGACTATGATCACAAACGGGTAAAGCCATGATTCGAACAGCGCGGCCATCAGCAGGTAAGTGATGATCAGGGCCACGATGAAGTTCCAGAATAATTCGTCCCAAGTTTTCTCCAACTTGTCGGCCGTACCGCTGAGATTGATCCGCACGCCTTCGCCAATCGCGCCTCGTTCGCGCAATGTGGGGATGATCTGATTTTGGATAATGTCGATTCCCTCGGTGACAGACATCGCTTTTTCGATGACCCGGTTTCCATCGACGATGCTGCTCTTCCGGTCTCGCGGAGGTGTGACTTCTATCGTGATCGCCCGATTTCGTTCGCGATGGTTGATTTGTTCCGGTCCAGACCCGATTTCGACATGAGCAAGAGTTCCAAGCCGCACTGGATTAGCATGGTTTGGCGTCGCCACATATTGCTGCTCGAGATCCTGCGTTTGTCCCGTGTAGTCCGCCGTTTGACCGGCGGCAACAATCGAACTCATGATGACCAAATCGATCTTGTCGGAACCGCGGAAATAGTCCGCCGCATAGGCACCATCGACCAGCGCGTCGACCGTGTATCCCAGGTCGGGGGTGGTGACCCCCAGTTCTTCAGCTTGTTGTGGCTTCAGGACGACGTGCAACTCGGGATTGGACAAATCGAGGCTGGGAATTGGCCGCATTTGCGTGTCTGACGGAAATTGCTCCTTCACTCGGCCCATCATTTGCCCGCCGATGGCGACCAACTCCTCCAGGTTGGTACCGGTGATCTCGACATCGATCGTACGACCGCCCTGCAATCCGCGACTGAAGAGGCTCGACTGAAAGGCGATGACGATGGTGCCCGGAAACGCGCCCTGCAGCTTGTTCCTCACCAAATTTATCAGCTTATGGGCATCCAGTTCGTTCGCGGCTCGCAATCCAAAAAAGACCTGTCCATTGCGAACCACGAAAAAGAAATCGCCGATTGCCGGCAGGCCGTCTACGAGTTCAGTTCCCGGCGCGACATCCCAATAAGGTTTGGTGACATCTTCGGCGGCTTGCCCGACTGCCATCATTTCCGCCAAGTTGTAACCCGGCGGCGGCATGATTAGGCAGATGACCAAGTTGCGGTTGCCCGTCGGCAAATACTCGGCCTTGGGCCATAGTAAAATACTCAAGCCGACCGCACCGACAACGAGACCGCCGGCAACCACCAAACGAAGCAACATCGAGCTTTGAATGAAACGATTGATCGCCACGACGCCCTCGACGAAAAATCGAGCCAACAACGCCAATCCGCCCACGGACTGCGGACCGCGGCCTTCAATTTCGAGCGGGGACTCGCCTTCAAAATCGGGATCATTGCAGGCTGCTTCATCGCGGGCCGCGAACCGCCGTGTTCTCTTGCCCAGGATGCGCGCGGAGGCGGTCGGAATTACGGTCACGCTGACAAAGAGCGACAAACCAACGGCCGAACTAATGGCCAACGCAATATCGCGAAAAAGCTGCCCGGCTTCTCCCTGCATGAAAATCACCGGCAGGAACACGGCCAGCGTGGTCAGAGTCGAAGCCACGACCGCTCCCCAAACTTCTTTCGTCGCTCGTTCGGCCGCGGCAAATGGTGACATCCCAGACTGCCAGTGCCGATAGACGTTTTCCAAAACCACCACCGCGTTATCGACCAACATGCCGACGGCGAACGCCAAGCCCGCTAGGCTAATCACGTTCAGCGAACGTCCCAGTAGGTTCAGCATCAAGAACGTACCGACGATGCTGATCGGAATCGCCAATGCCACGATCAGCGCGCCGCGAGCAAACCAAATCCCGGCCACGCAGATCAGCAGCAGGGTCAGCAAGAAGATCCAGGGCGAAAACTTCACGGCCGCCAGCGCCGTGCCGACCAGCAACGGGACGAATAACAGTGTCCGCAGATCGAGATGCAAAAACATCATCAGCACGATAACGGTCAGTGTGCCGCCCAGGATGATGTTTTGCTGGACCAGGCCGACGGCGGAATTCACGTATTCGGTCTCGTCGTAGACCTGCGTCAGTACGAGCCCTTCTTCTTTGAGAATGCCGTCGTTCAATTGCTGGGTTCGCTTGCGCAAGGCCTCCATCACGTCGATGACGTTCGCGCCCGTTTCTCGCGTTGCGTTGATGGCGATATTGGCGGTGCCAAAGCGGCGCACAAAACCATCGGGCTTCTTGTAACCCATGCGGACGCCGTTCGGCACGACCACGTCGCGCAGGTAGACGTATTGCCCGTCGTGTTCGGCGAGAATGACGTCTTCGACTTGCTGCAGGTTGCGAAATTGTCCAAGCGTTCGCACATTGTAGCGCCGCTTGCCTTCCCAAAAGTCGCCGCCCGAAATGTCCGCGTCGTATTCACGCAGTTTACTACGAACGTCGCTAATCGTCAGATTACGGGCCGCCAGCTTGTACGGATCGACGATTACCTGCGCCTCGTCTTCTTGGCCGCCCAGCACATTTGAATTGGCCACGCCGGGCACGCGTTCGAATTCAGCCTCGATAAAATCTTCCGCGAATCTT
Organism: Planctomycetota bacterium; assembly: GCA_029259935.1. The sequence goes on from JAJDEH010000463.1 coordinate 15,944, forward strand.
CGATAGTGCGGCACAACAATGTCGGGCGGCAGCAGGGCTTCGACCTCGGGATACTCTTCCGCCAGCCGCCGCAAGCGCAATACGGACAGTCCGACGTTTTTGGTATCCAGTGCAGGTTGGATATGGTCTCGCAGTTTCGGATGCTCGGCTTGAAACTGCTCGATCGTCTCTCGGGAAACAGGGCGCGCACTCAGGATGAACCAAGCAATGGCCTGGTCTTCACTGCTGGCGGTTCGAATGACCGGCTTGTCAACGTTTTCCGGGTACTCCTTGACTTGCTGTAATTGGCTGTTCACTTTGAGCACCGCTTCTTGCATATCGGTGCCGACCAGAAACTCCATCGTGATCGTGCCTAGCGAGGCGCGGCATTCGGACGTCATCTTTGTGACGCCCTCGACCGACTTGAGAAACTCTTCTTGTTCCTGGATGATTTCTCGCTCGACCTCGTGCGGTGTCGCGCCGGACCATCCGGTTTCGATGGTGATCGTCGGAGTTTCCACCTCCGGAGTGAGCTGCATCGGCATGCGAAACAGAGCGATAATGCCAAACATCGCAACCATCAGCACCGCCACGGAGACTTTGATGGGGTTGCGAATAAAAGCGGCGACGGGATGCATGGGTAGCGGGCTGATTTCTAATTTGTAGTAGTGGTTCTAAATTCGAAATCCGAATATCGAAATCCTAAACAAACTCAAAATTCAAATGACCAATACGGTCGAACTTCAAAATTTGGAGCATTTGAATTTGCTACTGTTTCTTCACTTTGTTCGGGTCGCTTGATGTTGGGTCTTCCGCGGTGCGAATGGCTTGGCCGGGACGTAGGCGTTCATTTCCGGCGATCACGACCTGGTCGCCTTTCTTCAAGTCTCCGCGTACTTCCACCATCGATCCAAACGCCGCGCCAATCGTGACGTTGACCGGCTTGGCCGTTGCGCCTTTGCCATCCGCGGTTTTTGCCATGACGTAGACCATGCGGCTGCGACCACCGAGTACCAAGGCGTCCTTGGGAACCATCAAGACTTTGCCCTGCGAACCCACGGACAGCGAAACTCGCGCCAGCATGCCGGGTTTCAGCGGATGTCCGGCATCATGCGAATTGGGTACCTCGACTTTGACGGGAAATGAACGCGATCGCCGGTCAGCATCGGGAACGATCTTGGTCACCTTGCCGGAAAACAACTGGTCCGGCAAAGCGTCGATCTGAACCTCGACTTGCAGCACTTCATTGGCGGTTAGCTTTGCCGCCAGTGCCCCTTGCAGCCGGTGAATGTAACTGGCCGGCAGCGCCAGTTCGACTTCCACGGGATCCAGTTCGATGATCTCCACGATGGGATCGCCCTGTTGAACCCATTGGCCGACTTCGACGTGTTTTGTGACGACATGCCCTTTGAACGGCGCGCGGATCGTGTACTTGGCTTTAAGATCCGTGAGGCGGTGGACTTCCTCTTCTTGGACCAACAGCTTGGCCTGGGCTTGTGCAATCTTCAAGTCGCTGGTCTGTTCCAATTCGACAACCCGCGACGAAGCTTCCAGGAAATCCTGTTGCGTCGAAGTCCCGGTGGAAACGGCAGCGTCCAAATCGGCTTGCGACACGGCTCGCGCTTGTCGAAACAGGCCTTGCACGCGTTTGAGATCGGACTGGGCGAACTTCGATTTGGCCTCGGATGCCAGCTTGCGAGCTTTCGCCTGTTCAAGCTGCTGAGGCAGCGAAGCTTCCAATTGTTTGAGTTCTTGCGCTCGCAGTTCCCGTTCCGCTAGGGCGGCGGCGATTTGGATTTCCAGAGTCTTCGTTCGCAACTGAGCGACCGGTTGGCCGATGAGGTCGGCCATGGTCTCGTCTTGTTCTTCCGGTTTTTGCATCTTCACCAGGTCGCCCTCTTCGGCAAAAAAGTGAAGAACGCGTCCGTCGACCGCGCAGCCCACAATGCTGCGCCGCTTGGCCATCACGGTGCCAATGAATGTTTCGCTCGAAGCGGCTTCTTGTTCGACAACCGGCGCCACGGCCACAAGTGCCGGCCCCCTGGCCCCCTGAGCCCACAACTCAACGTTGGAGATCAGAACAATAGCGGCCATCAAGAACGCTAACGATGTTGGCGGAAAATTGAAGTACTTCATCGTCGTGTGATTCGCGGGCGCGGATAGTTGGTAGGATCAAAACCCATCTTGCGCTGGGGGTGCGGACTAATCAGTATAACTGCTCACGCCCCAGGATGCTTTTTTCGCGTTTCGGACGCGATGCGGCGGCGGGCCTGGGGTTTCGAGCTGGGATCGGGTGGGGAGTTGGAAACGGCGGGATTGTTGTTAGGCTAGGGTCACAAGCTGAAGTTCCCGCACCCACGAGTTTCCTTCGTCAGATTTGGACCCATGACCACCGATTTTGGTTCGCTCAGTCTGTTGGCGGTTTCCATCGGCTTTTTCCATTGCCTGTGTGGGCCTGACCATTACGTGCCCTTCGTCGCCATGTCGCGAGTTGGGATGTGGTCGCTGCGGAAGACGTTACTCGTGACGATTCTCTGCGGAATGGGCCACGTTTTGGGATCGGTGTTGCTGGGGCTTTTGGGCGTCGCCGCCGGCTGGCTGCTGTTTGAACAGATGACCAATGTCGAGTCGATACGGGCCGCGTTCGCTGCATGGATGTTGGTCGCATTCGGGCTGCTGTACTTCTTGTGGGGCGTGCGACACGCGGTGCGCCGCGCCAAAGCGGGCGTGGCCGACGAAGAGGAACTGATGGAGGGCGCGGCGGCGGAAGCTCGCGGCACGATCGCCCGGGCCGGCAGTTTCACGCCCTGGATCTTGTTCGTGTTGTTTTTGTTTGGACCATGCGAGCCGCTGATTCCGATTCTCATGGTTCCGGCCGCCAACACCGACTTGTGGATGGTGGCCTGGGTCAGCATCTTATTCGCGCTCTCGACGCTGGTCACCATGACCTGCCTGGTGGCGTTTATCTACTTGGGATCGATTCGCGTCCGCTTTCAGTGGGCCCAGATTTATGGGCACGCCTTGGCCGGGCTGATCGTGCTGCTGTGCGGCTTGGCGATGGTGTTGGAGCCGGCATTGCCCATCGCCGGAAGGTGATGGAAGGTGGAAGCGCCGGCGAAAGGCGAAGACGGCCTGTAACGGTAGCTTTGGGGCGACCCGTTCTAACTCCACCTTCGCCAGGGGGAGAACAACAAGTAGTTCACGCATCTCATCTGGCCGGGCACGCTTTTGATAGCGTCTCGCCCAGTTGCAATATGTCGGCTATACTCGGTTTTTTGAGCCTTCGAGCGAACCTTTTCGCCGGTTCGCTGTTCTATGTCGGCGAGGAGACACGAGCTTATGATTGCAGAACAACCACGCACGATGTTCGAGAAGATCTGGGACGACCACGTGGTGCTGGACGAACAAGGCAAACAGACGATCCTGTATATCGACCTGCATTTGGTTCACGAAGTCACCAGCCCCCAAGCCTTCGAAGGCCTTCGACTGGCCGGTCGCAAATTACGCCGCCCCGAACTAACCATCGCCACGCCCGACCACAACATTCCCACCACCGGACGCTTGCTGCCGATCGCCGACCCAATTTCCGCTCAGCAAGTCGACAAGCTGCGAAGTAACTGCCAAGAGTTCGGCGTGCAGCTTTACGATTTGGATTCCATCAAGCAAGGCATCGTGCATGTGATCGGCCCCGAATTGGGCCGCACCCAGCCTGGAATGACGATCGTCTGCGGCGATAGCCACACTGCCACGCACGGCGCGTTCGGCGCGTTGGCATTCGGCATCGGCACCAGCGAAGTCGAACATGTCATGGCCACGCAGACCTTGTTGCAATCAAAACCCAAGACATTGGAATTACGCGTGGACGGCACGTTGGGGCCGGGCGTCACCGCGAAAGATGTGATTCTGTACCTGATCGGCCAAATCACGACCGATGGGGGCACGGGATACGTCATCGAGTACACCGGAGAAGTAATCCGCAACCTGAGCATGGAAGAACGGATGACCGTCTGCAACATGTCGATTGAGGGCGGCGCGCGAGCGGGCATGATTGCTCCCGACGACAAGACTTTTGAATACGTTCGCGGCCGGGAATTCGCGCCCCAGAATTTCGATGAAGCGATCGCGAGGTGGAAGCAACTGCCCAGCGACGAAGGCGCGACCTATGACACGTCCAAGACGTACGCCGCCGCGGACATCGCTCCGCAAGTCACTTGGGGAACGAACCCCGGCCAAGTGGCTCCGGTCGTCGACCGCGTTCCCAATCCGGCCGACTTTTCGGACGAAGTCGATCAAACTTCCGCCGCCGGCGCATTGGATTATATGAATCTGAAGGCGGGCACGCCGATCGCCGACATTCAAATTGATCGCGTCTTCATTGGTTCCTGTACCAACGGCCGCATTGAAGACCTGCGAGCCGCCGCCGCGGTCGCGAAAGGGCACAAAGTATCCGATCACGTGCAGGCGATGGTTGTACCAGGCAGTGGGCAAGTCAAGTTGCAGGCCGAAGAAGAAGGGTTGGACAAAGCATTCACCGAAGCTGGCTTCGAATGGCGCGACGCGGGCTGCAGCATGTGCCTGGCCATGAATCCCGACAAACTTGAACCGGGCGAGCGGTGTGCATCGACCAGCAACCGCAATTTTGAAGGCCGACAAGGAAAAGGGGGTCGCACACATCTCGTATCGCCCGCCATGGCCGCCGCCGCCGCCGTCAGCGGCCACTTTGTCGACGTACGCCAGTGGGAATATAAGTAACAATTTTGTGGTGTGGGCGTCCCGCCTGCCGGTCGCAGCGCTGCACCACAATCGGAGAAACTCTGCTTGCCATGGAACCGTTCACACAACATCAAGGCCGGGTCGCGACGATGCCGCGGGCCAATGTCGATACCGATCAAATCATTCCCAAGCAGTTTCTGAAACGAATCGAACGGACCGGTTTCGGCCAGTTTCTGTTTTACGATTGGCGATTCAACGACGATGGCAGCGACAATCCCCGGTTCGAATTGAATCAACCTCAAGCCAAAGGAGCGACGGTTCTGGTCGCCAAGCGAAATTTTGGCTGTGGGTCAAGCCGTGAACACGCCGTGTGGTCGCTGGCCGACTACGGCTTTCAGGTGGTGATCGCGCCCACCTTCGCCGACATCTTCTACAACAATTGTTTTAAGAACCGTGTGCTGCCGATCCGGCTCGACGAATCCGTGGTGGACGATATTTTCCAGCGGGCAGAACAGCACTCCGGGTATGAGTTGGCCGTGGACCTCCAGCAGCGCGCCATCACCGACAGCCACGGCCTGAGCCTGACATTCGAAATTGACGAGTTCCGTCGCGAATGCCTGCTGAACGGGCTGGACGACATCGCGCTAACTCTCAAGCATCAAGACAAGATCGCGGCCTTCGAATCCGCTCGGCAGATCCCCACCTAGCTCGCGCGGCTGTCGCAATTCCCCCTATCTACCTGCGTTTATTGGGGAATCGTCGTGTGTATGTAACGCCATCGCGTTAAACTTCGGGGGTCCATCTCGGCCGCCGCCAAGGTTTGCCTGAATCTTTCTGTTTCACCATCTTGCCAGACGGTTTTGCCGTAGCGACAATGGACGTCCCACCAAATATCCATCCCCGTACACCTGCCTTAAAGTTTCTTCGGCATCGAAGGAGACCACATCTAATGCGTTGGATTCTGATTGCCATGCTGGGCTTGTTGATGGTCGGCGTTAGTCCGCCGCTGCAAGCTGACGACAAATACGAATTTAAGACGCCCAAGGGTCTGAAGCGAATGCGCATCCCGCGCAACAATCCGCTGACCGCAGACAAGATTCAACTGGGAAAGCAGCTTTACTTCGACCCACGGCTGTCCAGCGATAACACGATGAGCTGCTCCAGTTGCCACGACCCCAAACGAGGCTGGGCGAACGGCGAACGCTTTGCCACGGGAGTTCGCGGACAGCAAGGCGGACGTAGCGTTCCAACCACCATCAATGCGGGCTATCAGTATTTTCAGTTTTGGGACGGTCGAGCGAAACAACTCGAAGGACAAGCGCTGGGTCCCATTGAAAACCCGATTGAAATGGACATGAAGCTGCCCGACTTGATTGTCAAGCTGAATAAGATCGCCGGCTACAAGCAGCAGTTCCAGAACGTTTTCGGAACCGATGCCACTCCGGAAGGTATCGCCAACGCGCTGGCGTCGTTTGAACGAACCGTGCTTTCGGGCAACTCGCCTTACGATCAATACAAGGCCGGCAACGAAGCAGCACTCTCCGAGGCGGCCAACCGAGGCCGGCATTTGTTCTTTAACAAGGGTCACTGTTCCGCTTGTCATGCGGGAGCGAATTTCACCGACGGCGGGTTTCACAATATTGGCGTCGGCATGGACAGCGAAGAGCCCGATTTGGGCCGCTTCGCCGTCACGAAAATGGAAGGCGATCGGGGCTCCTTCAAAACGCCGACAGTACGTGAAATCCATCGCACCGCTCCCTACATGCACGACGGGAGCCAGGCCACTTTGGAAGACGTCATCGAGTTTTATGACAAAGGCGGCATCGCCAACCCGCAGCTAGATGAAGAAATCTTTAAGCTAGAATTAACCAAACAGGAAAAGGCCGATCTGGTGACGTTCCTCAAGGAAGGTTTGGCCAGTCCCGATTATCCGGACATCGAGCCCCCTAAGCTACCTCAATAGGCCACCGTTTATCTTCGTTGCTTCATCACGTAAGTTGAATCACAGTCGAATGAAACTTTAGGAGTTCCACACAATGAAATTATTCAGTCTGTTTTGTGCGACCGCGCTGTTGGCTCTTTCGATTAGTCCGGTCCGCGCGGCCGACGTCGAGGATGTGGTTGGCGGGCTCAACAATCCTTGCGGTCTGGCGATTCAACCAGGAACGGGCGACCTTTTTGTCGCCGATAGCGGCGCGGGGCGAGTCGTCCGCATCGACAACGGAAAAGCGGTCAATGTGATCACGGACTTCCCAGAAGACATCTACGGCAAGGGCCCCAAGTATGCGATCGGCCCCTTGGGTTTGGTGTTCCTCGATAAGAACACGCTTGTGGTTGGCGGCGGCGGCAACGTCGATGATGGCGAAATGCTGCGAGTGTACAAAGTTCCCGCCAAGGGAAAGTCGATCAAGGCTTCCAAGATGAAAGTCAGCTTCAAGCTGCCCGCCAGCAAGGAACTGAAGGCCGAAGGAAACTACTATGGTGTCGCCGCGACCGACGACGCGATCTTCGTCACCTGCAACGGCGATGATACCAAGGGCTGGGTCGCGAAGGCCCGCTTCAGCGGCGCGACCGTCAAGGATTTCCGCCGTTCGATTCCGACCAAGGAAGCGACCGAAGTCGACGCGCCCGTCGCGGTGACCGTCGATCCCAAGGGACAAGTCGTCATTGGCCAGATGGGCGAAATCACCGTTCCCGAAGACGGCCTGGTGACGGTCTACAACGCCAAGAGCGGTAAGATGGTCGGCAATTATGAGGTCGGCCTTAGCGACATCACGGGTTTGGCTTATAGCTCGAAGAAAAAGAACGCCCTCTACGCCACCGACTTTGCTTGGCACGACACATCGCAAGGCGGACTGTTTCAGCTAGTCGAGTCGGGCAGCGGTAACGACAAAGTTTTGGAGCCGAAGAAAATTGTGTCGCTCGACAAGCCAACCGCCATGGCGTTCGGCAAGGACGGCACGTTGTACATCACCGTTATCGGCACGGGCGAAAAGAACGGCAAAGTGGTTAAGATCAAGCCGGGACTGTAGATCGCCTCCCGCTGGCATTCGATTTGAATTTCAGAGCCTGGTTTCTCGAATTGCGGAGATACCAGGCTCTTTTTCCATGGCGGATGGGCGATGCACCTGACAATCTTCTAAAAAGATTGACACCCCAGCGACGACACGGGTAGGATGCGCAGCCAGCGAATTCTCGCTATGGAGCACACTTCATGCATTGCCCTACTGGCCGTTCTGTTGGTGGCGTTGTCTTGCTTGCCGTTCTTTGTGCTGGTTTGGCCGGACCAACCGCCGCCCGCGCCTACACGCCGGACCATCCGGACGTGCAGGCGATGGTCGCACGCGGAGTCGCCTTTCTTAAGAAAGCCCGTTTGCCAAGCGAACTTGGCGGGGCCTGCTTGGTCGCTCTGGCCGTTCATAAGTCAGGTAAGGCGCGAGCCGGCAACGAACCCCAGAGCGACACCGCGGACCGCGTCGTTGTCGAAGCCGTGGTCCGCTGCCGACGTGCTTGCGAACAGTTTCCGGAAAAACCGCTGGAAGACAAGGATGTCTACAACCTGGGTTGCGCGCTGATCTTCTTAGCTGAGTTGGACGCCGACCAGTACCGGCCAGAAATGAAGATTCTGCTGGATCAACTCTTGCGTCGTCAACGTAAGGACGGTTCATGGAGCTATCCGCCGCGAGTTCATGGAGACACGTCGATTACCCAGTATGGAGTGCTTGGATTGTGGGCCGCACAAAAAGCCGGACTGCACGTAGACAAAGAGGCCGTCGACGCTTGCGCCAATTGGCTAATTCGCACTCAGGACCCGACCGGCGCATGGTCTTATATTGGCGTCGACCCGGGTAACTTCAATCGGATTGATCAACGCGAAGATTTCGAAGCCTATCATGCGGTGACCGGTCGCGTGACACCGTCGCTAGTTGTCGCGGCCTTGGGCAGCCTGTACATCGCGGCCGACATGATGGGCTACAAAGACAGCGGCCGACGTCTGATGGTCGAGAAAAAACTTCTGTCGGTCATCAAACTTGTCAGGACGGCGATGGATACGGACGCCACTGCTGGCCGAATCTTTGGCCGCACCGTTCCGGAAGGCGAACACTACTATCGTGACCATTGCCGGATAAAGACTGAACGCTGGCAGTATTACTATCTCTATGGAATCGAACGCTACGAGAGCTTTCGGGCGGTCGTGCTGGGCATCGAAGACGACGAGCCCCAGTGGTATGACCAGGGCGTCGAGTTCATGAAGAGGGCACAGCGCCAGGACGGTTCGTGGACGGCGGCACCCGGAGGCGGACCCTTCGTCAACACGGCATTCGGCATTTTGTTCTTGCTGCGCAGTAACAAGCAGAAGCCGCCGATTGTGGAAACTCTTTCAAGTAGACAGGGATTCACGGAGTTCGAAACCACGATCGATGACATCATTAACCGGATAAGCGAGAAGGATAGGTTAAAGAGGATTGCGGCGTTACTTAAAGTGAAAATCAGAGTCGCCGAAAAAGGTGACCGCGCCGCGAAAGAGGAACTGGCGGTGCTGCTGCGGACCCTCGCGGAGGACGAATGGCATGAGGTAAGGTTGCTCGCCGTCCGCCTTGTTACCAAACTCGGCGAACTGGATTACTTGCCCGCATTAATTTTCGCGTTGAGCGATCCGGATCGTCGAGTCGTCAAGAAAGCCCGCGATGGCCTGCGGGCGATCAGCCGCCGTTTGAAGGGATTTGGGCTGGACGACTTCAGCGTGAATCACCCCACGACTGAGGAAAGGAATTCCGCTCAAGAACAGTGGAAGCGATGGTATCTCTCCGTTCGCCCGGATCGCGCCGGTGAATTCGAAGATGGCTGACCGGCTAAAAAACCCCGTCGTCATGAATTGTTCTCAATTGTTCATCTCGACGATGGGTCTGGCGAAATTCTGAGTACGCCGAGCGCCCGGCGGTCACTCGCGTTCGATTGAAGTTTAGCGCAAGCAGCGACGATTAGAACTTGTCGCTTCGCCGAACCGTTCATACACTACCAAGGTAGGCCGTGAACGCCGCGTTTTTCGCCTGTTACCTTTCAGAACGAACCAATGCCTTTCAACGACGAAGAAGAGATCTACCAGGAACATGTCCTGGATCATTATGAGGATCCGTATCACGCGGGCCACTGCGATCAGGCGACCCACATGCACGAAGATGACAACCCGCTGTGCGGCGACGTGGTGCAGGTCGAATTGCGGATCGACAAGCAGGGGACTATCCATGAAGCTTGGTTCGACGGCGATGGCTGCTGCATTAGTCAGGCGTCGGCCTCGATGCTCATGGAACAGATCGAAGGCAAGTCGGTTGAGGAAATCAAAGCCTTCAGCGCGGAACAGATGTTGGATCTTTTTGGGGCGCGGCTGACGCCGAATCGGCAGAAGTGCTGCCTGCTGTCCTGGCGTGTCGTGCAGCAAGCGGTGCATTCGCCCGTGAGTGAAGATGAAGACTCGGGGCCCACGTTGTCCGGGCCTAACCTAGGAGAAGAAGCATGACCTCGGCGATTGAAGAAACCATACCTCTCGATCCGATTGCGCTGCGGCAGGATTTTCCGATCCTGTCGACGGTCATTCACGATAACAAGCCGCTGATTTACTTGGACAACGCGGCGACCACGCAACGTCCCCGCGCGGTGATCGACACCCTTGTGTCCATGTACGAACACCACTATGCCAACGTGCATCGCGGAATTCATTGGCTTAGCGATCAAAGTACCGATCGATATGAAGATGCCCGCGAAAAAGTCGGCGAGTTCATTAACGCCGAGAAACGACTTGAGGTCATCTTCACCACCGGCACCACGGGTGCCATTAATCTGGTGGCGAGAAGCTGGGGCGACGCCCATGTCGGCCCAGGCGATGAAATACTGCTAACCGAAATGGAACACCATTCGAATATCGTGCCGTGGCAGCAATTGGCGGAGCGCACCGGTTGCACGGTGAAGTTCATCCCGGTTACCGACGACGGGCTGCTGGATTTAAGCCAACTGGATGCGCTGTTGTCAAAGCGTACAAAGCTGGTTGCGCTGGCGTCGATTTCCAACGTGTTGGGCACGATTAATCCCGTTCGTGAAATAGTCCGGCGAGCCCATGATGCCGGGGCGTTGGTGCTGGTCGATGCCGCCCAGTCCGTGCCTCACGCGGCAACCGATGTCCAGCAGTGGGACGCGGATTTCGTCGCCTTCAGCGGTCACAAAATGATGGGACCTTCCGGTGTCGGCGTGCTGTACGGTCGCGAGGCGCTGCTGGATGCCATGCCACCTTTCCTGGGTGGCGGAAGTATGATCCGGCGCGTCAAACTGGACGGTTTCGAGCCGGCGGATCTACCCGCCAAATTCGAAGCGGGCACGCCCCCGATTGTGTCCGCCGTCGGACTGGGCGCGGCCATTGAATACATCAACCAAGTTGGCTTGGAGAACATCGCGGCCCACGAGCGCCTGTTGGCGACGCACGCGCATCAGGTACTGGGCGAAGTCGAGGGTGTTCGTTTTCTCGGACCCGATCCAGATCAGAAAGCGGGAATCGTCAGCTTTGTTTTGGATCGGCCGCATGCTCACGATGTGGCGCAATTGCTCGACCGCCAAGGGATCGCGATTCGCGCCGGCCATCACTGCGCCATGCCGCTCCACAAACGGTTGGGCGTCAGCGCCAGCAATCGTGCCAGTTTTTACTTTTACAATACGGTTGACGAAGTTGACCAACTCGCGACCGCCCTGCGTGACATCAGGGCTTTCTTTCTCCGTCGCTAAGTGCCTGTAAAGGAACTTGTGGTGCAGGCGTCCCACCTGCTGAGTGCAGCCGAGACGGCCGCACCACAATTTGAGCAAGCTCACTCACGCAATGAGTCCGTGCGGTTATGATGGAAGCCGGTCGCTGATTGTTCTCCGTGTAGTTCGTCCATGTCCCATCCATCCTCAAATGATTCAACCTCGTTGGGTTCGGTCACGGTCATTGTGCCCGCCTTGAATGAGGAACGCTCGATTGCCCGCGTGCTGGGCGACCTGCCCAGCGTCGGCCGAGTCGTCGTGGTTGACAATGGCTCGACAGACGAAACGGCCGACATTGCCGCCGACTGTGGCGCGGAAGTCGTCTCCGA
>JAJDEH010000464.1 GCA_029259935.1 Planctomycetota bacterium
GAAAAAATCCCACGATGAGTGAACAAAAAGCTGAGCGTAGTTCACGCCGCGAAAGCGAGCGGCCGCTCGCCGAACGCGCGCGACCCGGGCTGGCGAATTCAGCCAGAAAAACATTCAGGGTTCGCTTGTTTTGGGACTAGCTCCCTCAATCAGGCGATCAAATTCGCCATTTTGATTTGTCCTTGCTGTTTACTTGAGGCGCTCTACATCTCGCGTTAGGTCCACGGCGACCTGCTGCATTTCGGCGGTCGCCTTCCGCACTTCAATGAACTGCAACTGAAGCGAGTCGTTTTCCTTGCTTACGGCATCGAGCTTTGTCTTGGCGGCGGCGAACTCTGTTTGCAACTCATCAATTTTTTGACTTAAGGAATATCCGTAAGCAAACGCCACGGCGGCGACGAGAAAGCCAATGTTGGCTACGATTTTTTGCGCGAAGGTCATGAGCTACCTCGTCGATTTTGATGTTTTAAAAGGCTCAGAGCTTTGGCCCGGGGGGTGGCTCTCGACCGGTGTCCTTGGTTTGGAGGGCCTTCAGACAACTCAACTGTTTATACACTATGAAAATGAATGATCCGGTTACTCGCAAAGAAGCCCGCTCGACTAATCGCTTTTTGGGCGGCGACGTTAGTTTTCTCAGTCGAGCAAATAGACTTCAGGCCTTTAGCCTCGTTCATTGCGACGAGCTGCCTAAGGACTCTTGTGGCCATCCCTCTACCTCGTTCAGACTCAGCGACGATAACGCCGACATCAGCATATTCGATTTGGAATTCGTCATAGCCTCGGCTTTCACCTGTTGCGACCAACCGTCCGTTCTCCCATACGCCGAACAGCTCCTGACGATTAATTAGGTTTGTGAAATATCCATTGAGCCATTCGGCCGGGGCACCAATACTAGCGACCGCAAAGTCAACCGCGTCAGGCAGCTGCGAGGAATCAACCGCAGCCATCGACAATGCATTCTCTTGCGGCCGTTCCCTGACCCTCCCGTCCAGCTGATACATCAATGCGTTCACCTCAAATCTTGAAAACCAGTCCAAACAAAGGGACAGGAAATAAGGCTCAGCCGTGCTGACGAACGCTCCGTTGATGTTACCGGAAGGTAAGCTATCTCCGACCAAAATTGACTTGAATAGCTGCGACGATTGACTCTGGTAGCTTTGGATCGCGAAGAACTGCAACAGATACCCTTCATCGTTCACGCAAAAGTAACCAACCAGCTCATTGTCCTCGTAACATCCGAAGTGACTCGCCATTGGGACGAAGCCGCACAACCACATTCCATCCAGCGGTGCCGTCGTTTGCTGCAAATATTGTTTCTTCAGTTCCGTCAAATGGTCCTGGGATTCCATCTTCTTCACTTGAATCATGGTCTGTTCCTTATTCCGCAACTCGGCAGATGTCCCTGGCGGCATGCTCGGCTGCAAACGCTGCACGACGACCGTATGTACGGTAGCCCTTCGACGTAAATCGTTTAATTACGTTAAGAATGGGTCCAAGACGGGAAGTTGCAAAGCGTATAATTGCAACGATTTAGAAGATGCGGTTTTGTCTTGTGATTCCGCTGCTCTGACCAACTGAGCTACGCCGCCAAGGTGATTAATAATATCGAAAAGAAGGCCACACGGAAACCAGCCAAACCATATCTTGATTTTCCCCAATTCCCACCGGCAACGGCCCGGGGGCAAAGCGAATTCGGGGTGAGCTCCACACTTTGGACCTTGGCGTGATCCAAACGCGACTCTTTAGAAAATACTTGGAGGACCGCGACGATTTGTTCGCCGGAAGGGTCCCCGGTACGATTAGGTCAGCATCCATATCGGATTCGCCAATCGCCGACTCCACCGATCAGCTCGTCGCGGCCTTGGTCACCCCGGAGGAAATCTCTTCTCCCGTCGTCGATGATGGGGCCTAAGTCCAAGAGGGCCGCGGCCAGGTCGCCATCGGTCCAATTGGCCAGCGCGTCCTCTAACGACTCGATGTCGTTTCCTTGCGTCGCACTGCCCCCAATGATCAGGTCGTTGCCGTGGTTGCCGCGGATCCAATCGTTACCCTCGCCGCCGATTAGGAGATCGTTGCCACTCCCGCCCTGGATCCAGTCATTGCCTGCTCCGCCCACCACGATGTCGTTGCCACGGCCGGCACTGATGTCGTCGTTGCCAGCCCCAGCCAAGATGATGTCGTTGCCATCGCCTCCGCCAAGCCAATCGTTGCCGGCACCGGCGATAATGAGGTCGTTACCCGACCCGCCCCAGACTCTGTTGCGACCGTCTCCGGCGTTGATGGTGTCGTCGCCTCGACCGGCGGAGATATAGTCGTTGCCGTCGCCCGTGGTGATGGTGTCGTTGCCATCGTCGCTCCAGATGTAATTATCCCCATGCAGGTCGACAATCGTGTCGTCACCGCCTCGGCTCCAGATGAAATCACGGCCTTCGCCGCCATCGATGAAGTCAGCGCCTTGGCCGCCCACGAGGTAATCCCGGCCACCGCCGCCAAAGATGGTTGCTGGAATCGTGATTTGCCCACTTCGATACGGCCAACCCCACCCGCCAACAACGTGACCGTGGTCGTCGCCCTCGAAGAGGTGCATCAGAATGCGGCTTACGGCATCCTCGTCGAAGAGGAAATGCTGAGTGCGGTTGCGGTCTGACCCGCCGCCCACATCGAATCGGGCGATGACCAAGTACTTCGGATCGCCGTGTGATCCACCGTGCCTACCGTGTCCGCGGACGTTGACGCGATGGACGTCCACAATGTCCTTGCCCGAGGTGCCGATGATCTGCAACTCGCCGGTTCCAGGATCCACACGTACGCCAGTCACCCAAGCTTGAGTCTCCGCCCGATCGCCGCCCAGGTCGTCGTCGTCGACGGCAACATCAATCTGGAACAGGCCACCGGTCGCGTATTGGTGCGCGTCGACGCGGAAACTGACGTCACTCTCACCACTCGTCGCGTTGACACTTAGAGCGGTGATCGTCAGCACCGCACCGTCGCCGGACGTGCTGGTAAAGCTGTCTCCGACCGCCAAATCCGCAGTTGTCGCGCCATTCGAAGAGTTTGCCGCCAAGATCGCCGCCACCTCAAAAACAGAAACCGTCGAATCATCCCAGTCGACGGTGATATCATGCGTGTCGAGCAGCCCGTTTCCGGTGAAAGATCCGGTCAATACAACGTCATCGCTGGGCACGGCCAGGTTGTCTTTCGTGCCGAGAGCATCGATTGACACAACGACTTTTTCCGGCGCCAGATTGGTGACTGTCACATCGTCCGCCGCGCTGTGCGTCCCGCCGTCGTCGTCGGCCACATCCACCACGATGGTACTCAGGTCCGACGCAGTCGTGTTTGCCCCGGGCTGACCGCTGGAAGCGCCGTCGTCCAGATACTGATGCGTCACCGTGAAGGCGATCGCACCGGTCGCCTGGTTCACCGAGTCGATCGTCAGCACGGAATCGTCGGTAGTTGAATCGAAGCTAGTGAAGCCGGGTTGGCCCAGGACACCCGTCAGCGAACCGTCCGTCGGATCGGCAGTGAAGATCGGCGACAGATCGAAGTGCGCGAGGGCCGTATCGTTGGCATCATCCCAGTTAATATTCACGTCGTGCGAATCCAAACGGCCGATGTCGGTGATCGTGCCGGTCAGCACGGCCGTCCCGTTCTCCAAGATGTCCGTCACGTCGCTCAACACCAGCGCCGGTGCCACATTGGTGACCGTCACGCCGTCCGATGCGTTGTCCGCCCCACCGTCGTCGTCCGCCCCACCGTCGTCGTCCGCCACATCCACTACGATCATGCTCAGGTCCGAAGACGAGGCATTCTCACCCGGTTGTCCACCCGCAACACCGTCGTCCAGATACTGATGTGTCACCGTGAAGGCGATCACACCGTTCGTCTGGTCTACCGAGTCTATTGTCAGTATCGAATCATCGGTGGTTGAACTGAAGCTGGTAGACCCGGCCTCGCCTAGTACGGGCGTCAGAGAACCGTCGAGGGGATTGACCGTGAAGATGGGAACTAGGTCGAAGTGGGCATTTGCCGTGTCGTTGGAATCGCCCCAATCGATATCGACTTCGTGCGGATCCAACAGTCCGCTGTCCGTGATCGTGCCGGATAGCACCGCCGTGCCGTTTTCAAAAATGTCGGTCACATCGCTCAATGCCAGTTCCGGAGCCACGTTGTTGACCGTCAACTCAAATTCGGTCGTCACCACACCGCCGTGATGATCGTCAGCGGTAACGGTGACTGTCTGCGATTGACCCGGACCTTCGATGCCGTCGAACGACCAGTTCCAAGCACCATGATTGCTGTCGCTTTGAGTGATCGTGCCAATCGAGGCAGTGATCGTGGGCCGATCGGTGAAGTCGACATCGGTGAAGGCTCCCGCGTTGACTGCAACCTGGCCCTCATCGATCGTCACGGAACCTTGGTTCACGGTGATGGACGGAGAGTCATTGACGCCATGAACCTCGATCGTGACGGTGCCAATGTCGCTCTCGTCGAAAACGTCGACAACCTTGTAGTCAAACGTCACCGCCGTCGATTCATTGACTGCCAGGTACTCGAACTCACCGTTGGGGTCGAACACAAACGTGCCGTCCTGGTTGTTCGTGAGAGTTCCGGCGTCCGGCGAGTTCACGTTCACTGTTTTTGCGGAGTCGATGTTGTTCTCTTTGTCCTCGTCGTTGGCCAACACGTCGAAGCTAAATGAGGTCTCTTCGTCGGTGCTCCTGTTGTCATCGAATGCGACAGGCGGGGTGTTGATGATCGTCAAGATAAGATCATTGCCCGTGACGCCGCCATCCGCGTCGCCAACGTACGAGACCTGAACCTGCCTTCCGGTGCCGAGGAAATTGGTGATGAAGTCGCCTTCTTCGACGGGGCTGCCTGCATAGGTGAGGGTGTCGACAATCGCGTCGGTACCGTCGTTGCGAATGAGGACGAAGCGATCATCTACTTGTGGCGTGAAGGTGGCGATGCTTGGCGACAATACGAGCGCCGCTCCGCCCAGATCCACGGTTCCGGTCACATTGAGCTGATCGTGCTGCAAGCCCGCGATTGTACCGTTGATCTCGACGTCGAACGTTGATCCAGCGGCGAAACTCACGGTGCCGGAATTGAGAATTCCTGGCGAGTTGCCGGGCGATACGCTTCCGCCGTCCTGGACGCTGATCGGACCGAATACGTTGCCGGTGCCCGCCAGCGTCGAGCCATCGGCCACGAGTATTTCACTGGCCGAGGCTGTCGATCCAGAGACCACCAAGCGACCGGCGGCGACGTTGGTTGCTCCTGAATACGTGTTGACTCCAGCGAGCGTTAGACTGCCGTCGCCCGACAGATTGAAGTTGCCGAGACCGGAAACCGCGCCATCGATCCGGCTATCCGACGCGGTCGTCGTCACGGAAATTGGACCCGCGCCGCTGGCGATGTTGCCAGCCACGTTCACGTTCCCTCCAGGACCGCGACTTCCCGATGAAGCCAGCGTAATCGGACCGTCCGCGGACAGCGATCCAGCAAACGACAGATCCGTGTCAGACGAAATGTCGATGAAGCTGCCGGGGCCGCCAACGGCGATCGACGTCGGTAGATTCACGATCGATCCACCCGCGTGTAACGATAACCCGTAGGCCGGAGTCACGGCGGCGTCTAGCGTAATGTCTTCGAGTGCCGTAAGCGAAACGGTCGCGGAATTCGCACCCGACGCTGTCTGGAAATTGCTCGGCACAACGATGCTGCCACCGAGAAAGGCTCCGGATGCATCGAATAGACCCGTCGACTGGGCAGTGATGTGATTCGCCCGCCAATTATCGGTCGTCAGATCCTCACTGGCGATGACGGTTATCGAACTGTCTGCTCCTGAGAGAGTGAACTCGGGCGGCTGGACTTGTCCCTGGGCAATCAGGGTCACCGAGTCGCTCACGGTGCCGATCGTCGCTTGGCTGAGTGCGATGGAGGTCCCCGCGGCTCGTCCACCGTTCAGATCCTTGACCGTCAGCGGTACGAGTCGCTGCAGGATGGTCGCGTCGGTGACTCGAACCAGTGTCGTCTCCAAGGCCGATACCGTTTGCGGGTCGATGACCGTGACGCCATCGGCATCATAGAGTGTCCCCGCGGTGGGATCTTCCGTTGTCGAGAACAGTAGTGGAATGAACTGGCTCGTCACTTCGTCGAGCGCCGAGAACGGATAGTAGCCAGTGTCAGGGTCGATTCGCTGATAGAACTCTTCTTCGCTTCCACCGACGAAACGTAGATAACGATCCTGCGTCTGGGGGTCGCGGAAAAAGTCCAGACCGGTCACCGGGTCCTTCACGACGGGAGCGTCGGTTGTCGTGAACGGAACCAGATCAAGCGTCGTGTAGTCGGCGACGGCTTGGCCGCCGGCATCGACGACATTGCTGACGACGCCGTTGCTGTCGACGCCCAGTTCCGGTGTGTCGGAGTAATAGGTTGCGTCATCCAATAGCGACCGGAAGCGGAACTGGCCTTCAAATGCACCGGATGTCATCAGATTGCCGCGAGCGATGATGGTCAGCGATTCAAGCGGCGCGCCGCCGCGTCCACGAATGGTTCCGATCACCTCGACGTCGCCATGGTTCGAGATCAAACTGACACCTTGCGCTGATTCCAGCGTGCCGTTGATACTGAGCGAACTGTCGGACTCGATCACGATCGCTTCGGCGGTGCTCAGATTGAGTGTGGTACCGCTCAGTTTGACGTCAACTTCGGACGCCAGGCTGACTGCGTTGGGTGCTGAAATGCCGCCGTTGATGAACAGGTTATCCACCGAATACAGTGTCAAGTCGTGACCGGCCTGGACGGTGTTCACAACCCCCGGAACCGGAAGCAGTCTGAGCACTTTCTCGGAGGTCAGCGTCACATCGCCGGCCACGCTGATTACTTGATGCACGTCCAGGTCGTTCGGGACCATGATCGAAACCGCGCCTTGAGCGTTCGAGATGAAGACCACGCTCAAGCCCGGATTCAAATCGCCGACCGAATCAATATCACTGAGCGTGACATCGCCACTGTTGTTCGTGATCGAAGTGATCTCGTTGAGTGCGGTTTCGATGCCGCTGACTCCGGCTCCGCTAACGATCGTCAATGTATCCGCGATCAGATCCACGGACGTATCGCTCGCTCCGATCTCGCGAACCGCGCCGTCGGCAGTCAGACTGACGTCGCCGTGGCTGCGGATCGGCTGTTGCAAATCGAGTTGCCGATCCGCTTCCGCCGAAGCCTTCTCTGCCCGGACGGCCGCATCTGTTTCACCCGCGAAGATGGTTGTCGTTAGCCAAGCGACCAGTTCTGTTCTGGCAGCCGCTTGATCCAAAGCGGCATACGAGGCTTCCGTCAAATCCGCGGCGTCGCTGGCCAGGGTTCCTGCTGCTCGCAGAGCACCGCTGAGGTATTGCAAGCGAAGCGCTCGGGCGGTCGCGACTGAGTCGGCGAACGCGCCGGCACTCAGCAGATCGATGTCGATGTTGCCGCCCGAGACCAAGGTGATGTCATGGCTATCGGAATCGGTGAGACTGACGGCTCGTGTCACCAACAGATCGCCGCCTGTGTCCACGGTCAGACTGCCATCGGTGACGGCCACATTCAATTCGAACGGTTGCGATCCCGTGTTGTGCACAATGACATCGCCCGAGACCGTCGTAGTCAGCGTCAGGCCCGTCGCGGCCAAGTTTAGCGTGAGATCGGCATTGGCAACGTCCAGGGCCACGTGTCCGCCACCAATGGTTGTGCCTGCGTCTTGGGTGAGTAGCCCGGTTGTGCGTAGTGTTACGCCATCGCTGCCGACTACCGCGCCGACCGCCAGATCTCCGAAGACACGAACGTCGATTGTGCCGCCGGAATTCGTGAACGGACTCACGAAGGTTACCTGATTGACGTTGAGTAGCGTGACGTCGCCATTGCCGGAGTTTTGGATGTCGTACTCAGCGACGTCGGTATTGACCGTGACGCCTCGGGCCGCGCGGGCTTTCAATTGTTTTCCCGTAACCAGGCCGCCAGTCTGGACGACTTTGCCGCTGGGCGCGGTGAAGGTGACGTAGCCGGTCGTGGCCGTGGTATTGACTGCCGAACTTTCCAGGATCACATCTCCACCGAGCGCGCCGGCGTTCAAGTTGATCTCGCTGTTGAGTGTTGTGAGTTCGGTAATGATGTCCCCCAGCACCGAGCCGCTGCCGGCAGTACCAGCGTCGGCTTGAATCAAGTGGCCGGCCGTCACGGATCCCCCAAGAGCGATGTCGCGTCCGGCCGAGATCAGTACTTCGCTGAGCGTCTCGACAATTCCGTCGCCATCCACGGCCACGCGGCTTGCCGCGCCGAGCGTCGCGTCTTGTCCAGCCGTGATCGAGACTCGCCCATCCGCCAACAGCGTCGCCACCGCGGGCAATGTCCCCGCGGCGGCTCCATTGGGGACGACGCCGTCGATCAGCACATCCTGACCCGCGGTGATCGCGAGCGTCTGGTCGACCCCGGTCGATTGCAGGACGGCTTGAACTGTCACATCGTTGCCGGCCGAGATACTAACCGCGCTGGTGGCGACGATCGATGGCTCGCCAAACGCGCCTTGCAAAGCCACTGGTCCATCTTCCAATTGCCGAGACGTTGTCAGGATGGTCTGCGACTCGGTGATATTCTCGGTCTGCCACTGAGTGACCGCCTTCTCGTTGACCACCTTGACGGTCGACTCACCTGTCTCAAACTTCGGACGCAGGTCGTAAGTGTCCGTTGGATTCGTGACCATCTGATAGGAGAGTTCCAGACGAGTGTCAACGATGTCATTCCAAAATGTCTCATAGCGCATCAGGAAGTCATTTTGAGTTTCCGTGACGAAATTGCCTATCCAGTAGTCGGGACTCGCAGGCACGTACGCCGCAACTCCCTCATTAATCCACCCATGATGGCCAGTCAGATTATCCCGCTCCGAAACAACCGTCGTCCACAGATGTTCCCCACTGCCTGGGTGAACAAGGCGCCACAGCGCAATTGTGTCGGCTGGTTGATTTGGAAAGACGTATGCCGCAATTCCTTCAGAGACATACCCATGGAACTGAAGCAGATTATCTCGCTCCGCAACATTCGTCGTCCACAAATGCCCCCCGCCACCACGAAGACGGTAAAACGGAACTGTACCGGGTTGTTTAGCTGCAAAGACGTTTGCCCCAATTCCTTCAAGGATATACCCATGGAAATGAATCAGATTATCCCGCTCCGCAACATTCGTCGTCCATAAATGCTCGACACCAGGTTTATTGAGACGGTAAAACGGAACGGTCGGCAGTTGTACGGCATCCCATCCGACAACGGCGGCGCGGTTCGTTTGCGAGATATGCGTCAGGGTGGAGGTGAGCCTATCGCCCAGCACGGTCCCGTTGGAGAGAATCTGCCCAGACACCCACCGGTTGTTCGAATCGGTCCTATCAGCAAGTCCAGCCGCGACAGTCGCCCTCGTCCCTTCGAGGCGTAACGCGCGTCCATCAAAAATTTCATACTGCGTGTGTGCATCGCTGTTGAGAGTCGTCTGCCAACGAGGCGACCCGCTGAAGTAAGATCCGGAGAATCCGCTTCCAGGTTGCCCAAGATCCTGCGTTCTCGGCGCTGGAAAACCGGCGGCGGCGAATGAGTTCAACTGTTGCTGAGAGACAATCGCTGAGTCTCTGACACGACCCGTATGTTCCTGGAAGACGTCCGGTGCTCCCTGAGAAACCACGCGCAAAATGTCAGATTCGGCACCGACCGGCATCTGCACATACTTGTCACGCCATCCATCGATGGGCAGGCGCGCGGTCGTCGTGTTGTTGTATTGCTGGTAGTCGAGCGTTGGACCATTGATGAGCACGCCAGAGGAATCAACATAGCTGGTATCGATACCCTGCAAAGTAAAATTGTTTTCCCAACTAGGATGCCAGTCGACTTTCGCGGCATTGCCATTGATTGTGGTGTTCGATTTGAGATTGGCAAAGCTCACGTTGTAGTAGGGACGATAGCCAAGGTGAACCAGCACGGAGTTTTTCTGGTTATCGGTCAGGTCGCCGAATACCTTGCCAGTTCCCGCGGTGGCGTTGGCGAGCGGGATGATTTCACCGGTCAATTCATCGTAAACCAGGCTCCAGTCGACATCGGCATTGTGATAATCGATGCCTTCCACGAAGTACTCGCGGACCTGTGCTGCCGCCGCTGCATTCGGATTGTAATAGCCAAGCTGTGTCAGAGTGAGATCGGCGGTGTTGTATGAACTGCCGACTCGGACGTTTTCCGTGCCGACTTGCTCGGTGGTGGTCGTCGTCACGAAGGAAACTTCCGGGACCTCGATGACACCAATCGCGACCTGGCGGCTACCGGTGACCACTTCAATCGTCTGCGACGTCGTGACGATGACGGGCCGCTGGACGGGAACCGGGTCACTGCCGACGCTGGTTGAACCGACGACGGTCACGTTATTTCCGGCCACAATGCTAGATTCGCCACCGCTTGTCAGCGTGCCTCCATTGACCGTAACGTCGCCGCCATTCAGGTCTGCAACGGTGACCGTGCCCAGCAGTTGCGTGTCACTCCAGTTCGCTCCGACACCGGCACGCACTTCCAACGAGTTGGTCGCGCGGACTTCGCCGAAGAACGTTACGGAATTCACGGCGTTGATGACCGTGCGGCCGGTGTCGCTGGTATCAAGAATCTGACCGTCAAGGCTTAGCGTGCCGCCGGCCAAATGCACCAACGAGTCGCCTTGGATCAAAGCCGGATCGGTTCCAGGCAGTGCGGCACTGATCAAGAAATCGCCAGTGGCTCGCAAGTCCAATTCACCGCCCACGGCGCGTGTCTGAATGGCCGCGCCGGCAGCCAGGGTGATGTTGTCGGCTTGGAATCGAATGCGATCGGCGGCATTCACATTGGTCATCACGATCACGTTGCCCGCGTGGGTCACGTTGATTTCGCTTGTGTTGGCAACACCCGATACGGCGTCCACTTCGCCGACGACGCCATTGAGGATCAGTTTGTCATCAGCTCCTAGCGAGATCGTGCCGCCGGGATTCGTGGTCAGCGTTCCACCCTGCAGACGATCGCCGTTTGTGTCGAAGGCAAACGCATTGACGATCACGCCCGCTTGTGTCTCGTCACTGCCGCCGATCACGGTTAACCGGTCGTCAGCCTTCAAGAGCCCATCGACGAAAATCAACTCGCCCGATGTGAGTGTTACGTCGGCTCCAGTTTGTAGTGCTTCGATGGCACTGTAGACTTGTATGTCCTGATCGGCGTCAATCGTAATGCCGTGATTGGCACCAGCCGCTTCGTTGGTGGCCGTTTCCGTTCGTAACGTGCTTGCCGAGTTCATGGTGAAGCTGACATCGGCCGCGCCGCCGCTGACGTTGACGGCAATGTCACCCGTCGCCGCCAAAGTCCCGCCGACGGTTTGAGAAACACCGCCGATGATCCCCAGGCCACCCAGAGTCACCGTGTCGCGGCCGGTCACCACAACGTCCGCTCCAGCACCGTCAAATGTCACGTTCGATCCGTCGACGCGGGCTCCTGCCAGCAACGATCCGGCAATTTGCAGACTGCCGGCACCCAGATCGATGACCGAGTTGTCGCCGCTGGTGGCGATGATTGACCCCGAGCCAATCTCGACCAACCCCGTTGCGGCGAACTCGATTCGGTCCACCGCGGTGACCAAGACGCCCAGTTGTTCCGGGTCGCCGTTGGCATCCGTCGAAGCTTTTCCAAATCGGACGTCGCCTCCGCTGAAGACGACTCGCTGATCAAGTTCCGTGATGTCGATCGTGGTGTTGAACACGTCGACCAGATTGTCCGCGTCGATCAGCAGCGAACCGGTCAATTGCAGATCGCCGTTGATGATGGCCGTGTCGCTGGCGTCGATGGTGATTTCGAAATCGCCGGTATCGGCAGTCGTGTGCGTGCTGCGGACAACTCCCTGCACATCGACGACGGCTCCCTTCAGCGCAATGAGTCCGTCGGACTCGATGCTGCCTGAAGTCTTGGGGATGGTCAGGTTGCCGTGCTCGGCGTTGAGTTCCAAGAGAGCAAGTTGATTGCTGCCCGTGCCGAAGACACCGTCGAAGACCACGTCGTTGTATCCCGTGACCACAACTCGGCCACCGCCACCGAATGAATTCCATTGGCTGGTGCCGTCGATCTGAACACTGACTTCGCCCGCGGCCAGTTGCGATCCCGCGTTCAGCAGAATATCGTTGTCGGCCGTCAGATTGCCGCGGATGCGGAGTGACTGTTCGGCGTCCAGGACAATGTCGGAACCACTGCCATTGGCGATGATCGTGCCGCGAATATCGCCGAATTGGCCAGCGCTGAACGCAATCGAACCGTCGACGGTTTCCAGGATACCCGTTGGGCCGAGATCGATGTCGATGCCATCGGGCGATGTGCCGCTGAACAAGTTGATTGCCGAGTGAGCTCGGACTTTGCCGCCGATCGACAACTTGCCGTTGGGCCCGGCCGGTGCGCCGATGTTCACGGTCGAGCCGGGCTGGGCCGCGTCGATTGCATACAGCCGGCTGCTCGTAAGCGAGCCGGCGGTGACGTCCAAGCCAAGTTGCAGTGAGTCAACCGAGGTGTCCTCAAGCGAGAAATCGAAAGGACTTGTCAGGAGCAGTTTGCCGTTTCGCAGTTTGACGGTTACGTCGGGATCGCCGAGGCCTCCTCCGAAGCCGCCGGTGTTCAACACCGCTTGCAGGTCCGCGACAAGGTCGGCGATGCCGTTGTTGTCGGCCGTCGCCGCGGCTGACAAGTTGGCGGTGCCGGAGAACGTCGAGCCAACGCGATCCACGATAATCGCCAGCGAAACGTTGGCCGTCAATCGGCCCAGCGACGAAACGGTAAAGCCTTGTGCCTCGATCTCGTTGATGTGTCCCGGCGCCTGAATGACCACTTCGCCCGGGGCGTTGAGATTGATCTGGCTGTTTTCCCCTAACGTGTACAGCCGGCCGCTGCCTTGAACCGTCAAGCCAGGCCCACTGCCGGACACGCCCGTTCCACCGATGAGGTTGATCCGTTTGCCGGCAACAATGTCCTGACCGATCTCGATCGTGCCGCCAGCTTGCAGCGTGACTTCCGAGTCGCCGCCGAAGTAAACGGGGTTGCGACCCAGGAATCCGCCGTCTGCATCGCGGACGGTATCTATACGCCCACCAGCGACGAATAAACCAAGGAGAGTGGCCTGCTGCTGGGAAGACAAAGTAATCGAACCGTCGGGATGGTTGGTCGTCAACTCGCTGGCCGCATGCACCAGCAAGCCTTCACCGGTCGGATAGCTACCACCATTGACGGTCAATGAGTGTGCGGACCGGAGAACGGTACCTGTTTGCACAATGTCGCCGGCTTCATTAAACGTGTGCCCACCGAGAAAGGCTCGGCCCGTGGCGGTGATCGTCAGTGCCGCCGGCTCGTCGGAGTAGACCACCGTGTCGCCGAGGAACTTGCCGTTGCTGTCGAAATGCTGTGTGACGTTTGCACCGGCGTTGAGTCTCCCGAGCAATTCGATATTCCCCGCCGCATTGACGTGGATGCCGCCACCGGAACCGTCCGTTGTGTCGCCTGCCGTGGTGATTCCGCCAGCGGTCGTGACGATCAGACTCAACAGATCATCGCCTTCGTTGCCAGGCAACACGTCGTTGGGGAACAGTGCCGCCACGGTATCGTCGGTGCCGGGAGTACCTGAATCAACAGAGACCGTGCCGGATGCCAACAGGCCCGTGTCCAGGAAGACCTGCTGGCCGGCGGTGACACGGATGGATGAACTCGGACCCGTGAAGGTAACGCCACTGGCATCGATCGTTCCACCGGCGACGAACGCGCCGAACAGATCGACGTCTTGGGCACCCTGGATTTCGATCGAACTGCCGGCATCCCGTGTCACGATGCGCGAAGTTGTCGCGACATAGACGCTACTGCCGGGAACGGGTGGTGCGTCGTTGTAGACCGTGCCGTCGGTCTCCACGCCACCTAGAATGCGTGCATTGTCTTTAACATCGAGAAAACCTTCGATGTACACGAACCGATCCGATTGGATCAGGACGTCCGAGTTGGCACCGAGCACATTCACGTTGCCGCGCACGATGACGTCCGCGTCGGAACTCAATGTCAATTCTGAATCGGCAGCCAACGTTGTCAGCGTGCCAGTCAACAGTAAGCCATATTCGCTAAGGCCGAACAGTGGATGATCAGCAGGTAGGCCGTTGAAAAAGTCCGAATGATCGAATTGTGGCGTGCCTGAATTGAGCTGCATTTCATCCGACGTGGTGACCGTGCCGCCAATGAAAAGTTCGTGCGGTGAGTTGAGGATGGCATCCGCGCCGACCCCGGTCTGAACGGCGACGGGAGTCCCATTCACGTCATCGAAGCGTGCTCCAGCCAGGACGGCTCCGCCCGGGTTGACGGAAAGTAACAGGCCGGCGTCCAGCGTCACGACGTTGTGATCATCACCGCCGGATACTACCGCTCCTTGGAGTACGGTCAGCTTGGTGCCCGCATTCAGATTGAGCCGCGAATCTTCCCCGTAAACCTCAACCCGTCCGGCGATTTGAATCGACTGGTTTGTATTCACGTCGACCACACTATTTGGATTGATCGTCGAAATGAGGCTGCCGTTGTCGGTCTTCACGCTGACGAGTTCGCCCGGGAAAGAGAAAATCGGTCGCGTACCATTGCTGTTGAGGACGTTGATGGCAACAAGATCTTCTCCAACGATCCAGCCGCCATGCTGTAACTGTTCGGCAAGCTCGAACAGCAGGGTTTGGCCGGAGACACCCGAATCAGGGGCACTCTCATCGGCATGCACATTTTTGGAGTTGATCTGAGCGCGATGGGCATGGAACTCAATGCGATCATCCGGCGCCTGAACATCACCGCTAATGGTCATCGTGTCCGCAAAGAAATGAGTTCGGTTGCGGAGTGCCGCTTTTGAGTTGCGAGGAGCGAGATCGGCCTTAGTGACAGGGTCGTCTTCGATATCACCAAAGGTCATCACGTTCCCGACACCATTGCCGTCGATGTTGGCGTGGCCGATTTCCACGAGCGAGAATTCATCGCCCATGGCGGCGAAGTCACGAACTCCAATGTTCGCGGTCCGGTCGTCGAATCTGCGTACGCCAAATGCCGGAGGATCACTGTCAACCAGCGTTGATAGATCATCGCCCGAGGCATTCTCACCCGCCGAACCCAGGCGATAAAAGACATCGTCGTGCATCGAGCGAATCGCCAGCGTACCGGTTCCCTCAATCTTGTTTTCACCGCTGGCGAAATCAAAGTCGTCCGCAATCAGTCGGATGTTCTGACCGGATACAGTTGTGCTGATGATGCCTGACTCCAGGGTCAGCAGCGAGTCCTGGGCGGCCAGTTCGATATCAATGGGGCCGTTCTGCGAATAAACACCGCCGTCTGTCAGACCTGCGTCCAGAATATTCAGACTGTCGAGTTCTCGAACGGTGATGTTCGCCCGGCTGCCGGTACCGCGATTGATGGCTGTCAGGGCTTGGGCTTCCGACCGAATCGCATCGGTGAATCCCAGGGGTGCTGACAGAATCAGGTGACCGTTGGCCACATGGAAGTCCTGACCTGTGAAATCCAATTGTCCTTGGCTACTGACCAGTTTCAGCAGGCCGGCATTCCCCGTGCCCATGGTGCCACCAACGGTCGGATCGGCATTGAGCGTAATGTCATTGATCGCGTTGAAAACCAGTCCATGCGCGGTAATCTCATCATCCAAGTGAATTTCGTTCGCGTTCACGCTCAGCACCGCGGCTCCCCATTGCGTTCCGGCGGGATTCGAACTGCCGATCCGTGTCGAGGCTGCGCTGTCGGCGATGTTGAACGCTTCCAGCGTGTCGTCAAAATTCAGTAGGTGGTTACCGAACGCAAAGCTTCGGTCGTTGAGTTGCAGGGTGTTGCCATTGGAATTCACCGCGACCTCAATGGAATCATGCTCAGCATCTCCCATGAATGTCGTTTGGCCATTGCTGAGGTTGGAATAGTCAACGCTCAGCAGATCGTTCCCTGTCTCGCCGTGCACGGTGTTTGACCCACCGCGGACGATGATGGTATCGTCATCCAGTCCGCCGAAGATTTCGTTGATCCCGGCAAGCACGACGATCTGATCGTTATCGCGGCCGCCGAGTACCGTGTCAAAACCGCTACTGACGGTAATCAGATCGTTACCATCCTGGCCGTCCACGAAATCCGTGCCCAAGCCGCCGGTCAAAATGTCGGCACCCTGGCCGCCGCGCACGAGGTCGTTGCCCGCGCCGCCGTTGATGATCGCCGTGCCGGATCCTAGATAGGTAAGGCTGTCATTGCCGTCGCCGCCATTGAGTTCCGCGTTCGCGCTGACGCCAGACGCGATGTAAATAAAGTCACTCCGCTCGCCCGCGTCCGTGGCAACAATGCGATTCACGCCGCTGAAGTTCATCGTCTGGCCCAGGGAGTGCACCGCGATGTCGCTTCCGGAGCCAGTGATCGTGTAGTTCTCGGATGTCAGCGAGACGTATTCGGGACCGCGCAGATGTCCATCAACTCCCATGTTCAGAAAAACAGTATCGCCTTCCTGTCGAGCGATGATGGGCGGAGGTCCCCAACTCCAGGAATAACCGCCCGTGATCGAGAATGATTCCCTGAAGGTGAGGCAGATGTCCGTGAACCCGATATCTATGCAGACCCCCACCTCCAACGTAAATTCCGCGGTCAATGCAACCGAGGCACTCGCGGCATTCAAGTCAATGTCACCATCCAGTGTGGCGTTGACGCCGCCCGCCAAGCCATCGAAAGGCCACGGCAGGCCGATATTCAACCCACCGCTGCCCGTCATGTGCCCGCTGAGACCCTGATCGCTAAGGCTCAGCGAAATCTCGCCGCCGAATCCCACGGGTCCCAGATTCAAACCTGGGAGATTCGCTGAGCCGGCCGCCAGAAACTGGCCGTCGGATTGCACGAAGCCATTGACATTAACATCAATGAAGTTGAAGAAATTGAGCCCGGCGTTGTTGATTTCGGTGCGGAAAATGCCACCGACCGACGAAATCGTAAATTCCGTCTGCATGTCGAAAAGCAGGATTTGCAGCGTGCCGTCGACGTTGACCAGGTAGGTGTTGGCGGATACTCCGACAAAGGTGTCGGTCAGGCTGGTGTTGATCAGCAGATTGCCATTGCCACTGAGATTGACCTGGTCGATACCCAACCCCACATTCACCGGAATGTTCGCGGCGAATGCCGGACCGGCACCCGTCTTGATAATGGCGGCTTGACCGACAACGTCGAGATTTCCGAAACCACCCAGATCAAGCCCCGCGTCCAAATTGACCTGGAAACCTGTATCACTGAAGACTAATTCCGCCAAACCGGTGACGCCAAATGGTCCGGCGACTAGCGCCACGCCGCCCGCCATGCGGATCGTGTTTGCAGCGATCGGACCCTGCTTGGTGCCGTTGACCGAACCGTCGTCGGACACGTTTAACACCGTGACCGTCTGAGTTGTCGACGTGGAGTTGACTTCAAGCTGGAACTGCCCCGACAGATCGAAGGCCGCCGTATCAAAGACATCGATACTGGCGCCGTTCGCAACGCTCAAGCTACCGACCACGCCCGCATCACTGATAATCAAATCTCCGGCAACGGCCGTCGCCGGGAACAGGCCGTTTCGATCACTGAAAGTGCCCGTGGTCGTTAACTGCAAGTCGCTCGCCGTTGCGGCAAGGTACAGGTCACCCGTGATGTCAACGGCGTTCATCACCGCGATCGATCCGCTGCCATCCAGCACCGTATAGAAACCGGGAGCCGCTTCGCTGCCATCAGGGCGTGGCGCGCCGGCGGGAATTGTCAAAGTCGTGAAATCGACGCGTGGCAGGAATTTTTCAGGTACTTCGTAAACGTACTCCTGACCGCTCGTGTTCACGAGCATTTCCAGGTCGGCGGTGACCGTAATCGCGTTGACCAGTGTGTTTTCGCCCGAGAGATCCGCGTTCATTCCTAGTCCCTTGTCATCAAGGACCAGGAGCCCCGTGGCGGCGAGTTCCAGAGCCGCGGCGGTTGGACCGACAGAAGCGGTCCCGTCGAAGAATCCAAAAATTTGCGACGTACTGAGCTCAAAGTCGAACACACCGTCCAATTCAACAACATCCAGAACGTTGACAATTATGTCGCCGGACGCCGCAAGCAACGGTCCCTCGGCGTCTAAGTAAATCGATTCTCCACCCGTTTCGACCTCGAAGCCTGCCGGGTCGCGTTTCCCGTCGCCGTCCAAATCATCGGCCAATAAATCTCCCGTGTTGGGCTCGGCGGGAAAACTTGCCGTAAAATCAATGACGTTCGGATTTGCTGGTACGCTATATCTGAAATTGATTTGTGCAGCCAAGGAACCGCTGGCTTCGACTCCAGGAACGCCAACCAAGTCCACGCTGGGCGCGTCAAGGTCCAAGGAAAGGAAGTAGGCAGGATCCGTCAAGTCGCTCGACACCAACAGCCCCAAACCGAAACTGACATCCTCGATCGCGACGCCAACCGCGCTCGAATCAGGCGTGTCGTCTGAAGTAATTCGCCGATCGTTGTTGGTGTCCCGCCAATAGGACCCGATTCCGGAAAACCCGAAAATATCCGAGCCACCAATCGTGATGGACGCGGCGGTGACCTGCTGGCCGTTGCTGAGCGTTACACTTTGGTTGTCAGGTCCTTTGGCAAACGCGAGACTTCCCGTCAGTCGAAGTGCGTTGACGACCTCGATATCGGCGAGCCCCACAACCGCACGGATCAGTTCGCGATCGTCATCGATGTACAGAGACGTTTCGGGACCGGTCTCGATCTCGTACCCGACCGGGTCGCGCTTTCCGTCACCGTCCAGATCGTCATCGTCCAAATTGCCGGTGTCAGGCTCGGCTGGAAAACTACTTGCAAAGTTGACCGCGGGACCGGGAATCAAAGGGTTCTTCGGCAATGCCGCCGACCAGGTTCCGCCGTTGACGTTGATCTCGATGTCTTCCAGCGATGCCGTCAGCATCTCATCTTCCAAACCGACCAGGCTTGCCGAGTCCGCAATGCCCTCCAGCGCGTAAAGCCTCGGAGCCAGCTCTTCGAATCCCGGCATCAGAGTGGGTGTCATGATCACCAAGCCGAGATCCACGCCACTGGCCTGCAAACCCACGCTTGTCGAGTTGGAATCGTTCGGGTCGTAAGGACCGTTGATTCCAACAAACGCATCCGCGCCACCGATGCCCAGCTTGATCGTGGAGACCTCCAGCCCACTGATGGTGGACAAGTCATCGGCGATCGTCAGGTCGGCCGCCGCGGCGCCAGCTTGCAGTGCCGTAAAGGCATCTTCGATTGGTTCAAACACACTTCCGGCCGCATCGACCAATTGGTCCAAGTTGCCGGCCAGCCCGGTATCCACGTTCACGCGATGGCCATTGCCCATTTCAAAGCTGAAGCTGCCGGAGGCATGTACGAAATCATCGACTTTCAGCGTCACATTTTCAGCGCTGGCACCGATGATGCCGTAGGTGCCAAAGTCGAGAACAAATGACTCCGTCTCACTGGTCTTGATCTCATAGCCCGGCCGGATTTGTGGGTCCACGGTATCGTCGCCGGGGAAGCTGATTTCGAAGTCCACCAAGGGATCCGAAATGGCCGAGATCGAGGCGATTGGCTCGGGCCACTTTCCGCCATGAAAGTCGAACTCGACATTCGTCGTGGTGGCTGTGATTGCCGGAATTCCTACTAACTGGGCCGAATCGGCCGCTCCCTTCGCCGAGTAGAACTTTGGGTTATGATCCTTAAACCCGGGCAGTGTACCCAACGCCGGTGTCATCATCACAAGTCCGAGATCCACGCCACTGGCATACAGTCCGACGGATTTCGAATCGGGGTTGTTTGGATCGTAAGGGCCGTTGATTCCAACAAACGCATCCGCATTGCCGATGCCCAGAGTGATCGTATCGACTTCCACACCGTGGATAAGTGTGAAATCCGGTTCCACCCACAGACCGCCAATCGCGTTTGCCTCGCTGTTGGGCAACGCATCGAATGCGCTGAACAAGGACGCCGAAAGCGCGCCCAAGTTTTCCGGGACGCCGGTCGCCACGGAGACTGTCTCGCCCTTGACCTTTCTCAAGTTGAGCGAGCCCGAGACATAAACAAATTGGTCTAGCTGCAGCGTGACATTCTCCGCGGTGACTCCGATGGTTGCTTCCGTGCCGTAATCGATAAGCAGCGATTCGCCCGATCCGGTCTCGATTTCATAGCCCGCCGGAATTTGCGGAGTTGCGCTATCGTCGCCCGGGAAGCTGGATTTGAAGTCCACCACCGGATTTCGAATTCCGGGGATTTTAGAAATTTTCTTCGGCCACGAACCGCCATGGAATTCGAATTCGACATTCGTCGCGTTGGCGGTTACTCCGGAGATGCCTATTAATTCCGCCGAGTCCACCGTCCCTTTCGCGGACTTGAATTTAGGTAACACACTGGACGGAAGCGGCAGTTCGCCCAGCGACGTTCTCATCACGACCAAGCCGAAATCCACACCCGTGGCCTGCAATCCCAGCGTTGCGGAGTCGGGGTTGCTCGCGTCATGGGGTCCGTTGATACCAACAAAGGCCTGACCATTACTGACGCTGATTTTGGTTGCATCGACGTTCAAATTGTGGATCAGTGAAAAGTCCGGTTCGATCCAAGGACCACCTAACGCGGCAGCTTCACTCGTCGGCAAATCAGTAAACGTACTGGGGAGCGATCCCAAATTCTCCAGCACCCCTGTCGCCACCGAGACCGTCTCTTGATCGCCAATTTCAAAAGTAAAGTTGCCCGAGATATGGATGAACCCACCCAACTGAATCGTGCCCGAGACAGACAGAGACGGATTCAATTCCGGCACGGGGAAATAGTCGACGTTCAGGAACTGCCCGAGGCTGTTTGATCCCGCGACGGTGTCGGTTTTGAATGTATCGTCTTCTCCAATCAGTTCACGCACGGTGAGAGTGATTCCGCTGCTGGTCTGATCCACGTCGAAGTACAGCGAGTTGCCGAATCCAAATAGTCCGGTGGCGTCGTCGAAGCTTCCCGTTGCGGAACCGGATGTGAGGATTTGGAATTCGTCGCCAGCGGCCGGGGTAAAATCATTGACCAGCGAAACCTGCAACGTGCCGTCCACAACCAAATTTCCGGCAACATTGATTTGGTCGAAACCGTCGTCAGCACCGACAATTGTCTCACCCGGGGATAGCCCGCCGATTTCGATGACCGTGACCGTGGAATCGTCCATCGCCAAGTCGCTGAAGTTGACGATGCCGGTCAACAGCGCGCGGTCTTCCAGTCGCTCAATTCCAGCCAGACGCGAATACTTTCGTCGCTCGCGAGCACCTCGACTCGATCGGGGCAGGCGAACCAGAGACTTGAGCCAGTCGAATTTGCGCATTGCGTGGCCTTTGATAAAATTGAGTGCGGTCGCCGACCTGAATCGGATCCACAATTTTCCCGCTATTTGGGAGGACCTAACGCCCCGAAACGCGAATCGATCAATCTTGTGGCGAAATCGCCACAACGGTCCTGTTGGTTTCGGTTTCGGAACTTGGCTGACTAAGCATCCGCCTTGGTTTTTGGGGTAAACGCAAGACAACGGGAAAAAGCTGCCTAGTATCAAGGGTACTCGTAGCGAACTCCTGGTAGCCCTCAGAAAAATCCAAAAAGGTGGAAAAGCGGTTCGGTCACGACCGTTGATGCGTGATTCACCGGTTTGGGACCACGATCGCCGCCTGTTTACCTCGTTCAAGCCGCGTAGCATCCCAAAAGCGACCTGCGATAACTCGCCTTATCGTGTTTCGCACGTTAGGATGTCAGATGGAAAAATTAGTCCCAAAATCTGGTTCCCCGGTGACCGTGCGATCGACATCGTGAGCACTTCGCATTCTGTAACTGCATGGATTGAGAGCCTAAAGCAAGGGGATCCGACCGCTGCTGAAGCGATCTGGACGCGCTTCATTGCTCGCGTGAAAGCGATGGCCCACGACAAGATTCAGAATGTCCCTGCCAGGTTTGGGGATCACGATGATCTCGCCCAAAATGTGTTCGCGGCCGTTTTCGATGGGATACAGAACGACCGGTTTCGGCAAATCGATTCGCGAGAGGACCTGTGGCAGATTCTGGCCATGGTCACGGCTCGCAGATCCGCCGACCTATGGCGGAAGGCAGTCTCGTCGTCCGAGTCGGGCGAATCAGCCATTGTGCGTCCGGACAGCGGAGCCAACGCGTCGTTCGCCGACATCATGGGGCAAGTCTCTGACGAGTTGTTGGTGGATTCGATTGGCCTTGCTGGTTCGGAATTGATGCAGTCCCTGGAGCCCAAGCTGCAATCCGTGGCGATGCTGCGATTCAAAGGGCATTCAAATCGAGAGATTGCCGAGCAGATCGGCCGCTCGGTGAAAACCGTCGAACGTTATATGAAAATGATCCGCGAGAAATGGGATCGACCATGACGGACCCGATCCTCTGCTGAGCGCATAGACCCGCGCATAGACCCTCTGCGAGGCGATTGAGGCTGATACGTGGCTTGAAAGAGGCAAACAGGCGGCGATCGTGGTCCCAAACCGGTCCGGAATCACGCGTCAACAGCCGTGACGAACCGCTTTTCCCACCTTTTGGGGATTTTCCTGAGGGCTACCAGCGGCTTGCTACGAGTTCCTATACTAGGCAGCGAGCCGGTTGGCTGCCCAACTGGGAGTGGAAATGGTGGTAGATCGCCGGCTCGGTAAAATCGCCGGCTCGGCAAAAAAGGTTGAACGCTGAATGAAGATGATCCGGGAGAAATGGGATCGACCATGACTGACTTCCGATCAGCTCTTGACCGTATCGACCCCGTCTGCGAGGCGTTTGAGGACGCGCTGATGGCGGGCCAGAGTCCACGGATTGCAGATTTTGTTGAGCAGTCGCAACCGGGAGATCGGGTTGCGCTCTTCGAGCATCTTCTGGAGCTGGACGTCGAGTACAGACATCGATTGGCCGCGCCGGTCCGCAAGGAAGACTATCTTCAGGAATACCCCCAGTACGGTTCCTCAATCTCGCGGATCTGCGATGACCAATCTTTGAACGATGAGGCAATCTCCGAGCAGCATGGCTCGAAGGATGCAATCCACGCCGATCGTCTTGCGACAGATCGTCCACGGTGCGATAGAGAACGACTAGACCTGGTCGGTCAACAACTTGACCAATATCGCATTGTCGCCAAGATCGGCGAAGGCGGCATGGGTACCGTCTACAAAGCGACTCACATCAAACTGGACAAGGTTGTCGCTTTGAAGATTCTGCCAGCAGAAAGTCTGGCCTCGGCCGAGAGGATCGCCCGATTCGAGCGTGAGATGTTGTCGGTGGGCCGATTGAATTGTCCGCATATCGTCGGCGCAATAGACGCACGAGAAACCGACGGAGCCCATTTTCTGGTCATGGAATACCTCGAAGGCAGCGATCTCTCGGCCCTCGTTGAGCATTCTGGCCCGCTACCGATCGCCGACGCCTGCGAGATCATTCGCCAAGCCGCGGTGGGTCTGGAATATGCTCATCACCACGAAATGATTCATCGCGACATTAAGCCGTCGAATTTGATGCTGACTAGTGAAGGACAGGTCAAGATTCTCGATCTGGGGCTGGCTCTCATTCAGACGGATGAATCATCCGAGAGCCAGTTGACTTCGACGGGTCAGATCATGGGAACGCCCGATTATATGGCTCCCGAGCAGATCGACGCTTCCGGCCCAGTGGATGCACGTGCCGATCTGTATGGCCTGGGCTGTACGATCTATAAGCTATTGACCGGCGAGACGCCCTTCGCCCACCTGAATTTGATGTCAACTTACCAGAGAATGAAGGCTCACGTTGAAGAACCGGCTCGTCCGGTTTCAGAACACCGTGGTGCAATCCCCGGCGAACTCGTAGCGATTGTTGAATGTTTGCTGGCGAAAGACCCGGCCGATCGGTACGACAATCCGCGGCAACTTGCGGATGCCTTACAGCCGTTCACCGCCGAAGCCGACCTGCGGGCCTTGTATCAACAGATCAACGGTCAAGAAGGCGAATCCACGCTGAACCCGGGACGCGGCCGCACCGTCGCTTTGGCGTCTTCGGCGATGGTCGACACAAGTGTGCCGCATCACGATCTTCGCTCGGTGCAAGCTGGTCAACCGTCCAAGCTTGTTTCAACTCAGGCCGCGCGCAGCCGTTCGACGCCTCGCAACAGGGTTGCGTTGGCAGCGCTCGGAATCGTGATCTTGGCGGCCGTGGTCATCCGACTGGTCACCAACACCGGCGACGTGACGATCAAGTCTTATGACCCCAACATGGAGATCATTGTCAAACGGAACGATCGGGTCGTTGATGAGTTCGAGGTGCGCACGCGAAACGACTCGACATCCTATTTCGCGGGCGAGTACGAAATTGTGATCAAAGGCGGACAGCCGACCGGTTCGACGATCAAAAACCGCACCTTCAAACTCACGCGCGATAAATCCGTGTTGGTGGAAATCATTCCCAGCAAGATCGTCGCCCGGACCACGCCGAAACAAGAGCCGCCGAGCAAGGTTTCCTCGGAAAAGACAAAACCCTCAGGGGCGAAAGAACGGCACGTCATCGGCGAGTCTCCGAAATTGGCAACTTGGAAACCGGGATCCGCCGAGAGCCGACTGCCGGGCGGATTGATTCCACGTCCGGCCGATCTGCCGGGCGTCAAGCGCTGGCAGGTGTTCACCCGGCAGCCGCGCGGCGGCATTCAGGAGTTGGCATGGAGTCCGGACGGAAAGTGGCTGGCGGCGACGGTCAGCCTCGAAGGGACGGTTCGAATCTATGAAGCAGCAACCGGCCGGCTTGCACACATTTTGCCGCAGGGTGGCGTTGCGACATTAATCTATCGGGGGGGGCTGGCCTGGAGCCCGGACA
>JAJDEH010000465.1 GCA_029259935.1 Planctomycetota bacterium
TTTCTTTTATCTGACCAACGACCGCGATTCGACGGCGGAAGAAATCGTCTTCTCGGCCAACGACCGCTGTGACCATGAGAACGACATCGATCAACTGAAAAATGGCGTGCCCGCGTTGCACTCGCCGGTGGACACGCTGGACAGCAATTGGGCCTACATGGTGATGATGTCGCTGGCTTGGAACTTGAAAGCTTGGACCGCCTTGAGTCTTCCCGAGTTCTTGGTCCAGCCAACGACAGTGCATCGCCGCAGCCATTCTGGCCATTCATCACGCGGGTGCAGTCTCTCAAACGCATCGGCGGCAAACGCCATCGCCGTTTTGCTGTCCATCTTCCTATTCTTGCTCATAAAAACTCCGCATTCGCACGGCTCTACGTTGGGACTCCCAGAGTTCATCGTCAACAGGTATTCGATGGAAAACAGCATACCCGTCATCACCCCAAATCGAACTTCGTTCTTGTCCAATCGGAAGAAATTCGCGATCAAAGGTGCTGGGAGTGATCGAGTAGCCTGGGGATGAGTATGACCTGACCAAGTCCCGTACTCTCCGTTCCTTAGGGCGCCCGCGAGTTCGTCAGTAACGTCAATTTGCCGACCGCGGCCTCGGATAACAAATCGGTTACCATCTTTGGTGAAGATCGTATACTCGTCTCCCGTAACTCGCCCGATCTCCCTTACATCCGCCATCGAAACTTCTCGTTTGCGGAATGTTGCGGTATCACCTGATGCCGGTAGCGCCTCGTGAATCGCTCGCTGCCTCGTGTTTAGCGACGAGGGGTCGTGAGTTGGTTTACCAGGCACTCCCTTGTTTGACGCAGAGATGACTTTCTGTCGCCCGGTAACAATGAGATGTGCGCCATCGGATTCAAAGTGAGCAAGGCACTTTGCGCGCGCAGTTACCCGATTAGCCCCGCGAGTCGTCGTCCCCGCGCCTATGAAGTCAAGAGGCAATGTCATCGCTGTCCATGCTGCCTCATTTCCCCAGCCTCGAGCTCGGAGTCTTGCTTCGGCTGCCTCCTCTTTACTTTCCGGGAGTATGGCCATGTGCAAGTCGCGTCCCAATCTGGCCCCTTGCGGAGTTATTGCTTCTATAAGAATGGCCTCCTGCCTATCGGTATCAGCCACATGGACATCCGCGAGGCGAAACGTTCAAACGGTGTCCAACCGCCCGCGACGGATGGCGACTTCCGCTTACCGCCATCGCCTACCAATAACCGGACCCGTCCCCGATTTCGTCCGCCCCTCGATTGCGATTGACTCTTTCGTTCAAGATTCAATTACCGTACTATCATGGATGTTGAGCAGTGTGTTCGCTTTCGCCAAACAGCCTGTTGAGAAAGTTCATTTTGCCGGAGTCGTGTAGGCCGGACCCAGCGCAGCGCCGTTCCGGCACCGTTCGTGTATTACCGCCAGCCCGTTCATTCTGCCGGAGCGGCGTCGCAAGGCTCCTTGATCCGGCCTACTTTATCGGCTCGCCGTGATGTGCGTAGGACCTTGCCACCTTTTACAATCGGAAGGACTCCATGAAAGCGAAATTATTGAAACCGCAGTTATTGATAGCGGTAGCATTTAGTGCTTTTTTCGGGACTGTCGCTTTGTTTGGGCTTGACGTTGTCGGGCGATCAAAACCACATGCTGCGCATGAAGTTGCTTACCCTGTGATCACCGAGGCATCGGACGTTCGGTCTTTCGTTGGACGAACCGTCACGCTCCGTGGTCAATACAATGGACTAAAGGGGGGGCCATCTGTTTTGGGTGTTCGTGTGGGACAACGTCCCGAACTTTATGACACTGCTGTTGACGTGACTGGTCGTTTGGAATGGTATGCTGATGCTGATCACTATCCAAAATCAATTCCGGATTCTTCAGACCTCGATCCTGTGTTTCCCCAAGGGCCGTTCGGTGGAGTTTATCTTGT
Source organism: Planctomycetota bacterium (assembly GCA_029259935.1). The sequence continues at coordinate 1,919 of JAJDEH010000465.1, forward strand.
ACTCGTCTATGACAACGATCGGCGAGTACTTCCAACACCTGTATTATTGCGATAGGGCCGTCCGTATCAGCCAGCAACCGGAGTCGTGTAGGCCGGACCAAGCGCAGCGCAGTTCCGGCACCGTTAGAATAGAACCGCCGCCCCGGTCATTCTGCCGGAGCGGCGTCGCAAATGCTCCTTGATCCGGCCTACTCTACTACTTTACTTGCCGCCGTTACCTATGGTGCGGACGGTGGAAGCTGGTAGCAGGCTGCTTCGCGGTCGTTACGGACTAGCAGAACGTCGCCCGATACAACCGGGTGATTCCAGGTGCGCTGCTTCAATGCGGTGAATCTAGCCAATTCACGGTGCCGCTCGGGCGTCGCTTCCACCAGTATGACCTCGCCGGATTCGGCTTGCACAATAAGCAAATCGTCGGCCTGCACGAGTTGGCCATATCCATAGTGGCCCGCTTTCCAGTTGCGTTTGCCGCTGGCCAGATCGATGCATACCAAGCTGCGGTCATCAAGACCATAGACGTGCGAACCGCGCCTGACAACACTGCTGAATTTGGCTTTGAGATTGCGGTTGCTCCATCGCTCGTGAACTTCAAACGTGTTTTCCGTTTGGATGATGTCTAGCAATGCACATCCCTTTCCGTATCCGGAAGCGATAAAAACCCGATCGGGATGCTCACCGTCACCCGGCAACGCAACCGGCTGGCAGACGTTGTTTCTTTCCGTGGGATTGCTGACCCAAGGATGGCTCCATAGAACCTGTCCCGAATCGGCGTCGTGGCCAAACAGCCCCTCGGCATTGAAGCTGAGGATTTGAGGACGCTCGAAGGCGGCGAATTGGGGCGAGCTGTAGGACGTCTTGGCGTCACCTCCGGCCCAGACACGATTGCCCGTCTGTTGATCGTAGGCCACTAGCGATCGCTTCTCGCCCCCGGGACTCACGACCACATGGCCATTCAGAACCAGCGGCGAACCGCACATGCCAAACAGGGCATTCTCAGCGTCGTTGTCCGCGAGAATATCGGTCGACCAAATTCGCTGGCCCGTGCTACCGTCCAAGCAATTCAAGATTCCGGTTGCTCCCAGCGCGAACACGCGCCCGTCGTGGATGGTGGGTGTCGCTCGAGGCCCTTTACCGCCGGTGACCTCATCGAAGCAAGCCCGGTCCGAGTGAACCCAAATCTCGCGGCCCGTCCGCAGTTCGTAACATACGACGGTCTCCAGGTCGCCCCGTTGTTCTTGAGTCACGCAATAATTGCCCACGACCGCGAAGGACGACCATCCAAGACCGACCGGTTGCCGCCAAAGTTGGCGAGGCGGCTCGGTCCAATCGCGGGCCAAGCTGACTGCTTGAGCGGTACCGGTCCGGTCGACTCCCCGAAACGCCGGATAATCGAATTCTGTGGTTGTGGCGAGGTCGGCAGTGCGGACCGCGGCTTCGCCGTTACCATTTGGGGTTACGTTTTCCCACGTTTGCTCGGTGGCCGGAGTCCATCGCCAAACCACGATGGGACGTCCGTCGCCCATGAACCCATCGAAGCGAACCGCCAAATAGAGGCAAAACTGTAGCCCGTATAAAACGGCCAGAGCAGTGATTTGTGTTCGCAAGCGGACGTGTGCAAACACACGCATCCAAACATAGATTGCGAGCTGCGTAATTCCGAGGATCCACATGAAATCCCGAGTGGGCCTGCCTGAAAAGGAAAACTCGGTTGTTTGAACAACGTAGAGTGTCAGAAAGCCGAGAAGCATCAAAATAGCTGCCGGGAAACAACGGGCCAGTGTCCGCGACCGAGTTTGCTTGGTCTCCGAGTCTTTTATTGTCATGACACAAGGCGGACTTTCTTGCTTGGAAATTCCAACGTGGTGCGACCGATGTTCCAGCGATGGCGTGACGAAATCATTGTAAACTACCGATAGCTAGCACCCCGATTCAATTCTTTAGGCTTTGCTTTCGCGTGCCACTGGCTCCGCCAGTGCCTTGGAACTAGCGGAGAGTTTTGCGAAACGAGTACTGGCAGAGCCAGGTGGAACACCCTTGGCACACCCCGAAGACTAAAAACTACGACACAACGGACCACCAGTCCGCGGCATCGGGCCTCGACAATAAACTTCTATTGGGGAAATTCGGTCACGCGCGTATTATTCGCCGACGCTGGCACAACTTTGCTGTGTTGACCCATGGATGGGCGTTCCAGGCGACCCGCGTAGCTATCACGGAAGAAAGGCGACCACGGCATGTCGAAGATCGCGCTGATTACTGGTGTGACCGGGCAGGACGGTTCCTATTTGGCGGAACTGTTACTTGAACAGGGGTACGAAGTTCACGGGATGGTCCGCCGCAGCAGTGTCGGCAACACCGAGCGAATTGCTCATTTGACCGACCGCATGGCGCTGCATGATGCCGATCTGCTTGATCAGTACTCGCTGGTCAAGATGATCGATAACATTCGTCCCGACGAAGTTTACAATCTGGCCGCCCAAAGCTTCGTGCCAACCAGTTGGACGGAACCGGTCTTAACCGCCGAGTTCACCGCGCTGGGCGTGACCCGCATGCTCGACGCGATACGCCTGGTCAATCCGTCGATCCGCTTTTATCAAGCCAGTTCCAGCGAGATGTATGGCCGCGTGCAAGAAACGCCGCAACGCGAAACGACGCCGTTTTGGCCGCGCAGCCCGTATGCCGTCGCCAAAGTTTACGGCCATTGGATCACGGTTAATTATCGAGAGAGCTACGACTTGTATGCTTGCTCGGGCATCCTTTTCAACCACGAATCGCCGCGCCGCGGCATCGAATTCGTGACGCGAAAAATCTCCCGAACCATCGCGCAAATCAAACTAGGCTTAGCCGACGAACTGCGACTGGGAAACCTCAAAGCCAAGCGGGATTGGGGATTCGCCGGGGATTACGTCCGCGCGATGTGGCTGATGCTGCAGCAGGATGAAGCCGACGACTTCGTGGTTGGCACGGGACACACTCACACCGTCGAGAGCTTTGTGGACGCCGCGTTTAGCCATGTCGACCTCGACTGGCATGACTATGTCGTGATTGACCCCAAGTTCTATAGACCGGCCGAAGTCGACCTGCTAATTGCCGATCCGACGAAGGCAAAGGAAAAACTGGGTTGGGAGCCCGAAGTGACGTTTGATGAACTGGTTACGACCATGGTCGACGCCGATCTCGCCGCGCTTTCCGGCTCTCAACAACCGCCTCGTTCGAAGCCGAGAGCCGCCTAGAAGGCTGCCTAATGCCAGCCATCGAAAACAAGAGTCGCCGCGTTGTTGACGAAGGAATACGGTCTTGGACGATCAAAGTCCACGCATCTTGATCAGCCGACTCAGTCACATTGGCGACTGTATAGAGACATTGCCCGTTGCCAGCGCGCTGCGGGCGCATTTTCCTCGGGCAATGATCGCTTGGGCGGTCGAGCCGCCGACGGATCAACTACTGAGAGGACATGCGGCAATCGACGAACTGCTCGTCGTACCACGCGGCTGGTTGAAGTCACCCGCAAAGATTCTGCGACTGCGACGGCAACTCCGTTCACTACGGATCGAAGTGGCCATCGATCCACAGAGCTTAACCAAGAGCGCGCTCGTCTCTTGGCTGTCCGGCGCACCGCTTCGCATTGGGCTGGCGCCAAAACTGGGCCGGGAGTTTGCTCCCATACTGAACAATCACCGGGTTGCGACTACCAAGCCACACGTCGTCGATCGTTCCTTGCAGTTATTAGGTCCGTTGGGGATTTTCGAACCGGCGGTGGAGTTTGCCCTGCCTAGATGCGTCTCGGCAAAGCAGAAAGTCGCCAATTTCGTCACTCACTCCCATTTGGGCTGTGGCTTTGCCGTGATCAACCCCGGTGCCGGTTGGAAGTCACGGCTGTGGGCGGCAAGCCGCTTCGGAGCCGTCGCCAAGCACCTGGCCCACCGTCACCGCTTGGCCACCGTCGTCACTTGGGCTGGCCCGGATGAGCGGCGCTGGGCTGATCAGATCACCGCGCATTCTGGTGGAAATGCCCTCGTGGCACCCAAGACGAGCTTGGTCGAGTTGGCCGCGCTGCTGGAAGCATCTCGGCTGTTTGTCGGTTGTGACACGGGCCCCATGCACATGGCGGTCGCGGTCGGCACCGACTGCGTCGTGCTGCACGGAACGACACTGCCTGAAATCAGCGGTCCCTACGGGCCTGGCCATGAGACGGTGCAGGCGTACTATCAACAGGGAACAAGCCGACAGCGGCGAAGCGCCGCCAACGACGCCATGCTGGCCATCACCGTGGAACAAGTTTGGGCGGCCTGTGATCGCTTGCTAAAACGTCAAGCAGACGGCCTACTCCCCGCGAATGCCGCCTAGAATTCGCGGCCCGTCTGCCATTTGCGGACGCGACACGCGCACCTTACTCTGAATCCGCAAGCGCCAAAATCAAATCGACGCTGGACCAAAACCTCTGGCTCGCTTCGCGTTGCTTGGCCGGCAGTACACTGAGCGTGTCGGGCTGCCGAATGGTTTCCAGGCCGCGGTCATGCCGCCAGTGTTCAAGCAACTTCTTTACCGAGTCGCCATGCTTTTGAGGATCTTCCAACAGCCGAATGCGAATGCGATCTAGGGACGAATCAAGCCAAGCCAATGCTCGCTCGCGGTAATGGTTCTGCTGAACGGGGTCCACCGATCCAAGATGCAAATCCCTTCCATCCGCGATGGCCAGCGCGCAAACCGCGGCACGGTACTCCACGCCCTCCAGCGCGGCAGGAGTTAGTTGGTGTTTCGCAGCCAGCGCCTGCTCGAGAAGTTTGAGGGCGGTCTCGTGCAATTGCTTGGCGGGACAAATGCGCAGGGCCAGTTCGACGCATTTGTTGGGATCGGAAACCTCTTCTTCACCGCTGGTGAACCGGTTGAATTCCGCCTCCAACTTGGCCAATTCGTCCGCCTGGATAACCCATTTTCCAGACGGATATTTCCAAGATTCGTATTCTTGAGCCAGTTTGTGTCCGCGGCGGTAGGCAACGAGCGCCTCCGAAAAGCGGCCCTGACGTGTCAATAAATGGCCAAGATTGCAATGCACCTCGGCCAGTTCCGGACGTAGTCGGATCACTTGGTGGAACAGAACTTCCGCCTGGTCGTAGTCTTCCATGTGCATCGACATCAAACCCAGCCGCATCCAAGGTTCCGGTCTGCCTGGATCGAGTTCCGCGGCTCGCCGGAAGGACTCGGCCGCTTCGGACCAGTTCTTTAGCTTGCTCTTGATCACGCCGCGCCCAAAATGCGCTTCTCCTCGATCGGGATTGAGTTCGATGGCTTTCTCGATGTGCTTCAGCGCCGTCGCGAAATCGCCCCGGTCGCTCAAAAAGCGGCCCATCGCGAGATAGCCGTTTACATCCTCGGGACCGACCTGGATGGCCATCCGGTAGTTCTCTTCGGCCAGATCTGGCTTTCCCAATTCTTGCTGCACGTTTCCCAGGCTGCAGTAGGCTTGCGTGTAATCGGGCCGCAACTTGATCGCATGACGAAAGGCCAGCGCCGCGTCCTCATTTCGTTTACGACGGGCCAGCCGCAATCCCACATTCAAGTAAGAACCGGCCGACTTTCGAATCGTCGCCGCGACAGCCAAAAAGCGAACCGAATCGAAGATGTCCGTATCATCCACTAGCATGCCCAGGTGATGGTTGATCCAAAAATCGCCCGAGTGTTCGAACTGTGCCCGCCGCCAGAGTCGTTCAGCTTGGTCAGGTTGACCGTACTCGATCAATGATTGGCCGACGTTGACCAGCATGAAAGCGGGCTGCTGGGCAACGTCCACGTCTTGAGCCAGATCTCGTAACGAATCGAGGTCGTTGTTCTTGATCGTATCCCGCACCGCGTGGCGCCACGGATCGGAATCCGCGTCCTCGATTACTTGTGCCAACCATGCTCGTTCGGGATCATCGAGAGAAGTGAATCTGAGCCAACGGTCCAGCGCATACAACAGCTTGACGCGGACACGTGGCGGCTTCGATCGAATGGTCTCGGCGGATTGACTTGCGGGAACCGATGGCGAGATTCCAAAGTTGCGAAACGCCTGTTGATATTCAGGCCGCGTCTTTTCGTCCGCATATCGGTTCTCTTTCGTATCGACCTCGGTCTCTTTTTGTGCGATTTCGTCAAGCGTGGTGCATAAATCCAAGTCGGCGATCAACTTCTGGACCGCTGCGGATGAGGACGACGGATTGCCGAGTTCTTCAAACAGAGTGGCGGCCCGTTCGGCCTTTTGGCGAGCCTGATGCCATACGCGAGGACTTGCCTCAGTGGATTCCGCGGCGAGCGTGTAAAGCTGCTGAGCTTCGTCTAGGACCGCCATGGCTTCTTGCTGCTGGTGGGCACGCTGATCCTGATACCAGGCCGCCGACCATAATCCAGATACCAGGATGCAGATCACGCCGGCAGCAATCAACCATACCAGTCGCCGCCGTTTGTGTTCTTCCGATTGACGAGCTTCGCCACGAGCGGTAATCAATTCCGCCTCACGCAAGCGCTCGGTGACCGAGTCGAAGTGTGACGAAATGGCGTCGGCAATGGCCGTGGCATCGGCGGGGCGCTCGTCGCGATCGGCGGCCAGGCAATGGCGAGCCAGCTCGCACAACTCTTGGACGTCCATACACTGGTCAAGCCGGCCATGGGCGTCGCTCAAAGCCGCGCGCCGAGCGTATTGGTGAATGGCGGTGGTGGTCTGACCCGTATAGGGCGGTGTGCCCGTGAGGATTTCGCACAAGATCGCGCCTAGTGCGAAGACATCGCTGCGCGCATCCACGTCGTCCATTTCTCCGCGTGCTTGTTCCGGCGGCATGTAGGCGGGAGTGCCCATGACCGATCCGCATTGCGTCGTCGGATGATCGTTTCGCCCGTGAGTCGAACCGTCTTGGACATCCGCCCCAGCGCTGGGCGGTCGCTCGGCTTCAACCATCCGTTTGGCCAAACCCCAGTCCATGACTTGAACCTCGCCGAACGACCCGACCATGATGTTCGATGGCTTCAGGTCGCGATGAATCACGCCACAACTGTGCGCGTAGGCAACGGCTTGAGATGCCTGCAGGAAGATATTCAATAATCGCCGGCGATCTTGGCGGGAATTCTTTCGCTGGGCCAGCAACGTGGCCAGCGTCTGGCCTTCGACCAGTTTCATCGTAAAGAACGGCCGGCCGTCGTCCAGCGTGCCCAATTCATGCACCGAGACGACGCCGGGATGTTGAAGTTGCGCGCAGATTCGGGCTTCCGTGAGAAACCGCTGATGGGCTTCCGGCTGCTCGGCGTATTTGTCTTGCAGAAGCTTGGCCGCCAACTTGCGGCCCAGGTTGTTTTCCTGAACTCGCACCACGACGCCCATTCCGCCCCGCGCGATTTCACCAAGATACTGAAAGCGGTCCGCCGGCAACGGCGACTCCGACCGCAGTTCTCGCTGCACCGCCGTGAACACTTCTTCGATAAGAGTTGAACTATCGGCAAAGCGGGCTTGGTAATCATCAAGTCGCGGGTCCTCGCAACCCCGATAGCGCAGTTCGAGTTCGACGGCAACCAGTTCCTTCAGCAGCGGTTGGCGGAGTTCCGCGTCGTGGCTTTCCAGCACTTCTTCGATAGACAATGGAGTTTCCGCGTGCCAGGACGACTCGAATCGCGAACAAATCTGGTCGATGCGACGCGAATCCTCAATGGCCTCTTTCTTTCTAATCATGCTCTAACTCGTATTTCCATATTTCGCGAATCAGGCGTAGCTTGCGTTGTACGGTTTGCCGCGTCGTGCCAAGATGGTGGCTGATCTGTTGGTTGGTGTGCCCGTCCAGCCTGAGGGCGGCTACTTTCATCAAATCTTCGTCGCCCAGCGAGTCCAATAACTGTTGGCATTGTTCGGCCATCAGGAGGTGTAGCTGCGGGTCGACTTCACGGCTTAACAGATCTTCCAGAGACGAAGGCCCCACAGTCGCGGAGGCGCCGCCGCCACGTTTGGCGGCCGATTCTCTTTTGGCCCGATCGTTGGCCTTGCGAACCGTGATGACCACCAGCAGCCGCCACAAGTCGTCCCGACTGTCCAGTTCTGGATACTGCCCTTCCTGCAGGTTGCGACAAAACACGTTGAACGCGCTGAGGGCCACGTCTTCTTCGTCGTATGCTGACTGCCTGCGAGACTTGCCGATTTCCCGCTTCGCCAACCTCAATAGGCGATCGATGTACTGTTCCCAAAGCCCGTGGGCCGCAATCTCGTCCCTGTCGCGTACGGCGCTGATCCATCGAGTTATAGTGCCTTCGCTGTCCATTTGCTGCCAGGCAAGAAGCGGAAGAAAACGAGCCGCCGACTGCCCGCTTTCGAACTCCGATATTCCTACTCAAAAATTTCGGGAAATTCGTGTGTACTGTGTTACACGACTTACAGTTAATTCCATGTAGTCTTACAGGAGGGGATATCATACCCAGTCGTACTGAGAAGCCGAAGCCTATCAACAAGCGCACCGGGAATATCACCCCTCCGCAGAGCTGGTCACGGTATTCCATCCGCAGGGCGTCTCCATAAGAGTGCATGCCCGGAAGCGGCGTCAGTATTCTCGATCTACTGCCCCATCCGAGATGAAAGCGTCGCTTTCGGGTTTATTCCAGCGGAGCCGGACGAGTCGTTTGCCTGTTCATTCATCCGCTCTCTCCCGTGTCCGTGGAGGAACTTTGCGGGTCACGAAAGATGTAAGGACGATTCCAGTTAGTAGCCCTACCACCAGAAGTCCGAGGAATGGGATAGGAGACAAGTAGTCTTCCAATCCGTGTTCTAGATTCATTCCGAATAGGGCGGTGAGCGTGGCGATTGGAAAAAAGAACGCGGCCAATATATTGAGTCGATGAGCGGCGACGGCCATCTGGTTACTCGATTGGGCCTGTTCTTCCACTCGGCGGGCCACCGCGAAATCGAGCGCGTTTTTCGTTCCGTCAAACAATAGCTCCGCCGAACGCTGGATGTCGTAAGCCCGGTCACGAACGTTGATCAGCTCGCGAATTTCAGGACACGTCTTCCGCGCTTCTTGAAGCACTTGATGCAGGTTCCTGGCTGCTCGATGGACGGGCGCAAGTTGCGCCAGCACTTGAAAATATTCGTCGGCAGTGGTCGCCAGTTCCTCCTTGCGATCGAGCTGATCGATGATCACTTCGAATTGCACCAGATGCGAGTGAAGCGCATTGATGCCTGCGCCCAGGTCGTTCGACTTCCACGTTCCATCGGCTGAACGCCAGAAAAAACGACCGCTCCGTTGGTTTTCTTCAGGCTTGGGAGGCGCATGCAGCACCAGCAGCAAATGGCCATCCGCGACCATCGGCCGCTGTCGGCCGGCCTTGTCGCCCAGCCGGTCGCGAAACTGTTGAGGGACTTCCCAAACGGGGGGAAGAATCGATTTTTCCGTCATTCAGACACTCCGATTGATGAAACGAATCACTAACGCCGCCCGGCGATTTTTGCGGTCTTTTCTTGGTAATGATCTTTGTTTAGCAATTCGCGATTCGAGTCGCGACATTGCGCGTCGCCGTCAGATTTTAGTATATTGCATGGTCGTTGTGTCCGTCATTTTCGCCGTGGAGTCTCAGCATGCCGTCCACCTCCTCTACCTTCAAACAACTGACCGACTATTTCGTGCAAGTGGGCGCTGACGGCATTGCCCACACCGAAAAGAGCTACCTCGCGCATGCGATTGGAGTTTACAACGACCTGAAGGACTGGGGCTGCGATGAAGATCTGTGCCGGGCCGGCATGTACCACTCCATTTACGGGACTGAACACTTTCAAAAATTCACGCTGGCCCTGGAGCATCGCGACGAAGTCCGTCAGTTGATTGGCGAGCGGTCCGAGCGGATTGCGTATTGCAACTGCGCGATGGACCGCGCGGCCTTCGATGCCGCCGCCAAACAGCAACAGCCCCCCTACCGATTTCTTGATCGAATCACGGGCAACGAAGTCGAACTGGAACCTGACGAGTTCGAGGATCTCTGCCGAGTACATCTGTGCGACTGGCTTGAACAGGTGCCACGATCAAAGGACTGGGACTACCGCCGGGAAAGCTACCGCCAGTTAGCCGACCGCTTGGGCGGCATTGCCGGCGAGTCGTACGATCGCGTTTTCGCACAAGAAGCGGCAACCTAGTCGAAGCGGTGATAGGTCGAATGGGACGCCCTCACTATCACACCAAGGAACTGGCGTTCGGTTTGCCGACCTACAATGCTTTTAAGTTTAGGCGTTCGCCGCACTGAAGCAGTCGGTAAGGTTGCCGAACTCGATCGGCTTCGTTGACGAATTGATCGGGCGAGACCGTGTTGAATTCGAACATATCGAAGTGACACGGAATGACGAGCGACGCGCCAATATTCATTGCCAGTTCGACCGCCTCCTTGCCCCACAGGTTGCCAGCAACACGGCGTTCGGGAAGGCGTCCATTGATTGGCAAAATGGCAACATCAATCGACCATTCCCTTAAGCGGTCGACCATTCCTTCGTACAACACGGTATCGCCGCTGTGGTAGATCGTCCACGGACCGAATTGAACGACGTAACCCAAGAACTTGCAGCGTCCCTGTTCGTCGTGTTCGAGGGACTCATGCGCCGCAGGCAAAGCGCTAATCCGAAAGTCACCAATCTGGATGCTTTCGCCGTCATCCACTGGTGTAAGCCTGCTGGAATCAACTTGCAGACGTTGTGCCGCAAAGTCGAGATTCGCGGTGGGAACGACTGTTGTCAACTCGGGATTTGACCGCAGCAAGGTGGTCAGCGTTTCGCCGTCGAGATGGTCTGTGTGGTTGTGGCTGGAGGTGACCACGTCGATGAAGTCCAAGCGACTCGGATCGATGGCCAATTCGGTCATGCGAACATGGGGTTTGTCCGTATCGGCGTACTTTTTGGTGAGCGAATCCGACAGATAGGGATCGATCAACAAGTGCCGTCGCTGCCACTGGATCAGAAAACCGCTTTGCCCGAGCCACCACAAATGGACCGACGCGGTATCGTCGGCGGCTTGCTGAATATCCGCCAACAGCGCGTCGTCCTGCAAAACGGGCTTGATCATATACCAAGCTCTTCGCGTACGCGACGGACGCCGTCGACCATGTTTTTTAGTTTCTTCTTGGCTGCCCAGCGGGCCGTTTGGCTAAGTCCGCAATCCGGAGCCAGCGAGAGGCGCTCGGCGGGGGCGAGTTGCAAACACTGTTTTACGCGATGTTCGATGTCATCCACGGTCTCAATGTAATAGCTCTTTACGTCGACGATCCCGACGGCAACATCTTTCGTTTTGGTGATCTGCTGAATAATATCCAGCTCGGCGAACTCGCGGCTGGCCATTTCAACGTGCATTTCGTCGACGTGAAATTCGAGAAAGTCGGGGAACATCGGCGCATAGCGACGAAGCCCGACCGCATGCCCTTTGTAGTTTCCAAAACACAAATGCGTAGACAAACGGCACTTGCCAACTACAGGTTCGACAGTGCGATTGAAGATATCGACCAGTCGTCGGCGATCTTCGCGATGCGCGTAACAACTCATCGATGGCTCGTCCACGGTCAACTCGGTGCAGCCTGCATCCATCAAGGCAGAAAGTTCATCGCGAATCAGTGGCAGCAGGGCCTCGGTTAGCGCGAAGCGGTCGGGATACTGATCGTTGGGAACCAGTCGACCGCTCATCGTGAACGGACCGGGAACGCTGGCTTTCAACGTGGGGCCGCTCGGTGCCAATCGGACCAGCCGCTCATACTCTTCAACCGCGCCCAAACCATGAGCTGTGGCGAGCGCTCCAGACACGGCATGCCGGCCTCGTTGGTCGTGAGCGGGAGGACCAAACTGTCGAGGCGTACCCTGCTCAACTTCGATGCCGTCCAGAAATCCGTAAAACGACAAGTTGAAGTCTAGCCGAGTCTGTTCGCCGTCGGTGATTACGTCGAGCCCTGCGTCCATTTGATCGCCGATGGCAACGGTCACGGCGTCATCCTGCATTTCACTCAAATCGTCGCTGCCGAATCGGTCGAGATGCTGGCTGGCAAATTCGAGCCATCCCGGAAACGGGTAGCTGCCGATCACGGTCGTTCGCAAGGGAGTCGGCTGCATCGATGGAAATCCTATGCGTTTCAAGCCGGTTCGGAATTGAAATCCACGTCGTGATACTCCAAGGCCCACTCTTGCATATATCGAACTCGATGGGGTTCAATGCGATACAGCATGAATTGTGGGTTTTCAATGCTGCCCAGGTATTGTTGCAGCAGTGGGTTGTCGTCCCAAATCTGTTGCAAGACTTGCCGGTCCACGACGACGTGGGCCACCCCGGTGATGCGCACTTGATTATGGCCCTCGTCCAGATAGCACAACTCGACTTTGGGATTGGCCTCGATCTCGACCGTTTTGTGGTAAGCGCGGAGGTTGGCTACATAAACCGTGAAACCCTCGGTCTTCACGGGCGAGACCGGTCGCAATCTTGGCTGGTCTCCGTCGATGGTTGCCAGGTAGGGAAATCGGTCGGACTGGAGTACGCCGATTGCCAGTTCAAGAACTTGGGCGGGGTCGATTGGCGAAGGAGCGGGCTTGGACACGGGCGATCGCTCGGGGTGATGAATCAGACCTGATTTTATCGGTTATCCCTGGAAACGCAACGCGGAGCGGCCCTCGTGCGCACCGTATTGAGCGTGGCCGCCGTGTCGAGTGCAACGTTCCCCCCGTCGCCGCCGACAGGCTAACGCAGCGCCGGACGAACTGCGGAACGGTGGCTGATAAGCCTGTCCGCGGCACGGATCTTTTCCTCGCACTCGGCCAACAGCGTGCGAATTTTTAAGAGTTGCTCCTCACCGGATTGTTGGATGATAGCGACATCTTGTTCGTGTTTGCTCATCAGTTCATCTCGGCGGCGATCAAACAGGCGTTGAAGCTCGGCGTTGATCACGTCGGCCAGGGTATTGTCAATATTGGACGACACGGTCCATTTCGGTCGTTGCAATTTCCCCGAGATGTGCACCTTAACGGTAACCTCTTCAACCTCGTGCAGCATCGCTCGAACTTTGGCTTCCGCCGAATGGCCGAAATCCGCGAGACGGGTTTGTCCAGCAAGGTCCCCTACGCTGCGCGTGATGGTAATTTCGCCTTGGCACTTTTCGTTAACCGTTTCTACTTCAGCCGACAGGGACACCGCAGGCGCCGTAACGGATATCGACAGTTGTCGTTCGTTTCCCCACCGTGTCGTTGGCAACGGCAATTCGTGACTCTGAAGGTGATGCCTTCGGCGTTTGGAGTTCTTTGTCAGTACCGTCTGAAATTCCATCTCAACAGGCCCCGTCAGGCGGGTTTCAATCTTCGAGGGCCGATCGCCAAGAAGGGGATGACTGGGAAGATCCGTTGCCTGCCCTTCAATTCGATAGCGATGATCATGGCTGACGATATCTCCCCTGAAATTAAGAGACTTGATCAGCATCGTGGGTGTCTGAGTATCGCGAGTGGACGTTGCCGGCGCAGCGCGGTCGATCGAGGCAAGTTCGTCTATGATCCGCTCGTTGCCGGTCAGCCAATCGATTAGTTGGCCGACCACCTGTTCTTGTTCGGCGCGGAACAAATACTCCGCCAGCGTTTGCTGCTCAATGGGGATCAACGTAAAACGTTGATCAAGACGGCGGCGATCTCGCTTCAGCGCCAACTTCAATCGGTCCGCATCCTTGCCCACTGTTCCCGCGAACCGCGCGGTTGCAGATTTCAATTCATCCATGGATTCTCGCAGTTTATCGGCATCGCCCGTCGACTGCCCAACATGCATCGCGGGACGCAAAGGGTTGGTGTAAGAATCTCGCGGCGATACGTCCAAGTTCCCGACGAGACTGCGAACCGATTCGGACCGGCCTTTCAACCTGGAGAATTCCATGCTGTGCCGCTCTCGTAGGTCTTGCAACAAGGCGACGCAGTCTAGGTAGGGCGTAACGTCTTCATTTAGTGTCGCCTCGAAGTTCTCAAACCATCGTTTGCCAAATTGCGCGAGGTCGTTCGCGCCGGTTTCTTCGACTTGCGTCGGTCCCTCACTTCGGCCCGGAGAATGCTCGACAAGCAGTCCCTCAAGGTCCGCCGAATTGACAACGAACTGCCGGTTCCTCAGGGCGCTCGGATCGAGGCGTAGGGTCAGCCGATCGGCCTGTACGCTGTATTCGTCCGGCAGCTCGCGGCCTGAAAGCTTCAAGCCCCTAAAGCTGGCCGTGCCGCTGATTAGCGATGAATCGAACTGATCATATTCGACTCCAGCCGGCAACATGGAATTGTCGGGCACGGCCAACCACCAGCAAACTAGACGGTGCCGATTGTAAACGACGAGCAGAGCCAATGCCGTCACAACCGCGATCATCCCGCCCACGGCGATCTTGAAAACGGTGCGACGATCGCGCAGGCAAGAGAACAAGACCCGCCCTAGGTTCCTGTGGCGACCGTAGATAGAGACACCGCGCACTCAGACTCCTCCGTGATTGGTCCGTAAAGTTTGCGCAACGCGCGCATCCCGTTGAAGGACGGGCGCGTTGGGACGACCTGCCGTCTGACATTGAAATCGACGAGCGGTCGAAGGCGGCTTTAGCCAGCTACGCCCGATAGCACAGCTAAGCGCACGCGGATTCCAGATCTAGCGATTGTGCCATTCATTCTGGATCAACTGACCGATCGCGTTAGTACGAGCTTCGTCAACTCGGGTAGACAGTTGATGCGAATCGGGTGCAAAGCAGAGATACCGCGACTGACATGCATCAGTGTTGGCGGCTCATAAAACAAACCCCCGGCGTATTTCACGCCATGTTTGCTAGGCGAGGCGACTGGACCAATCACGGGAAACCGCACCTGGCCTCCATGCGTGTGTCCGGCCAACATGAGATCAAAGCTCATGGACCTGGCCCAAGGGATTTGGTCGGGCGTATGTGCAAGCAAGATGCGAAACGTGTCATCTGGAATTTCGCTGGGACAGCCGCGTCTTAGTTGGCCACGGGTGCCAAACCAGGGCAATTCATTGCCCGCCAACAAAACTCGCTCGCCCATCAGTTCTTGAAACATCCATCGGCCGCCCAAGTCGACGATCCCGCAGTCTTGCAGCCGGACACGCAACCCATCAACGTCCTTGATCCGTTTGTCGTGGTTGCCCAACACGAAGAATTTTCCCTGCCTGCAAGTGAGCCTGCCAAGTGTTTCGTCGATCCAGGGGAGGCAAGCCTCTTTGTCGATGATATCACCCGTGATGGCGATGACATCCGCGTCGAGGGCGTTAACGTGATCCACGACGGCCTGAAAGAAGTCCTTCGTGATCCGCCCTGTATAGTGAAGATCCGATATATGGGCGATGGAGAGCCCTTCCAAGCGCGGGCTCAACCGCGGCAGGCAGAGTACCTTTTCGTTGACCGCTAATTGAAAGGTTTGGTTGCCAGGAATTTTTCCGAGAAACGCGGAGCCGCCGTGGCCGACGGGCAAGCGGCCTATTTGCTCGGCCACGTCGAACACGCGGGTGTGATTCGCCAGCAATTGATCGGGCGGGTGGTTATTAATCCGCCGCGACATCCACATGGTGGTGACGAAAAGCAGGGCCAGCAAGCAAATGACGACGTATGCCAAAGTGGGCATCAACCACGTGGGATGCGAGCCGAGTCGGCAAAGCCATTCGATGTTGAAGCCGAATCCCCAAAGGTATGCTGCCGGCACGACCACGACGCATAGGAAAATGACTTTTTCAATCTTTCGAATGATCTTGCAAGACAATCGCAGTGCGTGAAGGCGATTGAACACCAAAACGCAGAACGCGATGTGGCCCAGCAGCACCAGGGGAAGCAGAAAAACGGCGGCCGTTTGCATCTTTGCAGCGCGCGGTGGGAAGAGTTGAACCGGGTAGCGATCCGTGCGTCAGGACGGTTGCTGAACGGGGTCAGCAGGCTCAAGGATCGCCTCGACTGTCTGCAGCAACTGGTCAAGCCGAAACGGTTTGTAGAGGACGGCATTCGCCTTCAAACCCGCCTGGCGAGCTTTCACGATCGAATGCCCAGGATCATACCCAAACCCAGTCATCAGCACGAGAGGAGGATTTTCGATAATCTCTCGCAACTTCACTAGCAGTTCATAGCCGCTGGTGTCAGGCAATCGAATGTCCGCGATTATCGCGTCGTAGGCTGCTTCGGGCAGGCTGTTTCGGACCATATAGATCGCCTCACCCCCTTCATGGGCCGTTTCGACGATGCAGCCGTACTTCTCCAGCAACTTATGTGCGTCGTTGCGAACCGAATCATCGGCGTCAATGACGAGGACCCGGCGTTGGAGCAATTTTGGCCGCTTTTCAACCTTGGCGGAAATTGGCACGGCTTCGGCGGGCGTCATGGTTTGGCCAACCTTTTGAATCACCTGCTTAATGTCGCGTGCGTTTCGCAAGATCGACTGTAGCCGCTGCACTACCGCCGGTTCGTGGCCAATATACCGCTCCATCACGTTGACGGCATCGTTCAAAATCTCGTCGATTGGTAATGCCACCGCGCTATGTATCGCCTCGACACTCTCTTGCGCCGTATTCGCCTTTTGGGCAACCAACAACTCCAACGTATTGAGGGCCACGGCCAGATCGCGACAGAAGATCTCCAAAAACTGAAGGTCGCTTTCACTAAACGCGAGGGTCTCGGGGCTCTCGACGTTGAAAGTACCAATCACTTTGTCGTGCAGAATCAGCGGTACGGTCAGAGAACTACGCGCTCCTTCGAAGCCTTCGATGTACAGCGGGTCTTCCGCGGTCTCCTCGCACAGATAGCTTTTGCCGGTCGCCGCCACAAAACCGGTCACGCCATTGTTTTGCGTTCTCGCATACAACGGGCGACGGGCGGCATCCGATGTGATGCCCACGGACAGCAGCGGTTCTAGCAGCCCCGTCTGCTCGTCTAGCAGGCGAATTTCGATGACATCGAAATTCAGCAGGTCCTTGGTGTAGTGCAAAATATTGGACTTGAGTAACTCAATTCGATCCTCGATTTCCATATCGAAGACTTCATTCGGCGTCATGTCCGCAAGTTCCAAGCCGGCTTGATGGATGGCGGCCAGCTTTTGCTGTTGCAAAACTTCGTCGGTGACATCCCGCAGAATCACGATCAGGCGTTGCAACGGGCCCGAGCCGTCGCAGACAGGAGCCGCGTGGACGTGAAAGTACGTGTTGTCCGTGGTGCGCAGTGTCGAACTGCTCGGTTGCCCCATCGCCATGGCAGTATGGAATGGGCAAAAATCAGGCCCCAGGATTTCAGGATTTCCCAGAGCCGAATAGAAACTCGCACCAACGACTTCGTCGACGGTACTCCAGCGGCGAACCTGCTGGTTTGCCCAGACGACCACGTTGTTGGCATCCAGCAGAACCGCCCCATCGGGCATGCCTTCCAGAATCTGCTGATTTTGCAGTAGCTGGCCAAGTTGGAGCGCATCGCCAAGATGATCCGATTCGGCGAAAACTCCAGCGAATTGCTCGTGCGACAGGCTGTCCAGCGCATCGACCGAACCCTCGGCCTGGACAACGTCAAAGGAGTCTCGGAGTAATTGTGGTATCGAGTCGAGATCCTTGCCTTTATCGGAAAGACAAAGGATTTTGGGCCGTTTAGTCACCCCCAACTCCTTGTTTTAACGATGCGCCTTCGCAAATTATAGGGGTCGCGTTTAGCACAAACAACCACACAAAGCTGGGCATTTACGGGAGTCGTGGAGACGTCGCTATCATAGAATCGGTTGGTGTTCGGGTTAATATTCACCCTTGAGTGTTTTCGGATCAAGGTTTGCGCCCATCCGTGTGCAGCCGCGAACAACCAACCGATGTTACCGATACAGCCGTACAGTTTTCGCAGATCCCCTCGCCTGCCGCAAAACGATAGGCATCTCTTGGGGAGTCCACGAATGAAATTGAGTACGAGACAGTTTGGCGCGGTGATAGTAATCGCTCTACTCGCATTATCGGTAACAGTGCCCGCTAGTGGCCAAGAACCCGGTGCGGAAAACCGCAAGCCAGCCCAGCCAAACCAGGAAGACATGGCCAAAATGATGGAAACGGCCAAAATATTCATCGAGCCAAGTGAGAAACACAACGTGCTGGCTCTATTCGATGGCAAGCGGAAAACGGTTAGCCGGCTGTTTACTGGCGAGCGGGCGGGTGAACCGGAGGAAGGAACCACAACCATAGATTGGCGTTTTCTGGAACGCGACAAGATCGTCATGCAAATCCATGACTCAGCCATCGACGAGGGAAAAAATGAGGTCGTCGAAGTCGTGTCTACTCGTGTGAAGGAAGAATAGGCTCTGGCGTTATTCGGTTAGCGTGCCGCCTTCAAGCTGAGAACTTACGCGACGAGAGACTAGGGCGTCACGTAATCTGCCGGGTCATCGATCCCGTTCTCCGCGAATCCCTTGCGCCGCAACAGGCATGCGTCGCAGCGGCCACAGGCGGTGCCATTGTTTCGCGGGTCATAGCAACTGATAGTCCGCGAATAGTCGACGCCCAATTCCAAGCCGCGCCGAATGATTTCCGCCTTGGTGAGATGAATTAGCGGCGTGTGGATCTTCAATCGCTGGTGGCCCGCGACGGCCGCCTTCGTCGCCAAGTTGGCCATTTTTTCATAAGCAGCGATGTACTCTGGCCGGCAATCCGGATAGCCGCTGTAATCGAGCGCGTTGACACCGATAAAGATGTCCCCGACATTCAGAGTTTCCGCCCAGGCCAAGGCAAACGACAGGAACACGGTGTTGCGAGCGGGAACGTACGTCACTGGAATCTCGTCGCCGATTTCCTCGACGCGGTCGTTCTTGGGCACGTCGATCTGATCGGTCAGCGCCGATCCGCCGAATTGGCGAAGGTCGATATCCACGACAATGTGCTTCTTCACGCCGGCTAAGTCGGCGACCCGACGCGCCGCCTCCAATTCCACGGCATGCCGTTGGCCATAACGAAAACTCATGGCGTAAATCTCGAACCCTTCGCTTTGGGCCAAGGCGAGCAGAGTTGTCGAATCTAGACCGCCGCTCAGCAGAAGCACCGCGGCGCGCGAGTCGGCCATGCCTTTCCTTTGTTCTTCTTTTGAATCGGATGTTTTCCACCAATCATACTCGAAGCCTCCATGCGTCCTAGGACACCAAGCGTTAACGCAGGGTAATGCAACCGTCCTTGTAAGTTTCAAAAGCCGGTCCTAGAATGCGCTTCACGTTACCAAACAGCCATATTCCAAGTACTTTGCCGCGGCAGCCCTT
Organism: Planctomycetota bacterium; assembly: GCA_029259935.1. The sequence goes on from JAJDEH010000465.1 coordinate 21,147, forward strand.
GTGAAAATCATTTTTAATGGCGAACCACGCGAGATGATTGGCAGCAAGACGGTCGCGGAGCTGTTGAAGGAACTCAACCTTGAGCCCAAGCATGTGGCTGTCGAAGTAAATCTCGACGTTGTTCCCCGTAGTTCTCACGCGGATTATGTGCTGAAAGACGGCGACCGGCTGGAGATTGTGACTCTGGTTGGTGGAGGGTAGGCACATGGCGAGCGGCCTGAAAGCCAGCGACTCGTTTCAACTGGGCGACCATCTGCTGGACAGCCGACTAATTGTCGGCACCGGGAAATACGATAATTTTGAGGTCATGCGCGACTCACTCGATTTGTCGGGCGCGCGATGCATCACGGTGGCCGTCCGCCGTGAAAGGTTGTATGACGGCGACGGCAAGAACATCCTCGACTACATCGATCTCGATCGTTACATCTTGCTGCCCAACACGGCCGGTTGTTTTACGGCGGAAGATGCGCTGCGAACCGCTCGCCTGGGGCGCGAAATTCTGCTGGGCCTGGAAAACCCGGGAGCAAATTGGGTCAAGCTGGAAGTACTGGGCGACAGCAAAACGTTGTTGCCAGATCCGATGGCGACATTGGAGGCGACCCAAAAGCTGGTTGCCGAAGGCTTTCAGGTACTATGCTATACCAATGACGATCCCGTGGTTGCCCGACGCCTGAAGGAAGCCGGAGCTACGTCGGTCATGCCGGCCGGCAGTCCAATCGGTTCGGGTCAAGGAATTTTGAATCCAAACAACATTCGCATTTGCATGGAATACCTGAAGTACGACGATCCGACGTATCCCGTGATCGTCGATGCGGGTGTCGGAACCGCCAGCGACGTGGCCGAAGCGATGGAATTGGGAGTCGATGGCGTGCTGCTGAACACGGCGGTTGCCCATGCTCGTGATCCGCTGGCGATGGCGCGGGCGATGAAACTGGGCGTCGAAGCCGGTCGCCTAGCCTATCTGTCGGGCCGGATCCCAAAGCGGCTTTACGCCACGGCGAGCAGTCCGGAAGACGGCATCATCACGTCCAAGCCACGTTAAAGGCGACCGCTTCTTACGCGTCCCCTTGGGCTGCGATCAGCCTGGTGAGCCCATCGCCGGTCGGCACGTTGATGAACAACAGTCCCAAGAACTCGTCGCCCGGGTTGCTGACTTCGTGTTCGACACCCGAAGCCACGTGAACGACATCGCCCGGAACAAGGTGGTGTTGCTCGTCACCGATCGTCGCCGTGGCCGTGCCGCAAGTAACGACCACCAGTTCCTCGGCGTCCTGGTGTATGTGCAATTCGTGGACGTGGCGTCCGCCGGGGGGAATCATCATGTGATGGACGAACTGAATGGTCTCCAAGCAAGTGCGCTCGGGCGTTGCTTCCGTCTCATAAAGCCGCCGAACCGGCGCGGGTTGCTCGGCTCGGTCGCGCCAATGGCCGTCGCCATCTCGGACGAGATAATGGATGACTCGATGCCGATTGTTGAACAGCAGACTTTGAACGACGTTGTACGGCTGTGTTTTCCAATTAGCGACCGTCATGAAAGATGATGTCCTTGCGTGCGTGGGGTTTGCCTGATTCCGTGCAATTTCGGGGCGGCTGGCCATATCCCAAAACGTGACGAATCACTGGGGCCTATCGAAGAACGGAAACAGTTTACGAATTTCGGCAGGCAGCGGCTGGCGGCCGTATTCGCAGATCTCGAAGGCTTCGGCGTATTTTACGTTCTTGGCCCGTTCGACACCGTACCATCGGACTAGCCCTTCGCGAAAGCGGTCCGCCTCGCGGCCGGCCCGGCGGTTCCATCGCTCGCGCAGCCACTCGCGTCGCAGTTTCGGTTGTGAGGCGGGTGGAGCGGCTGCCGTTTTTTCCGCGTTGCCCAGCGCGCCGCCTTCAAACGTCTGCGATTCCAAAGCCATCAGCGCGTCGACTTTTTGTTCAAAGACGTCGTCAATTGCCACGGCGATATCGGCGTCGAATGGATACGGCTTCTTGAATCCGTCGCTGGAGTACAGGAAGACTGGGTTCTTCTTGAGCGCCGGCGTATCCGGGCAAAAGTACGGAACGGTCACCATGAACGCGGCATCTTGAACTAGCACGCCGACATATCGATGATCGGGATGATAGTCCCAGGGACGATGCGCGATGACGATATCGGCGTTCCAGTCGCGGATCAACCGCGTAATCGTACGCCGGTTTTCCAGCGTCGGCATCAGTTCGCCGTCGTGAATGTCGAGTACCTGGGACGTGACACCCAGGCGTTTGGCGACCGTGGCGGACTCGGCGGTTCGACGCTGTGCCAACGGGCCGCCCGCCATGCGCCAATGTCCGATGTCGCCATTGGTGACCGAGACTAGTTTGACGTGATGTCCCTGCAGGGCCCACAGCGCGGCCGTGCCACCGCTCTTATATTCCGCATCGTCCGGGTGAGCACCGAAGCAGATGATGCGCAGCTTGCCATCGTCGGCGTTATCCGCCTTGTCGCCATCTTGTGCCCACATCACCGAGGGGGAAATCAAAATAACTGCCATCCACAGCCGCGAAATTCTGTACATGTTTGTTCTTTCTACGAATAGGTGACAAAGTTGGATTCAATGGGGACGTCCATTATGAACGGAAGTCGCGGGCTGGTGGGCCGTTTGCCAGGTCGAATTTCGACCCCCTCTAACTCCCCCTTGGCAAGGGGGAGAACTAGGTCTGAGGCACTGCCTCCCTAGATTTCCGGCGACTGGCTAACGGGAGGTCATGGATGCCAGGACCTTGGCCAGCTCTTTTCGGGCCCGCTTTGTTTCGGCGGTGTCTTCGGCGGAAGAGATCGGATGTTGCTCACGGATGTCGCGCGGCACATCAATTAACCGCCCGTCACCATACAGCTTGAAGCGTTTGTTACGGGCGAATCGCACCAACTTGAACTTGTCCTTATCCCAGCCGGGTCGGGGATCGTAGTGGCAGAAAACCCACTCGCGCGGTTTGCCGGCGTGGCCCATCAGTTGCGGAAAGAAACTGCGTCCGTCGATCGCCGCTGATTCGGGAATCGGGTGGCCCGCGGCTTCCAGCACGGTCGGAAGAAAATCGGTCGAGTCCACCAGATCTTCATTGATGCTCGGCCGGATGCTACCTGGCCGGCGCGCGATCAGCGGCACATGGGTACCGGCATTGGCCGTCGATCCCTTGCCGCCATCCACCGCGCCAAAAATCGTTTGGGAAGTGACGCGTCGATCGGTGCCATTGTCGCCGTAGTAAAGAATTAGCGTTTCTTCGCGCAGACCCAATTCATCCACCGCATCCACGACGCGTCCGACGATTTCGTCCATGTAGGACACCATGTCGGGAAAGTACTTTGTATCGCCGCCCGTCGTGTCCTGCGGCGGATGCATTTTTTCTTCAATGCCCCAGTCGTCACTCCGCGGAGTTGGCACGAACGGCCAGTGGGGCAGCGTCATTGGATAGTACACGAAGAACGGCTTGTCGCTGCCTTGATGACGCTTCATGAAGTCGCGAATGAACTCAACCCAGAGATCTTCGCCGTAGCGGCCTTTGGTATCCTTGCGAATTTTGCCATTTTCCAAGATGACCGGATCGGCATACCGGGGCCCTTTGAGTTCCGTATGGCCGGTGTGCCAGAGTGAGTATTCGTCGAAGCCCGCGTCGCCGACTTTCATGCCCTTGCCACGCCGCAGCTCGCTGCCGGGGTAGTCGGGCGGGTCGTAGCTTTGCAACTGCCATTTGCCCGCAATACAAGTGTGATAGCCCGCCTGTTTCATCCAGTGTCCGATCGTCTTCGCCCGCGGATCGAGGCAGCCGAAATACAACCAGTTGCGATGGTTGTAATAACCGGTCATCAGTTGCACACGCGTGTTGGTACACAGCGGTTGCGCGTAAGCCTGCGTAAACCGAATTCCCTCGGCCGCCAATCGGTCTAGTCGAGGAGTTCGATAACTGGTCCCGCCGTAACAGTTCAAGCCATCGACGCCCAAATCGTCGGCCATGATCAGAACGACATTTGGGCCACCGCGACTCTCTTCCGCACCGGCTGACCGTACGTACGCCAATGACAACAGCGCTGGGCCGGCAAGAAGAATGAGCGTAGCCACTGGAGGTGATAGGCGGCTAGTGCTAGTGGAGTGCGAGGATAGAAAGAGTGTGCTTGTTGGCATCAATTTTCTCGATTGAGGGAATCGGCGGTTCCCCCAGTATCCGTGGCGTTTGTTGCCGGGTCAAACCTACCTCGGACTTTGTCTGGCGGATTTGCATGAGGGGATCTACGGGGCCGTCATGACAATGCGCTATTCCATCAGCGCCGAGTAGGCCGCGTCCCGCTCTTGCTGCTCGAACACGGCTTTGACGTCGTTGCGCATCAGGGTGACCATCGCCCAGATTCCCAGCGGCAGGCCGACAATGAAACCCGGCGAGCAGGGGAGCATCGCGAGGATGCTGCCGGTCATCGCCAGGCCATGGGACTGCAACTTCTTCATCCGCCAGGCACCAACAATCGTGATGATTGCCAGGGGAAGCTGAATCAAAATCGGAAATACCAGAATCGCGATTTCCCACAAACCGGGAACGAAACTCGGTCCCGATTGGAGGCTCGCAAGCGGCGGTAACGTCGCAGTGGGAAACGTCGCGATGGAAAGCGTCGCGGGGGGACAAACAGAATTGGCATGCATCCCCACCTCCACCGAACTCCAAGGTCGAAGAACGAATGCGAGAATACCGAGCAGCACCAGAACCAGTCCGGGAAGAGTGTTAATGACCCCCGCAACCAACAAACCGATGGCCGGCCCCTGGACACGACGCCGCGCGGTGGCCATTTCGAGTTCGTCAAGTTCTTCCGTGCTGGTCCGCTGAACCGAAATCTGTTTTTCAGGCGGCGCGAGCGAATCCGATGCTTCGTTTCCGCGGTCGACCGGGCGCGGCCCGCGGGGTGCAAACGCTTCTTTGACCTCGGTTCGCAACAGCACCATTAACGACCAAAGTCCGATCGGCAGCCCAAACAGGAACCCCGCATGACAAGGCAACATGGCGGCGATGCTTGCGAATACCGCCAAACCATGCAACTCTCCTTGCCGCATCTTCCAACCGCCCAGGATCATGACGCCCGCCAGCGGAACGTTGAGCAGCATGGGAATAACGAGCGCAACTAACGCAAAGGTTGCTATCCTGGGAGTGGTCGTAACGTCCTGTGCCAGTATCGGACTGGCGGGCGTGACCGTGGCGATCGCC
>JAJDEH010000466.1 GCA_029259935.1 Planctomycetota bacterium
CATTTTGGTGGCCTGGCCGTCGGCGTTGCGCTCGTAGACCAAGCTGCCGCTAATGTCGTAGCCGCCACCGCCACCTCCGAAACCGCCGCCGAAGCCCGCGCCAAAACCACCCCCATAGCCGCCCACGACATCCAGGTTTCCGTCGACCTCCATAATGTGGCCGTACTTGCCCAGATCGAGGGTCGTTTCTCGGTCGAGTTCATCGGTCAGCGTGGCCGACACGCTGGACGTCAGGATCAGCGCGGCCAGATTCTGCAGCGTGCCCGAAACGCTGGTATCGACCAAACTGTCAAAGTGCTGCGAATCGAGATCAAACACGCCCGAATTGGCGTCGGTAACCGTGTTGATGCCGTTAAACGCATCGTAGGCGAAGGTGGTCGCCGCGCCGGCCACGGTCAGGCTGGTCAGAAACGAATCGGTGTTGTAAGCGAACGAGGCGACCGTCGCGGCTTGCGATCCCACGCCGTCCGGATCGGGGGCGGTGATCGAGGTCAGCCGGTCCGAACCATCATAGGCCAACGTGCTGACTCGGCTGGCAAAGTCGGTAATGCTGCTGACCAGGCCGCTGGTATAGGCGAACGTCGTTTCGCGGCCAAACGGATCGGTGATTTTTGAGATTTCGTCGACGTAAGTGTCGCTGTCGGCGTCCGTGTAGGTGAACGACGTGGGATCTTCCAACCCGGGGATCTGCACGTCGGTCAACAGGCCGGCACTGTCAAAATCGCTGACCACGCCGAACTTATCGGTCAGCGTATAGCTGTCGTCGACATTTTGGACCAGAGTCGAAAAACCGAGTTCCCCGTCCGGACGGGCGAATGTGTCGTCGCCGTTGTCGTCGAACCAGTAGCTGTTCCCATTGCCGCGAACCAGCAGCAGGCCGCCCGTTTCAATCACCAACTGGTCGAGGCCCGCCAGCGACCAGCCGTTGCCAAAATAGCTTTCGGTCTGGTTGTTGACTTTGTAGGAACCGCTGGAACTGGTCGTGACCGTGCTGGACGTGTAGTACTCGGTGATGTCGATGTCCCAGTCGTAGTAGCCGCTGTCCAAGCTGGTGGCATCGGCTTGCAGGGCAAAGCGGGTCCAGCCGCTCGGCAGGCCGTTAGTTAGTGCTGTAATAGACCGAGCCTTGCGAAACGCCGTCAAACGTCAGTTTGGCTTCGATGTGGTCGGCCGACGAGGCATCGCCGCTAAACAGCACATCGACCGTGATGACCGGATTGGGGTTGGAGAAGCTGCCGGACGAAACAACGGTTATCGCGGTAGGGACCGCCGTTGTGGCGGCCCCCCGCACAGATCCGTACGTGAGCGTCTACTCATACGGCTCCTCCTTCGGGTACAACGGTCAAGACAGAAGATCTCTACCAGCCGTGGCCGCCCGCTACGATGGATTGCAAATTCCGGCGCTGTGTCCGGTGCAAGTAGGTGACGAACAGCACTTCCCTTGGGTGATCCTCCACGGACTCCGCTGCCGGGGTTCCGGTTTTGTTCGCCCGCCTCGCAGGTACTATAGGATCATCTGACTTCCCATGAGCGTGCATGTCGGCTGTACCGCCTGGGGCGTTTTCCGACCGTTCCAAAGTGCCGAGGCGCCTTGGAAACTCTTGGGATCTCCCGGTTCTCGCGCTTGGAATGTCTGCACATGCACAGGTTCTCTGACTCCGCCGTGTTCGTCGATCCCTCGCCATAAGCGGAATCGACGATGTTGCCTTCCCCATGTCAGGACCAGGTCGGCACACGGAAGTGATGATTTCGGAACTCGATAGTTGGCCTGCGTTTCCTCTCGCCGATGCTACACCCACGACGTTACCGTCGTCAGCGTACGGTTCGAGGCCAGAGCAACTGGCTAGGTTTTCTCTGTAGGACTCTTTCATTCCCAATTCCAAGCCGGTTTATCCCGGCGCTTTCCCTGACCCCTTTGTTCTGCCTGTTTTTGTCAGTATTCGGGTACGCTTTGCTCACTCGGATCATGGACTTTCCGAGAGCTTAAAGTGTATCCAGTCCGCAAAACTTTCCTTACATGGCTCAGCACGGAAGCCCATAGTCGCAACTTCCTCGTGGGCGACGAACACAACCGGTGACTCGCCTTCATTGTTTTGGGAGCAATCAATGGCGTACCAATCGCCGGCCCCATTTTGACAAATCGGAATTGTGTCATGTGGAAAACAAATTGGCCCTTGCCTTTCATCAGCAACCACTCGCAAGAGATTGGCCCCAGCTTCCCATTCTGTTGGGATGTCTGAGCCCAATCCGCAAATAAGTTCTAGGGATCCGAAATATCCCCACCCATGTTCCTTCAAAAACATCGTATAGGAGGGTGGCAATACCACACCTAGCTGCCGCTCTGCGTCGGCCATTTCACCTTCCGACACGCCCTGCCCTGAAAGCCCTTCCAGTCTTTCGGCAATGAGTAGCTCTCTGATTTCGTCAAATTGCTTGGGCATTTTGCATCGTCACTCTGGAAATGGAGGGGTATGTAGCGGCCCGAAATTGGGCTTCAAGCTGTGGTCGGTGTAACGCATTGGCTGTAGGTTTGAAACATCGTTCGTACCACCGTATTCAATTGGTGTCTTATGGTGCAGCACCATGGGCTTACCGTCAGTTCCAAATGGAGCCTTTCCTTGCTTGATGAGGCCCTGGTTTTGCACTGAATACGCATTTTTGTTCGTCGCATACTCGTTCTCCCAATACTTTTGTCGCACCCCTCCCTTTTTATCAAACTCATACCTTGTCTTTTTGATGTACTCAGAGGGAGCTTTCTTTGGGGCAAGTTTAAGCTGCCCTTTTGAGTTGGTAAAGGTGCCGCGATTTCCCCTTTGCGTCCCCGGCAGGGATACGCTGCTTGTTGGCTGTGCGCTACCAGCGATCGCAGACGAGGCGGCGGCATTTATTTCCACTAAACCCTTCACTTGCCCTGCGGCTTTCTCGGCGCCAAAAGTCTGGGCCGTCCGCAGGTTGTCTGCCATTGAATCCGCATCGCCTGACATCATGTTTCTTCTGATTCTTTCGTCCAGTTTCCTTCCGCGTTCGAGTTCTGACGAATCGACGAAGGTGTCCCAAACAAAGTTAATAGAATTGGCTTGAGTCGGCGGAGACTCGTAACTTATCCTGGCAGGCGTTGGTTGCGGCGTATTCTCGGAGGATTTGACGTGGGGCTGGTATGTATCATGTGTGACTTTTAGGACGCCCGAGAAAGTCTTCTGCCCCGTAAACTCTTGTCCTCGATATTCGACGCTATCGAATGGCTTCTGTGCTTCGTTAAGTTCATTAGCCAGATCCTCTGCCTGTTCATTTGCTAGTTGCCTTGCAGTTGCGTAAATCCGAGTTGCGCGAACCGATGCCTCAAAGATGTGGTCTAAATAACCCTGGCCATCTCGATGCGGAAAACTCTCTTCCAACGCATCGTTGTAATCTTGAAAGCTTTCATCGTTTACAAAAACATGTCCGAGAGTGTCTCCCTCGCTGGCCAACTTCGTGGCACGGAAATTAAAAAAAGTGTAACCGTCACGAGCATAGATGTCCGAATCCGCCGTTACTTCAAAGATACGAACTCCACCAAATCCCGAAATGGTCTTGTCCGGGTCGTCTAAATAGGTCTCTTTCACCTTCAACCCGCTCGGGTCGACAGTGCCAAGTGGAGCGTTTTCAACGTACCGTCGAAGGTTTGCGTCCCCTGCCCAGAATCCAAACGGATCTTCTTCTATCCATTGGCCGACTCCAGCATCAAAGTAGCGTGCGCGGTTGTACTGCAGGTCGGATTCGGTATCTCGCTCACGTCCTGTAAAGCCATAGAAAAATTCCGTGGTGCCGGTGTGCGAAATCTCGTTGCCAAACGCGCCGTAGATGATGTGGTCATCGACGGTCGTCGTGTCGGTACCGGAGGCGTAGTTGACGACATCGCGTACGGTACCCAGATTATCCGCCAATGCCCACAGAATATCCCCCGCCGAGTCCTCGTGGGCCAACACTTGGTCTACGCCCGGCCCGTGGAGAATACGCGCATCTAGTGCCAGCGCGCCGGCCCCGTCGCCGTCCGCATCCTCGTACACCAGCACGATGTGGTCGCCCGCGAATCCGGCTTCGGGCCGCAGGCCGTCGTAAATGTATTGGAACGACTGGTCGATATCGCTGTCACCGTCGCTGTCGATCTTCTTGGCCAGGCGATGTCCAAAGACGTCGTAGACGTATTCGACTTCATGGGTCACGGCACCTTGGGCGCTTGCTTTGGTGGTGATCTTCGTT
>JAJDEH010000467.1 GCA_029259935.1 Planctomycetota bacterium
GGTGTCGCGGGAATGGTTTTGGCGGTCCCCATGACCGCCACGATTCGTGTGGTGTTGATGCAATTCACGACGACGCGGCCGTTGGGCAGGCTGCTGGCGGGAGAGTTGCCGCACGTTGAACTGAACAAGGAGTCGTAATTCTACGGCGATTCCAATTCGTCGATGCTTCGCGGCCAGTCGTCTTTCAATAATCGCGATAGCGAGCGATCGGCCAAGACTTTGCCGTCGGTTTGGCAGCCCGGGCAGTAGTTCGTTTCGTTTTCCGCGTAGACAATCCGTTGGATAGGTGTCTGGCAGACGGGGCACGGCTCGCCGAACTTGCCGTGCGTCGCCATTTCCGGCCGGAAGGCGGTCACCTTTTCGGGGAACTTGTCGCCAACATCCGCCCGCAGCCGCTCGATCCATTTGTTCAGTGTTTGCTGAGTGGCCTGAAAGAGCCGAGTGATTTCTTCATCGCTCAAACGGCTAGTCCATTTCAATGGCGACAAGCGGGCGGCGTGCAAGATCTCGTCGGAATAGGCGTTGCCGATGCCGCTGAACAGTTTCGGGTCGGTCAGCGCTCGCTTCAGAGTGTGGTTTTGCCGCGCAAGCACCCCGCGAAATTCCGCCTCGGTGCATTCCAGCACTTCCAAGCCTGGCGGCCAATGCGGAGCCAGATTGTCTTCTCCCTGAATAACGTGAATCGAGGCTCGCTTCTTGGAACTGGCTTCGGTTAACAGCAATGTGCCATTGGCGAAGTGAAATGCCGCCAAATCGACTTTTCGTTTGGCGGCGGTTCCCCGCTTTTTCCAATGAAATCGCCCCGCGATCATCAGATGAAACACGAGGAACAATTCGTCGCCGAGTTCCCACACGATGCGTTTGCCCAGACGACGAAAGCCTCGAATCGCTCGCCCGCTCGCCGCGGAGATTTCCGGTTCAAAAGTACGGACAACAAACGGGCCGCGGACGTCAATTTTTTCTATCGTCTGCCCGCCCACGAAGCGGTCGAGGGCTTTCAGATAGACGACAACATCGGGTAGTTCGGGCATTCTTGGTTGAAATTCACGTCCGAGGGGAATGGGCCGATTATAGCCTGCCCACGGCCTAAACTTTCGAGCCCGGTTAAGTTATCCTGTCACCTGCGGTTAGGACCGAGAAGGAAACTCTCATGGAACTCATCTCACGCCGTTCTTAGCTTTAACAAGCCACTAATAAGCAATCTTCTTCAGAAACATGCCAGCCGTCGATAAATCCAACCAGCGCGTGCAAGAGATGTTCGGCGAAATCGCGTCGAACTACGACCGCATGAATCATTTGCTGTCGATGAATGTCGATCGCTATTGGCGTTGGCGGACCGTGCGGATGGTCAAGCCGCTGGCCACCGAGCCCATTTTGGACGTTTGCACGGGAACCGGCGATTTGGCTCTGGCGTTTTATCGAAAGACGGGCGGAAAAGCACCGGTGGTGGGTGCCGATTTCTGCCCCGAAATGCTGGAGATTGGCGAGCAAAAAAAAGAACGCGCGGGGATTAATGGACAGCTACGATTCGTCGAAGCCGACACCCAAGAGCTGCCGTTCGAGGACGATTATTTTCAAGTCGTCGCCGTCGCCTTCGGATTGCGCAACGTTGCCGACACGGACCGCGGCCTGCGAGAAATGACCCGAGTCTGCCGGCCCGGTGGAAAGGTGGCCGTGCTTGAATTCTCGACACCGACTTGGCAGCCGATGAAGGCGTTTTACGGTTTTTACTTCCGCAACATTCTGCCCCGAATTGGCCAGTTGCTGGCCCGCAACGACGCCAACGCATACAGCTACCTGCCGGACAGCGTGGGAGAGTTCCCCGCCGGCAAAGCCTTGGCCGAAAAGATGCGAGATGCCGGATTATCGGAGGTCAATTACCACCCGCTTACCTTTGGAATCGCGACGCTTTACGTCGGTGTCAAATGAAGCATCCGTTAGTGTTGGCAATCACGGGAGCGAGCGGCGCGGTTTACGCGAGACGGCTGCTGGAGGTTTTGATGGCGAGCGGCCATCAGATCCACCTAACGATCAGCCCCTCGGGAAAGCTCGTGCTGCGACAGGAATTAGGAATCGACTTGTCCGCCGAGGAATTGCATCCGGAACAAATTTTGCAGGCTTTTCAAATCACCGAAAAAGATGATTCCAGCCATCTTCTGTATCATCAATACGACAACATGATGGCACCGATCGCCAGCGGTTCTTCACTGACGTCGGGCATGGTGATCTGTCCTTGCTCGTCGGGAACCCTCAGCAGCGTGGTGCATGGAACAAGCTCGAACCTGATTCATCGGGCGGCGGATGTGCATTTGAAAGAGCGTCGGCGGCTGATCATGGTGCCTCGTGAAACGCCGCTGTCAATCGTTCAACTTGATAATATGCGGCGTGCGTGCGAGGCGGGTGCCATCGTGCTGCCCGCCTCGCCCGGTTGGTACCATGGCGTTACCCAAGTCGAAGACCTCATCGACTTCGTGGTCGCGCGAATTCTGGACCAGCTTGAGGTCGAAAATACTTTAATGAACCGTTGGGGAGAACAAGCCGAAAACCCATTGTCGCCGATGCTGAAGAAACGCTGAAGATCGCCATGATTCAAAGTCTCAAGCACATCCTGCAAATGATTCGGTTCAGCCATACGGTGTTCGCCTTGCCGTTCGCCTTGCTGGCGGCCGTCATGGCCTGGACGGCGCGCGATGCCGACGGCCACCGAATTGCCTTCTCTTGGCTACATCTGCTGGGAATCATGGTTTGCATGGTGGCCGCGCGCAGTGCCGCGATGGCGTTCAATCGGTTGGCGGATCGAAAGATCGACAGCGAGAATCCAAGGACGATTCAGCGTCATTTGCCCGCGGGTATCTTGTCCGTGCAGAGTGTCGTGTGGTTTACCTTGGCGACGTCGGCGTTGTTTGTGGCAAGTACTTTGTTGTTTTTGCCGAATGTGTTGCCGATCTATCTGTCGTTGCCGGTACTCGGATTTCTGATGGCGTACAGCTACACCAAGCGTTTCACGTCGCTGGCCCATTTTTGGCTTGGTGCCGCCTTGATGCTGGCTCCGATCTCGGCCTGGATCGCAATTCGCGGCGAAGTCCTGCTGCAATCGCCCGCCGATATGCTGCCCGCGGTCCTACTGGGAGTCGGCGTGCTGCTGTGGGTCTCGGGATTCGACATCATCTACGCCTGCCAAGACGTCGAGTTCGACAAGCGGGCCCGACTGAACAGCGCGCCGGCCCGGCTGGGCGTGGTCGGGGCGCTGCGTGTCGCGGCGCTTTGTCATCTGGGAATGATTATCGTGCTGGCCACGCTGCCGCTGGTGGGATCGGTGAGCGGCACGAATTTAGGACTGGGCGCGATTTACTGGTGCGCGGTGGCCGCCGTCGGCATGCTGCTCGCCTATGAACACTATTTGGTCCGGCCCGACGATTTGACACGGGTTAACATCGCCTTTTTCAACGTAAACGCCGTGGTGAGTATCGGGTTGTTCGTGGTGGTGTCGGTCGACCTTGTGCTGTGAACTTGCGGGTCCACTCTCGATTTACTCCTTCTATTTAAAAGAAAAATCATGATTGCCACGACCCATCCCAATCTAAAAGGTATTCGAGAGAAAGTCGAAGCGGGTGAGCGATTGTCGCTGGATGACGGGCTGCTGTTGTACGAGCCCGAGACACCGCTGCACGAAATCGGCGATTTGGCCAACCTCGTCCGCGAACGCAAGAACGGCAACACGGCCTACTACAATATCAACACGCATCTTAATCCGACGAATGTCTGCCTGTACCGTTGCATCTTCTGCGCCTTCCGTTCGGACCTGCGGGATCCGAAGGGCTATGTGATGAGCGACGAGCAGATTTTGGCGCGGGGCCAAGAGGCGCTCGACAACGGTTGCACCGAAATGCATATCGTGGGCGGCTTGCATCATCAAAAGGATTACGACTGGTATGTGAATATCATTCGTATTCTGCATGACGCTTATCCGCAATTGCATTTGAAGGCTTGGACCGCCGTGGAAATCAATTGGTTTGAATTCCTCACTAAGAAGCCGATTCGCGCGATTTTGGAAGACCTGCTCGAGGCGGGCCTCGGTAGCATGCCGGGCGGCGGTGCCGAGATTTTTCATCCGCAGGTCCGCGACGAGATTTGCGAACACAAGGCCGACGCCTCGAAGTGGATCGACGTGCATCGCACGGCGCACGAACTTGGCCTAAAGACCAACTGCACGATGCTGTATGGACATATCGAAAACGCCTACCACCGCATCGATCATTTGATCCGCCTGCGCGAGTTGCAGGACGAAACGGGCGGCTTCCAGACGTTTATTCCGTTGGCCTTCCACCCGGAAAACACCGGGCTTGATCACATCAAGAAGCCGTCGTCCCTGATGGATTTGCGAACGATGGCGGTCAGCCGCCTGATGTTGGACAACATTCCGCACATCAAGGCTTACTGGATCATGCTGGGAATCGGCACGGCTCAAGCCGCCTTGTCGTATGGCGCGGACGACCTGGACGGCACCGTCCGCCACGAATTGATCTACCACGATGCAGGCGCGACGACGCCTGAAATTCTGTCGGTTGACAAGATTCGGCGGCTGATTGAGGAAGCAGGCCGCGAACCGATCGAGCGGGATACGCTCTATAACCACGTCATTCGTGAACAGCCGGTAGGCTAATATGCGCGGCCATCGAGCTGATTGACCGTGATATCGAAGGTCGCGACGCGACGCGGCGGGCGAATTCCCCTTCAGTCGCGCCCCCCGCCAGCGGCGTAGTGATTGCCAAATCCGTCGCGGATGGAATAATAGAGGTTGCCAGAGACGGCGCGCTGACTGTTCTGTCAGTGTCTCTCTTTCCACGTGTTTTCAGCGGGGGATGAACTGCATGAATCGGGTCGTGATCGCATTCACCCTATTGAGCCTAATGCTGGCTCCGCCAATCACCCATGGACAAGATGGAGTACCGCAACCCTCCGCTGGGCAGCCTTCCGCCAAACCACAGGTTTCCGCCAACATCGAACAGTGGGGCCGCGATTTGGACAGTCCCAAGTTTTCGGTTCGTGAAGCCGCCACGCGCAAGTTGTACGAAGCGGGCGGGCGAGCGATTCCCGCTCTGCTGAATGCCGCCGAGCGCGGGAGCCCCGAGGCGATGTGGCGCTCGCTGGACATTTTGGAGCGCTTTACCCAATCGGAAGATATTGACCTTCAGGATCAAACCGCACTGGCGCTCGAGCGGTTGACGAAATCCCAATTGCGCGGCGCGGCGGCGCGAGCCACTGAACTGCTTAAGGGCCATGATTTTAAAGCGAATCGCAAGCAGCGCGCGATTATGCGTTTGAAGACGCTTGGCGCGAATGTCGTCGGCGGATCGAGCGTTCGCATCGACGAGAATTGGAAAGGCGGCAACTTGGGGCTGACGCATCTGCGTCACCTGGGCGATGTTCAAACCGTGCGGCTCGAACGGTCACTCGTTTCCGACGACGGCCTGGCGCATCTCGAGTCGCTAAAGAAACTGCAAAAGCTTTATCTCGGCGGCACGCAAGTGAAGGGTCCGGGTTTGGCGCGGCTGAAGAATTTGCCCGCGTTGAACTATCTGTCGCTCAAGGCGCTCAAATTGGACGACGACGCGTTGAGGCACTTGTCAGCCGTGACGCAAGTGGAATTCCTGGGCCTCGATGAAACGGGCATTTCCAATGCGGCCTTGGCGCATTTGGCCGATTTGGACAATGTAAAAACCCTGTGGCTCAACCGAACCGAGATTACCGACGAGGGCCTGAAGCATTTGAAGGATGTCGGCAGCTTGAACAAGCTGCTGCTGACGGCAAACAAGATCGAGGGCCCGGGCTTGGCGCATCTCAAGGATCTTGAGTCGCTACGATATATTTCTTTACAGCATGCCGAGTTTCCAGATTCGGGAGTTCAATATCTGGCCAAGCTGACACAAGTGGAAACCGTCGGCTTGGACGATACGAGCGTGACCGACGAAGGAATGTCCTTTCTTGCAAGCATGCAAAATCTAAAAGTCTTGTGGCTCACCAACACCAAAGTCTCGGACGCCAGCATCGCGCACTTCAAAAAACTCGCGAACCTCGAGCAGTTGCACGCCAAGGGAACTCAGATCAGCGACCAAGGGGCTCGCGAGCTTTCTAAAGCACTGCCCAAATGCCGCGTGATCGTTGGGAAATAGCGATCCGTCGCGAAGAGGAATTAGCGCGCCGCTGCGGGCTTGCCCAGTGTGTGAGCCGCACGCCGGTCTTGTGGGGGCCTCGATCCTCCCACGAAAACAGGGAAGGCGTCATACGCCACTCTTTATTGCTCGCAATTCAATTTCGTTCGCACCCACTCGAGGCAACCGAGCCGTGGGCAAGTGGCGACAAGAAAGTCTTGGTCGCGGTGGAAGATCATTGAGCTTGCCTTGTAGCCAGGTCTGAGAGTACAACAGGCACCGCTTACGATGCAGGCCGGTAGCCGGGGTGTTTTGTTAACAACCTGGCAATGGCCAGTTCGGGTAGTTTGCCGACAACTTGCTCTTTGCACGCTGAAAACGTGTCGCTTCGCCTCTTGCTCCGAGGATTCGGCATCCTCACAGAAATACCCGGCATCTCTAATTGTCTTCGCCCGGTCGATCGCGACTTCAGGCATTCCACCTTGCGGTATGCTCGCGCCCGACATCCTCTGAGCGGTATTCGGAAAACCCATGCGCAAGCGAGCCAGATCCTTCCAGTCGTTGCCGCTGCTGCTGGTTGTCGCGGTTTGTTTTTTTGCGACGGGCGCGGCCGGACTCATCTATGAAGTCGTATGGAACCGCGTGCTGACACTGCGGATGGGCAATACGTCGTATGCAATCGCCACCCTGTTGGCAGTTTTCATGGGGGGCCTGGCGCTGGGTGCGTGGATCGGCGGTCGCTTTTCACTGAATGGCCGGCGTGGACTATGGGCCTATGCGATTCTGGAGATCGCCACTGGGGCCTACTGCATTGCGCTGCCCACGATGTTGGACGCCGTCGACCCGCTGCTGGGCACGATCTACCGACATCATTATCACAACCTCATCACATTTAACCTGTTGCAGTTCGTCGTCGTGGGCGCGCTGTTGATTACGCCTACCGCCTTGATGGGCGCGACGTTGCCGATTCTAGTCCGCGCGCTGACCACTCGTTTCGAGGGGCTCAGCCAGATGATCGGCTTGCTGTACGCGATCAATGCTGGCGGCGCGTTCCTTGGCGCGGTGGCAACCGGGTTTTGGTTGCTGCCGATGCTCGGAACGAGCCTGGCTTATCAAGTCGCGATCGCCATCAATCTGGGCGTCGGGTTGCTGGTCGCGATACTGGCGCAATGGGTCAAGCTTCCAGACGGCGTAGCGGCGGAGAATGCCAACGACGCCAGCGACAGCACCGGCGT
>JAJDEH010000468.1 GCA_029259935.1 Planctomycetota bacterium
GCGGGGTGTGCGAATGCCGTTCAACTTGCGAAATATATTCCGCCGGGGGGTTGGTTACCCGTTGACGCTTCAGTGAAGACCACTGATGTGGCATCTCTGGTGAGAAAGATCGGCGGCGAGGGTTTGTATGGGAAAGACCCAACAGTTCCCTTGCGAGAGTTGATCCAAAATGCGCGCGACGCGGTTGTGGGACGCCGCATCAAAACAAATCGAGAGCAGTCTTGGGGGACAATAACCGTCCGTCTGATTGCTGACGCAGAGGAGAATCGGCTCGAAATCGAAGATAACGGGCTCGGTATGTCTGAAGAGTTGCTATCGGGGCCATTGTTAGATTTTGGAGTGAGCTACTGGGAATCGCCACTCTCTTCGACCGAACATCCCGGGCTGATCACCAAGGGATTTGAACCACAGGGATTGTATGGGATTGGCTTCTTTTCTGTTTTCATGCTCGCCGATCGAGTGAAGGTCGTGACAAGGCGATTGGAAGACTCTATTGAAAAAACGCGAGTTTTGGAATTCGAGAAGGGCCTCAACACCCGACCGGTAATCCGCATTGCGACCGAGCACGAACGTCTAATGGATACGGGCACATGTGTCAGTCTCTGGCTCCGCGAGAAGCCTGAACAACGTGATGGTCTCCTGTGCCCCTCAATTCAGACATTTCAGATGTTGGGCGATTCGCCGGCGCTGCGCGAGGACCCTTGGAGTTTGACAGAGTTGTGCCAATTCGTTTGCCCAGCTATTGATGTTGATTTGGTCGTGGAAGATCGGGGAACGGTTACAACCGCAGTGGAGGCGTCCGATTGGAAGACACTTGATCCAAAGAGCTTGCTGAATCGATTGATACTGCATCGTCTCGATCGCGAGCATATTCTGTCGTCAGGCGTGCTTGATACAGTGGTTGAGAACATTCGAGATGTCCGCGGCCCGCACGGCGAGCTGATTGGACGAGCCGCGCTGACTGATTTTACCGTGGAATATCCAGCGCCTGGCGGCAGGTATTTTCGGCCGCCCTCCGTTAGAACGGCTGGCTCATTCAGAGCATTCGCGTGGCTGCATTTTCCGGGAATCCTCTTGGGAAGACCGATGGTCGCGGCTCGAACGGAAGTATCCCCGTTGATATTCGATTGTCCCAAGGAACTCGGGGATTGGGCGACTGAGCAGGCCTCGCTTGCGCCGCGATTCACGAGTGACGTGATCGATTTGGCCAGGTTTGCCGAACGAGTTAGATGCCTAAATGGGGATACTGGAAACCTTCCAATTGCGGAGTATCTGGGTCGTCCTGTCAGCTTTCGCGAATTGCTGCAGCTTGACCTTCCGGACGAGGTTCATTTGTTTGAAGCATTTTGGGCTGTTGCGGGATGGACTGGATTCGCACAGGATTCTACACGAAATCGCGTTGGCGTTTCATCTGGAAGAATGAAGCCCCACATTGACACGCCTCGAATGAAGAATGACTTTCGTGAGCGCGCCGATCATCCGAGATGGTGCCAATACTGGATGAGCCTATGGGGCGCAACTGTCGAGGCAATCGCCAGTGCATGGGGATGCCGCTTGCAAGACGTACTCGAGTCGTCTGAGTTTCACGGAAGTGGCAATGCGAAGGCTGACAAAGATGGGCGTGCGCTCACTCGACGGGTCGATATCATTCGAAAACCAGCAATACGCGCATGATCTGGGGTCGAAACGCGAAAACAAGAGCACACAAGATGGGCCCTGTTGAAATCAGGCAAATGCAAGGCTGGTGCGAGGTGGAGCACCAAGTTTGAACCGCGAAAAGGGCCACCTGGGCCACCCATAGATTGGGCCAGATGAGCGAATTCAGGCAAAAGCAAAGCTGGTCCGGAGCGGAGAATCCAAAGCGAGCTGGTGCAGGCAGGATGCAGACAGACGACTAGCCGGTGCGGTCTCGCGCTAACCCAATTACAGGCGGTTCGTTCAGAAACGGACCGATTTTGGATTTCCAAGGCCAGGCTGATATGGTGGCCTACCATAACGGAATACGAAGTAGCGTCGGATTCGCTGGCTAACAGTGAGGTGCAACCAATGTGGACCGTTTATATTTCGTATCAGTTTTGCTATTGGATCTGCATTTGTACTTTCCTTTTTGTGTACGAGCATTGGCACGGCGGTCAAGAGGGCGTTGTGCCGTCCCTTGTGTTTGGTTCAATGGTTTCCGCGGCATTAGTCGCGACAACCATCGAGCTGCCCATATTCTCAATGTTTCAAGGAAGCCAACCACTTATTCGTTATGCTAACAGTCGACAGCAAGGCTTAGGGGCGATACTAGCGTTTGTTGTCGCTGGCCTTGCAGCTACGGTAGCCGTCGCGGTCTTTTGGTGCGCAGCAAAGCCTGCGCCATTCACCATCCCAATAATTGTCGGCTATTTCAGTCACCTCGGCGGTCTAATCGCCAGTGCTCTCTTGGCTGGCCGTTTCGCGTCGCGGCGATCTAGGAAAGACTGACCAGGGCGAGCGGTCAAATAACTCGAACAACCGAGCAACTCTGTGACAATTTGGAATCAGGCACGACCGTCCGCCATCGCAGCGAATGCCGCTATCACACTCTGGGCCGAGTGAGGGCTAGCGCCCAATCGCTCAGTTCCAGCCGCCCGCCGACGCTCGACGCTACTTACTTTCCCATCAGTTGCTTGGCGATTACGCCGCCGATTGCCATGAGTATCATGACCAGTACTATGCCGCCCCGGACGATGAGCCTCGTCAGCCCTCGATTGGAACCGTTGCTCGAATTGGCCTGACGTTCTCGTTCGCTTTCGATGTGCTCCCAAACTGCGTTTTTTTTGTTGGACGGGATCTTCAACTGGTGTGAGTAGTGCTTTTTTGAACCATCGGCGGTTTCTTCATATTGAAAGAAAACTCCGCAGTGCGGACAGCGGTCTCCGGCACGCACGCTGGCCGGCACTACTTTGTTGCAACTACCGCAACGTCCTTCCTGCTGTTCCGGTGAACTCGACGCCGAGTTCGAAGCACTGGCTCGCGCTTCCGGCGACTTGTTCGCGCTGACGGACTCCTTGGGAATTAAATGGCTCTGCCCGCGGGCTGCCAGGTAGTCCCGTATGTACTGTTGATCTTCGGGCACCAGTTCCGCGAACGGGGTACTGGTCGACGATCCGTCCGCGCCTCGCAGCAAGACGCGAGCGTTCTGCACACTTTGAAGCCGAGCCCGCATGTCGCGCCGCCCGCCGCCATGGCGTACTTTCCAGACTCGGTAGTCGCCGTCGTCCGGCGAGTCGCCCGCGGGCTTGTCGTCATCGGTCCTGTTGTTGACAGGACTGTCGTTGGCAGGCGTGTTGTTAACCGGCACACGGGGCAACAAGTGACTTTGGCCGCGCGTGGCGAGCAACTCCCGCAGGTATTGTTGGTCTTCGGTGCTGAGGTTCGAGAAGTCCGTGGTCGTCGTTCCGGCCACCTGCTTCAGCCAAATCCGGCCCTTTTCCACCTTCTCAAAGCGAGCTTCGATTTCCTTCACTTCAGAGCCGAACCGGACTTTCCACGTGCGGAAACCGCCATTCGCCGGCGCGGGATCCGTGTTGCTTTTGGTTTTCTCTTTGTCTGCGTTTGCTGTTTGAGTCCGCACATAGGCCTGATCGGCAGCGCTGAACGCCGACAGCGGGAAGAAGGCCTTCTTGCCATCCCTTCGCAACTCGACGCGCTCCCCGGCCAGCCTCACGAACTCGGCCTCAATTTTATTTCCGCGGACATCGGTCCAAGTTCGCACTTCGGCTTGGATCGCGGCGGGAAACAACGCGAACAGGAAGAAGAGGTTCACTGCAATTCGTACACTCATCGCTTTCGCTCCATTCAAGCAGGCACGAAATCGACCCGCCGACCAATGATAGCCGGCGTAAGAGTCGCCCAATCAAGTTTTGATAGAGATCAAAATACCTAACTGAGACCCAAGAGTCAATTCTTGCTCACGGTTGCTCACAGCCGCGTGTGGCCAGATTCCATGGCGCGAGTCGGCGTAAGGGAGCAAAAAAGTTCTCCCCTTTGCCAAGGGGGAGTTAGAGGGGGTCGAAAACGGAACGATGAACGAAGAAATTAACGCAGAGGCGCAAAGTCGCGGAGAAGAATTCTCTTTTGGCCGCCGTCCCTGATAGGTACGCGTTGCGGGTTATCTGAGTCGCTGATTTCTGAGTCGCTGATTATCCAGCTCGACCATGGCACCGCAGGATACTGTACCACCATTCGGCGATGGTTTTTCGTACGACAGAAAGACACACCGCCTTGTTGGTCCGAAATCGTATTCGCCCGAAGCCGTCACTTTCACTTTGTTGCGACGGTCCGAACCAAAAAAGTCCTTCAACGTGGGATCCGCTATGCTTCGGGCCTGCTCAATATCTTGAGGCGACGGCTGCCACTTAGTTCGCACGACAACTTCGTCTTCAAGGTCGACTGTCAGGTGGAATTCAAACCGATCCTGGCATGCGAAATCGAGTTCAACTAGCCGGTGAGTCACGTAGCGGCCGACGACCGTGACGGTATATTGTTTTCGCTCTCCCTTGCGATCCGCGTCTAGCTCGACAGTCAGTTCAGGCAGGTCGGAACTAATGACCTGCCAAGGCGTGGATATCTCGTGTAGTTCACGATGATCGGTGCCTTCCGCCAAGTCGCGTTTGAGCTGCGCGAGCGCGATTTGCGTTGCTTTTTTCGCTTCGTCATCGGTGGGTGCGAAATGTCCATACCACGCTCGCTTGAGCTCAAATGGCCCTATATGAACAACTTTTTTCCTGAGAACGACCTTTTCATTGCACCAGAGACCGCAAATAACGACTCTGAGCTGCTTGTTCCCGCGGATATGATACAGCTTTTCGAGACCACCGCTTAAGTCGAAGGGCGTGTATGACGTGGCAAGCATAATGGGCCGTAGAATGTCATCGACTTCCGATTCGGATGCGCCACATCGCACCCGGTCGAGAATGTCTCGGGTGGCGACCGGTACGTCACTCCCCCAGCCAGCCAACTCTTCTTGCAGTTCGTCCCAATGAGCAGGATCTTTGAACCAGTCAGCCCAGAGCGGATCTCCCGAGACAATCGCTCCCGTCCATGCGTTGATACCAACCTCGCCCCCGTGGTGCGCCCATCTGTATGATTTGACGGTCGCCGGATCGACTGGAATGTGAATCTCAATCTGCCACACGGGAATGAATCGCCCCTCGGATTCGGTATCCGGCAAATAGGCGATTTCCAATTGTTCGAATGAATGCGGCGTGTTTTCGCCTACATGAAGCGAAGTTCGGGCAAGGCGTTTTGCTGCCTCTTTCGACAACACTGGCCGGGCCGTCTTCTGTTCAACCATGATGTCGCACAAATTCACGTCAATATCCCAGTCGTCATCGCGAAACACACGCGCCTTGACGCCGAATACGTTGAAGTCTCGTTCAATCACCGGTGCCCTGAATACTTGCTCGTATTCGATACTCCAGCCACACTTACTTCCACGATGCATCAATTGCACATCGCGGATTCGTAACTCGTCTTTCTTAACCGATACATTGCCGAGGATCTGTTTGAAGATCATCGCTTTGGCTTCTTCTTCGTCTAGACCCGGTCGGATCATGTGGTCGAGAGTGCGCTCAGTGCGAGGGCGCGGTTCAAAGGGCGGCTTGTATGCCCGCCAAAAGTCGTCATACACAAGCGGTGAGTGCGGAAGCAGTGGCTCACGTCGAACGATTCGAATGGCTGAAAGGCCATCTTCGGGACGAAGCTCGCCTAGCGACAATCTTGGCACTTCGACCGACGGCCGAGCGGACTCGTTCGGAATTTGGGCCGTCTGCTCGGCTTCTCTTCGACAGCCGATGCATGGAGCGCATAGCCCCAGAAGCAGGACGACTTGAAACCGTGTCATTGTCGAAGTCCTCACTCAGCCTCAACGTACAGGAGCGAATCCCGGTCTTCGCCGCACCTCTGGATACGTCAACGGCGAGCCATCAGTTCTTCTCTCGTATGCCAAGGAGGAGTTGCATTATTGATGATGTGGGCACGTTGAGCGGAATCACGGGGAGGGTATTTTTTGGGACTCACTGTCTAGCGACGGGAAGGCTGGCCGCATGGCAACTCCAGGCACCGGTCAGTTGGAGCCGCAATTTCACATCAGCCTTCGAGATGGGTTGTCCCCAGGCTGGGCGCAATCCACCATTGGATAAGGAGTTAGGTGCCACAAGCGTGACGCATTTAGAGCGATATACGTCAGCAAGTGCGACGTAAAATGACGGAAAACTTTCATTTTTGTGATTGTTTTTGGTGGTTTTCGTGTGCATAATCGGGCACAGGTGCTAGCGGTGCGACTCGATGCTAGTGGTGCGACCCGATGGACGTGGTAGGCGGAATCGATGCTGACGGATAAACGACGCTCAAAACTGCTCGAGCTAGTTCGTCAGCAGGGATTTGCCTCGCTGCCCGACTTGGTGAATCAATTGCGCGTTTCGGAATCGACGATACGGCGCGATTTGGACCACTTGGAAGGGACGGGCGAAGCGCGGCGTACGCGTGGCGGAGTGTTTTACACCGGGCCCTCGCCGATGTTGCCGCACTTCGACGCTCGGCAGGCCAGCCAGTGGGAAAAGAAACGTCAGATTGCCAAGGCCGCTGCTCGTTTGATCGAAGATGGCGACACGGTGGCCTTGGACGGCGGCAGCACGACTTATGAGTTGGCGCAAGCGCTGCTGGATAAGGCGATTCAGGTGGTAACCAATTCGCTGCCAGTGGCCAACTTGTTCACGTCCAGCGACATGGCCGATTTGGTCATCGTGGGCGGCTATGTGCATGCCCGCACCGGCGTCTCGTTGGGTCCTTACGCCAACGAGATGTTGGGCGACTTGAATGTACGGCGCGCCGTGTTGAGCGTCGCCGGAATTCACAAGGACGGCTATTACAACAGCAACTTACTGCTCGTGGAAACCGAGCGGGCCATGATGCAAGCGGCGGATGAAGTGATCGTCGTGGCCGATAGTACGAAGTTTGGCAGAAAGAGCCTGGCGAATTTGTGCGAGTTGGAAAGCGTCGACGTTTTGGTGGTCGACCGTGACATTACCGACGAATGGCGAACGACGATTCAGGATGCCGGGACCAGATTGGTTGTGGCCGAAGAAGCAAGTTCCGAACCCGCCGCGGACGACGGTTAGTGCTTGGTCGCGCACTGCTGGGCAAGCCAGCAGTGGCACGCGAATGCTTTGTCGTGACAGAGAACATTATCCGCTTTGATTGAAAACTGTGAGTTGAATTTATGTTGGCATCTTCGATGGACCGTGGCGTTGTGGAAGAAATTGTTCGCCAGATTGTTTTGCAGCAAGGCGGTGCGGGCCCGGCGAACAACGGCACCCGTGGCGAACCCAATCTTGTCGTGAGCATTTCGGCCCGGCACTGCCACCTGACCGATGAACACGTGGAAATGTTGTTTGGACCAGGGCAAACGCTAACGCCGATGCGCGATCTATTTCAAGAAGGTTTTTACGCGGCCGAGCAAACCGTGATGGTCGTCGGTCCTCGTCGCCGCATGTTGCCCAACGTGCGAGTGCTAGGTCCCACCCGGCCTCACAGCCAAGTTGAACTGGCATTTACCGATTCGATTTCCTTGGGAATCGACGCGCCGGTTCGGCACAGCGGCAAGATCGCCGGTACTCCGGGCTGCGTGCTGGTGGGGCCGAAGGGCGTCGTGGAGTTGGAGGAAGGCGTGATTCGCGCGGCGCGTCACGTACACATGAATCAGGACCATGCCCAACATTATGGCGTCAAAAACGGCGACTTCATGAAGCTGCGAATCAACTCGCCGTTTTGTACGACCGTGCTGGAGGACATGCTGGTCCGCGCCGACCAGACGAGCAAATTGGAGGTTCATATCGATACCGACGAAGGAAACGCGGTTTATCTGGACGGAGCCGAAAAGGTGGAATTGATTCCGCAAGACGAAGGATGCTCGTGTAAGAGTCGTTAAGAAAGTCAAACTTGGTGAGCCGGAAGTAAAAACGTCCGGGTTTCCAATAACCGGAGAGCTAACGCTCTCCGCTCGCCGGCTTAATCACAATCAACAACAACTTTTTTTGGAGACCCACTAATGGCGAAGATCCAAGAAGCGCTCGGGATGATCGAGACCAAGGGCTATATCGCTCTGGTCGAGGCAACCGACGCCATGCTGAAAGCTGCCAACGTGCAGTTCATGGGCTGGGACAAAGTCGGTTCCGGCATGGTCGCGAGCTTTGTGACGGGCGATGTCGCGGCCGTGAAAGCGGCCACCGACGCCGGCGCGAACGCGGCCGGACGGATTGGCGAAGTGGTCAGCGTGCAAGTCATCCCGCGGCCGCACGACGATTTGTCGATCGTGCTGCCCGCGCCCAAGAAGTCCAAGTAAGACGCAACTCACGAGCTATCAACAACAGGAGAACAACTAGTGGATAACGCAATTGGTCTAATTGAAACTCGCGGCTTGGTGGGCTTGATCGAAGCCACCGACTCCATGGCAAAAGCGGCGAACGTGAAGATCGTCAAACGCGTCGACATCGGCGGCGGCCTGGTCACGGCCATCGTCAGCGGCGACGTCGGCAGCGTGCGCGCGGCGGTCGAAGCTGGCGCCAACGCGGCCTCGCAAGTCGGCGAGTTGGTCGGCAGCCATATCATTCCCCGGCCGGCGGACGGATTGGTGGACGCCTTCGTGTAGTCGCCCATGGCGGGACTCGACGATGACGGGACTCGACGGGAAAGGAATCAGCACCATGAAAGTCCTCGTGGCCAACCTCGGCTCAACGAGCTTTAAGTATCGGCTGTTCGACATGTCGGACGAGTCGCAACTGGCTCGTGGCGGTATCGAGCGGATCGGTTCATCGGAAAGCCAATGCTTTGTCGAGATCGGCGACCAGCGCCGAGAACTGACGGCCAGCGTGCCCGATCACGCCGTGGCCGTGAAGCAATGCCTCGACCAGTTGACCGACGCTGCGGAAGGCTGTCTTGAGGACGCTGCGGAAGTGAAGGCCATCGGCTTCAAGGCGGTGCATGGCGGCCGGATTAGCGGAGTTCAACGAGTTACGCCTAAGGTGTTGGCAGCGATGGAAGAAATGAGCCAAGTCGCTCCGGCTCATAATCCGCCCTACATCAACGCCATGCGATTGCTGGCGGAGAAGCTGCCCGAAATTCCCTTGGTGGCGGCCTTTGAAACCGGATTTCATGCAACGGTCGACGATTCGCTGCGGCACTATGCGATGCCCCGCGAGTGGGCCGAGCAACTGCCGATTCGTCGTTGGGGATTTCACGGCGCGAGCCATCGTTATATCGCTGAGCGGACGGCGGAGATTCTTGATCGCGACGACGCGCGGGTGATTTCTTGTCACCTGGGAGGCTCCAGCAGCCTGTGCGCGATCCGCGGCCGACAGAGCGTTTCGACGTCGATGGGCATGAGCCCCCAGTCAGGTATACCGCACAACAATCGCGTCGGCGATTTCGATCCCTTTTCATTACCGTTGATCATGCAGCATACCGGCAAGTCGCTGGACGAGGTGCTCTCCGAGTTGGCGAACCACGGAGGTTTGCTCGGCCTGAGCGGCGTGAGCGGCGATGTGCGGGATCTGGAGGAAGCGGCTGGCCAAGGCAACTCGCGCGCCAAGCTGGCCTTGGACATGTTCACCTCGGAAGTCCGTCGTTATTTGGGCGGGTTGCTGGTCGAACTGGGCGGAGCGGAAGCGATCGTGTTCACGGGCGGCATCGGCGAAAACGGTGTTGGTGTCCGGGCGACCGTTTGTCGCGATCTGGGCGAATTGGGAATCGTGCTGGACGACAATCTCAATCAATCGGCAAGCGGCGAAGCCCGGATCAGCGCCGCGGAAAGCCGTACGCAGGTGTGGGTTGTACCCACGAACGAAGAAATCATCGTCGCGCGACAGACCCAGGAAGTGTTGGAGCGCGGCGAATGACGATGACCCCAAAAACGGTGACCCCAAAAACGGTGACTAAGAGGATAATGCCATGTTTGTCGCCAAGGTAACTGGTTCGCTGGTTTCCACTCAAAAAGTCGATTCGATGGTGGGCTACAAATTGCTCGTCGTGGAACCGTATCGGCTGGAGGCGGAAACAAGAGAGAGTTTGGTGACGACCGGCCGGACGTTTGTCGCCGTCGATCTATTGGGAGCAGGCGTGGGCGACTATGTGCTGATTACGCAAGGGTCGAGCGCCCGGCTGACACCGGAGACTGGCAAGATGCCGATCGACACCGTGATCATCGGCATCGTCGACCATGTCCATATTGACAAAAAAGCTGTTTACTCGCGTGAAGAAGAATCATCCAAGCGGTAGGTAGTCAAAGGGATAAACCATGCAAATCGATGAATCCGTGATCCGCAACGTGGTTGCACAAGTACTGGCCGAGGTGGGGCCGATTCCGCCGGTCCAAAACAGTGGTTACCAGGGACGCCACGGACTGTTCGACAACGTCGACGATGCGGTCGCCGCCGCTCGCGAAGCGTTCGAACAACTGTCCGAGCGAACGATGGAAGATCGCAAGCGGATCATCGGCCACATTCGCCGCATTTCAATCGACCAATGCGAAGAGTTGGGCACGATGGAAATGGAGGAGACCAAGATAGGCCGCCTGGAACACAAGATCGAAAAGCTGAAGACACTTGGCGAAAAGACTCCCGGCGTCGAATTCATGAAGAGCGAAGTATTCAGCGGCGATCGCGGTTTGGCCGTCATCGAACATGCTCCGTTTGGCGTGATCGGCGCGATTACGCCTGTCACGCACTCGCTGCCCACGGTCACTGGCAACGCCGTCAGCATTATCGCCGGCGGCAATACGCTGGTCGTCAATCCTCATCCCA
>JAJDEH010000469.1 GCA_029259935.1 Planctomycetota bacterium
CCCCCTGCGCACCCGCCGCCTCCACCGCTCCCCATCAGACGGTCAGCCACGCCTCGCTTGAAACAACGTCGAGCCTCCAAATTCACCCACTTACCGCATTTCCCCCTAGGTATCGCACGCTCGCATCGCGACTGGTCTCCCTCGCCACGCAAGGCCCGGGGTTCGACGCGGTTGTCTTTGCAGCTGGCGATCAAGGACATCAGTCGAGCGGAACGCTGGCCGGCCTTGGGGCTGCCGACGAAGAGCCAGTTCTTGCGACCAATCGCGAACGGCTTCACGGTTCGTTCGGCGAGGTTGTTGTCGATCGAGAGATCTCCGTCGTCGACGTAGCGGTTGAGTGCCGCCCACTGGTTACGAGTGTACGTCGCCGCCTGTCCCCCTTTCTGCTCCCACGAACCAACCGGCGACAGCACGGACGCAGCAGAGTCAGCTTTCAAAGAACAGATGAACCTAACGCTGAAACATCTGGCATGCCAAGCGCTGTTCTGTTGACCGAACCTCGAAGTCAGCAGATTGCGCAGCCATACCTCCTCTGAACGGTTATCGGCTCCGCGTCACACGAACTCTCTTTCCCATTGTTCGAACGGGGGTTTCGCCACATAGTCAGGAAGACACCATTCCTTTAACTGCTCTACCAGCCTGCCAACTGCGTGCGTGTAGTTCACTACCTGCCAGTTCTCGTCCAGTTCGGCGTTGTTGAAAAAGATCGAAAACAATAGCTCCAACTCAGAGCTCACAAAACGCCACTCACTTGATTTGAAGCGACGAAGAGTATCGTCATAGGAGTTGAAAGAGCACTTTGACAACTGCTCAGCAAGATGGCATACAGAAAACCTAAAGTCATGGAAATGCCGGTGGTCGCTTTCCTGCTCGAAAACGTCTGTTTGAGTTTCGTTGCCGCTGTCAAGCAACGCCCTGATGTACTCAAAGGCCAGGTCCTTCGACTTTCCCGCATGAGCTTCGTCGATTTGTTCAACGTTTTGACCAAGTCCCGCGTTAACGACGGACAGAACTCGTGGGAAGACTTCAGGCGAAAACACGAATTCATCCCACTCCTCCACCGAACCAGCAAAGTAGGCGGGTTTTGCATGCAGCAACCCGTGAAGAAACCCGCGAATGAACCCGGGATACCAGTCGGGCACGGCCGCATTCTCGCTAGAGTCTTTCATATGAGGCAGAAGAAAGGGGGACTTGCCCAATAGTGTTCGGCTCGATTGTTGCACACATATGATTGTAGTCGTATTCGTACCGCATCGCGCGCAGCTTCGTTGCGTAGTGCGATCGGCGAATGATGCGGATTGTGGGGAGGGTTGAGTTGCCAGCAATCTGTGAAGTGAATGCCCGACAAACGAATCGTCGCTGGCAAAGATGCGCGCAGCAGCGAACCTCGCAGCGTCGTTTCAATTTGACAAACGACCTGCGCAGCTATTGGTCGGCGCGCCGAAGTTTTTCCAAGTGAGCCAGTAACTCCTCTTCGCTGGCTAAGCCCATGAAGTAGTAACAGATCATCTCGTAGGTTCGCTTCGTTGGCTTGCGTCCTGTCCACAAGCAGATCAACATGCAAGCAAGGATCGCGCAATACGTTTGGATTTCAATTCCGTTCTGACTGTGGCTGATCAAATGACGGCAGCCAAGAATCTGTTTGAAGAAACGGAAGAAAATCTCGATTTGCCAGTCATACTACCTCCAAAGAAGACGGGTTACAGGAACATGCGATGCCATCTTGGCATTGACAGCTACTCAGGGTTATCGGTCCGGAGCTTCGGGGTGGTGAGCTCTTTCGGGTAAACTTGGGGCCAACCACGAGGAGCAGTTCGTAGCTTGCGAAGACGCGATCGTTCCTCGTCGTCGGCGAAGATTGCCCAGCGTCCGCCAGCCTCGGAAATTTTTCGTGATGCCAGCCAGCCTACGCGTTGCCAGCGATGAAGGGTGGCGATCGGCATCTGTAGCTCGGCGGCTAAATCGGCCAGCCACCATTCATTCTTCAAGAGATGCTGCTGGTCGGTGACGCTTCGAGGTAACGGACCAAGACGTGTGCCTCGTTCTCGGAAGAAGCGGCTTAGGATGGCCTTGTTGAATTGCGAAGCTCGCTTGGGAGGATGAAATCCTTCCGCGTTTAATGTCGCTGCCATTTCGCTCAGCGTCTTGCCCTGGGCGTGAAGCGTGTCGAGCCGCTGAACGAGTTCATCGTAACGAGACAACTGTTGGTAGGTTTGCACTGGACGATGCAGCGTATGGCAACTTTGGAACCCACCTGCCCAATGGAGTTCGAGATCGACTCGATCCGTGTCGCCTTCAATGTTGATGACGACTTTTTCCAGCAAGAGTCGCGCGATGGTTTGACGATCCTCGTTCGTGGTCGACTCGGCGTGCCAGAGCGCGGGAAGATCCGATGAGAGTGCCGCAATTTCTTCACGCTCGGCGGCGGAAAGTTCAATCGGTTGCTCGCGAATAAACCGATCGTATTCCGCTTGCAATTGCTCATCGCTGCGTAGCGACTCTTCCCAGCGTCGTTCCAGTTCACGCGCGACCAGCCGATTCTCAGGTTCCACCGCGACATATTGTCGTCGGGCTTGTTCGGCTTCATACTTCGAACGCGTTAAGCGTTGCTGCCAATGTTCGTCGAGCTGCCGTCTTTGTTGTTGAATCTCTTCGGTTGCGGCCCAGCAGAGTTCCAGCGACGCAGGAGTCACGCACTGCAACACCAACTTCACGATCATCGATTCAACGACTTCGCCCGAGAGCGATTGGCAACGATCTTGGCCGTAGTCAATGGCATCACGAAGACAGCTGTAACGGAGCGTCTTTTGGCTTGACACGTTGCTGTACGCCACGAGCATGCGATGGCCGCAGCGTCCACAGGTGATGAGCCCCGACAACATACTGGGCCCATGTCGTGGAGCGGACAGATACTTGCCAATCGTCGTATTTTCGGTGAGTTTCTGTTGATTTCGTTCAAATTCTTTCCAGCTAATGTATGCCGGAAAGCGGTCCTTGATGAGTACGCGACACGCATCATATGAGTTGAACGTGCGCCCCGTCGCCGGGCGGCCCGGAATCTTTTTACGAGGATCCGTTTCGCGATGTCCCCAGCGATTGGCTCCCGCATAAATCGGATGATGGAGCATGTTCAACAACGTCACTCGATTGGGAGCACGCCATTGGAGCTCGCCTCGATTCACACCAAAGTGAGGTCGCACTGGCATCTTGATCTCGTGCCTGACAAGCCATCGCAAGAGCCCATTGATACTGCCGCGAATGACAAACTGCTCAAACACCATTCGCACCACCGACTGCACCTGTTCGTCTGGGTCGATCACAAAGTCGTTGGCCAGTGTGCGCACGTAACCAATCGGTGGGTGATTGAGCACCTCGCCTCGTTCCGCCTTGTTCCACATGCCTTGTTGCAAACGACTTTTCAAAATATGCAGTTCCGCTTCGCTCATCGTTCCCTTCAAGCCGAGCAGCAATCGGTCGTTGTAATCTGCCGGATCGTACAGTCCATCGGCGTCGGCCAGCAACGTACGATAGATCGCGCACAACTCCAACAGCGTATGCCAGTCTTTGCATGATCGAGCTAAGCGACTCATTTCCAAACCAAGAATGAGCCCCACGCGATCTGCGCTCACTTCCGCTAACAGCCGCTGAAACCCCGAGCGACCTTCGGCCGTGCTTCCGCTTCGTGCCTGATCTTCGTCGATGACTTCCACCGCCGCGCGAGACCAGCCAAGATTCATGGCGCGATCAGCAAGTGCGTACTGACGTGCCGTCGACTCTTGATGTTCGAGGACTTGCTTCTGCGTCGACTGTCGAACGTAAACGACCGCCAACCGTTGCAAATGCAGATCCGTAATTTTCTCCGAACGCGAAATCGTTGTCTCGAGTTCGTGAGTTTCGACGCCTGAGACCTGCACCGGCGAGGTAGGAATCGTGGAATCACTCATCGGTTGCCTCCATCGTCGCGGGAGGAACCAACTTCTGATTCACAATCTGAGTCAGCCGCCGGAGCACCTGACTGCACGTTGTCTGTGGCATTGCTTTCCACAGGTCTTGCAGCGGCACCGTCGTTCGCGGCGAGTTCAGTTGTGGGCGCGGGGGGGAACTGTCTCTGGCATCGTGAGCCTCCTTGCTCGTGCTGTCTTGCAGTGGCGTCATTGCCGTCAACGCGCTGGCGGCACCAGCGTGCCAATCGCAGCAGAAAACTGCCCGGAACTAATATCTCAGACCGCGAGACAATACAAGTGTGCGCTTGGCACACATTCGCGCTGGTAGATCTCAATCGTCCAGCGGTACGCGTACAAAAGTGCGATGATCTCGGCTGGCACGTCCAACAAATTCGTCGCCAGGCGGAAATAGCCGTCGCTGCCTGGTCCGGTCGAACCGCCGCGGGCGATGCAGTCGCGGAGGGCTTTCAGTTCCAGCTCGGTTTGCGGCTGGTTCACCCACGCCAGCCAATCGTCGGGGCGACGCACGGGGCCGGCGGACAGCGGGGGCTTGTCAATCTGCTTCGGAGGCGTACCCAACGACGACCAGGGCCAGCGCTGGGCCTTGCGGACAGGAAGCGATTTCGCGCGTACCGGGTTGCGTTCCACATAGCGCATTACGGTCAGGTAATGTTCGTCTTGCTGGATCGGAAATGCCTTGAAGCGGCCTTGCCACACATGGCCGCTGGAATCGTAGTGCCGGTGGTAGCGCCGCACATGGGCGGTCAGCAGCCACTGCATCCAACGGCTCAAGTCCCCATCCCGACGGGGCCACAACATGAGGTGGAAATGATTGGGCATCAAGCAGTAGCCCAGCAATCGCATGGGCAGCCGCTCGCTGGCCTGCATGAGAAGTTTGAGAAAGGAGGCATAGTCGTCGTCCTTGTGAAAGACGACTCCCCGCGCATTACCACGATTGAGTACGTGATAACAAATGT
>JAJDEH010000470.1 GCA_029259935.1 Planctomycetota bacterium
GGCATCATCGGCGACACGGCGCTCGTCGGCGACTGGAACGGCGACGGCATCGACGAAATCGGCGCCTATCGCGGCAGCAGCGGCACCTTCTT
Source organism: Planctomycetota bacterium (assembly GCA_029259935.1). Next base: position 93 of record JAJDEH010000470.1, read on the forward strand.
CCTGGACGCCTCCGGCGACGGCTACTGGGATTCCGTGTCGACCGGCGACATCAGTTTCACCTTCGGCCCCTCGGGCGTGGCCCCGGTGGTCGGCGCCTGGGCCGATCCGGCGATGAATTTCGGCCCCCGCCACATGCTACTGCCACAGAACAGCACGTCCGATACGGTCTATTTCATGGTCTCCGATCCAGATAATCCGGTCAGTTCGCTAACGGTGGGTGGTGTGGCCGTGGACCCAACAATCGTCACTACGGTTAACACCTCGGGAAGCGGCGCGGTTCGCGAGGCGACGGTAACGTCCGGAAGCGTGGCAGGCACGACGATGGTGACGCTCACCGTCACCGATCCGAGCCTTCTTTCTGACGATGATTTCTTCACCGTCAGCGTCAGCGGTGGAAACGAAGAGATAGTAGTTGTTGACGGCGGCGGTCAGGATATCCTGGATGACACCGGCTCAGTAGATTTCGGCGAAACGCACGTTGGGGAACCACTGTACCAAGTCATTGCGATCGAAAATACAGGCTCGTCGGGTTTGGCGATTTCTCCCTCGTCGCTTACGGTTCCGTCAGGGTTCAGTGTGGTGCTGGATTTTGAATCGGACGTGGCACCAGGAGGATTTGTCTTCTTTACCATTAAATTGGATGCACTTAGCGCGGGAACGTACAGCGGAGAAGTTTCCTTCAACAACAGTGATTCCGATGAGAATCCCTTCAACTTCACGATCACGGGCAATGTTGTTCCGGCTAGTCCTGAAATTGAAGTCTGGGATGAAGAATACAACGCGGTTCAAGACGGCATCGGCAGTGTTTCATTTGGCGAAACGACCGTTGGAAATCCCATCACCGTTTCGATGGAAATCGAGAATGTTGGCGAGGAGGATCTTGAGCTTGATCCATCGAGTTTGACGTTACCGCCTGGTTTTAGTGTCGTAACGCCGTTCGCTTCGATCGTCGCGCCCTTCCATTCGACGACCCTCACGATTCAGCTTGATGCTGCCTCGCCAGGCACCTTTAGCGGCGAAGTTTCGTTTGAAAACAACGACAGCGACGAAGACCCCTTTAACTTCTTAGTTAGCGGCGACGTCATCGATCTTGGACCGCTTTACGTCGACCTGGACTTCGACGATAGCTCCGGTCGAACGGGAGCGGATTACATTGATGAGTGGACGGTTCAAGCGTCGCCCGTCGCGGTTCCTATCGCGGATGTGGATGCCGATATCGAGTCGACGGAATCGACTCTTGAGTCACTAACCGCCACGATTACAGACTTCGAAAACGTCGGCGACGAGTTCCTCGAATTGGCTCCTGTGGCAGGGATTTCGTCCAGCTACAACGTTGCCACTGGAACTCTGTCCTTGACGGGGACTGCCTCTGTCGACGAGTACGAAGCTGCGCTTCGAGCGATCACTTACAACAATTATGCTCAAGAGCCGACCGGGTTGGATCGCACGATCATCGTCACTGCGTACGATGGCCTCCGCCTAAGCAATCCGGCCGAATTCCTTCTGTTGTTTTTGCAGGACAGTGACGGGGACGTAACTAAAGTGGAATTCGTAACGCCGGAAGACTTGACGTTAACCGGCATCGCTCATGCGGATCGATACGGCAACCTTGACCCCGGTGGTAACCCAGACGGCGATCCCGATGATGAAGCGAATAAAGCACGGGGCGCGCTAATAGAACCGGCGTTCAAGGGAGGAGATCGATTTTTCCCCGATGCGACCGTGGATGACGTCTTGAAGGGGAAAAATGTTGTGCGGGTCCGTGCTCACGTAACTAACATGGCAGTCGGCGATAGCGTCTACTTCAGATCCTTCGATGTTGATGATCCATCAGAGGATGAAAAACTAATCGATAGAAACGGCCCCGACGGCGACGATAACCGTGGTGCGAATGGAAACAAAAAAGGAGGGTTACGAGCTGTGAACGCCGGCAATGCGCTAGGTGCGGCGTGGGGTGCGGACGGTGCCGTCGTGGAGGCGAAGGTAAAAGATCTGGGCGGTGGAATGCTCGTGGCGGAAGTCGATTTGGTAACCTCCTATTCGCCGGGTGACAACTATCGTGTTATGGCCGTTCCTGAACACTTGAAACGACTCCTGGAAGAAGCGGTTACGAAGCACATGGCGAAAAACAGTATTGACACTGACACACCGGATCCGCGCGTTTCACCACAGCTCTCCGTCTGGCGACATCTGTTCGTAGAAGATGATTCAAGCGAAGACATCTATGGACTCATGCAATCAACAACGAACCGGCAAAACAATCGATTCGCCGACGCGTATTTGGAACCGGAGTATACGAGCATTGACGGGACAATCGATACATCTGATCCGGCTGGCGGCGTTGTGCTACGAGCGATTCATGCTGCTGCGATTGAAGCGGCGAGACAGTCAAAGACGCTAGAGTCGGATTTCTTTTGGGTTGTTTACGTTACAAATGCATATAGCTCATTTAGCCCAGGACTAGTTTGGGGAGAAACCCATACGGACTGGGAGAAATCAGTGGTATTCACGGCCAATAAAGGGCTCATTCCAAATGAAGCAGATCGGCCTGTTGCGATGAACAAGGTAACAGTCCACGAAGTAGGGCACCAGTTGTTTGAGAGTGCTTTTCATCCGGGAAATGTCCAGAGCATTCAAAACTATTACCGGGCCAATGACTTGGAAAAAGCGAATGATGACTGGGTAAAAACAATCAACATTATGAATTCTGAAGCCATAGCCGTTCCGATGAATAATGGAGACGCGTCTCTCCCCGGTGAGCCAAACGCGACGGCCGGGCCGTTTGACCGTTTCTATTTCCGTCCCACGGAGGTGCGGAAAATGCGGATTATGGACGATTCGCCAGGCAAATGACATCTGGTATAATACGCTATCAACTAGCCACCACAATCGTGGAGTACAATTGCGATGAAACGACTCGGCATTCTCGTGATGATGTGCGTTGCGATCTACTTGATCTGGAGTCTGGAAGCGAGCATGTTGCCTGTCGCCCAAGCGCAGGAAGCGGATGCAGATGGACAAGGCAAACAGCGCAATGCGATCGTCTTACGCACTTGGAATAAAGCCGACCTTCGCAAGCAGCTTCTACGGTGGCGGCTGGAGCTAGAGGAGCCGAAGGGGTTTTCAGTAAGATGCGACGAGCATCTGGTCGTCGCCGCATTGTTGGGGTCGCCCCCGAGCCATGTAGGTCCAGGGTTTGAGCCTCCCAAACGGATTGTAAGGTATATGCTGACGCGTGGCTTGGACTACCACGAATGGAAGTCCCGCAAAGCAGCCGTCCGTGGCTTTACCCACGTCTTTGAAGAAAAACCGGGGCAATTGACTCCGATACTTCGAGACGGGCTCAACGATCCTCACCCTGATGTAAGAAGTGTCTCGATTGAGTGTATTGGCGAAACCTTACACCTCTTAATTCACGGTCCGCCGGGACGTGAATGGAATGAGGCGATCAAGCCAAAACTCGATGGGTATATTGACATCTTGGTTGATCTGCTCGTCACCAAAGGATTGGTGGATGAAGAGGATAAACTTGTCGAGGAAGCGTTCATCTACCTGGATGATGACATCGTGCCAACCATGACTCGATTGCGATCCCTCGATCGCGCGCTTGCCAACAAACGCTTTCAACAATCAAAGTGGTTTGAGTACGCGCACCAGCAGCGCAAAGAATGGTACTTCAAAATCCATGGCATCAAACCGCCCGAACCCAAACCACCCGAACCCAAGCCGCTGCCCCCGGAAGATGACCCATTTGGTGGAAACGTGCCTGTGAAACGCCCGCAAAAGAACCCAGAGTAGTTTGGGGCTAAGAATTCTACTTGGACGTCAACGGCAACTTCACGGCCGACAGCGTGGTCACCGTGGTCAATGGCGGCGTGGACAAGATCAACTCGTTTGGCATCATCGGCGACACGGCGCTCGTCGGCGACTGGAACGGCGACGGCATCGACGAAATCGGCGCCTATCGCGGCAGCAGCGGCACCTTCTTCCTGGACGCCTCCGGCGACGGCTACTG
>JAJDEH010000048.1 GCA_029259935.1 Planctomycetota bacterium
CGGCACTGGATGTGCTGCAGACGGGCCGCAACACGCTGGCTATTCATTGTCGCCAAACGGGCGGCGGCCAGTACATCGATGCGGGTCTGATTGCCGACTACACCTCGACGCCGATTACCGTCTTAGCCAAGCAATATGGCGAAGAGCTGCTGGGCCCTGAAAAGCTGAACCAATGGAGCGGCCTCCGCAACCAACTTGCCAAGAGCCAATCGCTGCAACCGGCGCGAAAGGCCGACTTCGCCATGGCGGTGTCCGAACGCGGCCGACAGAAGACGTGGATTCTTGTGCGTGGAAGCCCGGCAGCACAAGGTGAAGAAGTCGGCCCCTCTTTTCCGCAAATCCTCGATCCTCCGGCGGCCGACGTGCCCTCGCGGTACGATACGGGCCAGACATCGGGCAAACGCCGCGTGCTGGCCGAGTGGATTGCCAGTCCTGAAAACCCGGCGACCGCTCGGGTGATCGTCAATCGGATTTGGCAACATCATTTCGGCCGCGGCATCGTCCGCTCCAGCAGCGATTTCGGATTCCAAGGCACGCCGCCGACGCATCCCTTGCTGCTGGACTGGTTGGCCGCCGAGTTCGTTGCCGGCGGATGGCGCATGAAAGCGCTCCACAAATCGATCATGATGTCGAGCACCTATCAAATGTCATCCGAAGGAAATGTCGAGGCGTTGGAAAAGGATCCAACAAACGATCTGTTTTGGCGCTTCAACATGCGGCGGCTGACGGCCGAGGAAGTACGAGACTCGATCCTGGCGGCGACCGGGACGCTCAATCCAAAGATGTACGGAGCGGCGATCTTTCCACCTTTGCCTCGCGAAGTGTTGGCCACGGCCTCGCGACCCGACGCGGCTTGGGGAAATTCACCGCCCGCCGAAGCGGCCCGCCGAAGCATTTACATCCATGTCAAACGATCGCTTCGGCCGCCGATGTTGGCCAACTTCGACTCGCCCGACACCGATACCGCGTGCGCTGCTCGAGTCTCGACAACCGTGCCGACGCAAGCCTTGGGAATGTTGAACAGCCGCTTCATGTCCGAGCAGGCCGAAAAGCTGGCCGAACGGTTGCGGCGTGAACAGCCGGACAATTTAGACCAGCAAGTGGCGCTGGCGATTCGCATCACCGCGGCCCGCAAGGTTGGCGGCGACGAGATTCGCGCGGACGCCGCCTTTATCAAAGAACTTCAGAGTACCGAAAAACTGTCATCGCAAGACGCGCTGCGGCACTATTGCTTAATGATCCTGAACACGAACGAATTTGTCTATTTGGACTAACGTATGTCGCTGATCGCTCCGCGATCAGAACGCTTTCGTTTTGTTCGCGGAGCGAACAACGACGATCTCGAAATAAGGGACCGAACCATGGCCGCCAAACCTCCAGCAAACTTCTGCCGACGAACGCGCCGCGAGTTCCTATGGCAAGCAGGTGGCGGCTTCACGGCTCTGCCGCTGCTCTCCATGTTGTCGGGCGACGGATTTCTTTCCCGCCAGGCTCAAGCCGCCGACGGGGCTTCGACTTTCACGAATCCGCTCGCGCCGAAACCGCCGCACTTTGCCCCCAAAGCCAAGAGCGTCATCTTTCTGTTCATGTATGGCGGGCCGAGCCACATGGATACGTTCGACTACAAGCCAAAGATGTACGGCATGGACGGTAAGACCGTCGACGTGAAAACGTTTGGCCGCGGCGGACACCGGAGTAAGGGACGCATCGTCGAACCGAAATGGAAGTTCAAGCAGTACGGCGAGTGTGGCAAATGGGTCAGCGACCTGTTTCCCCACGTCGGCAGTTGTGTTGACGACATTTCTTTCTTGCATTCAATGACCGCCGATTCTCCGATTCACGGTTCCGCCATGCTAATGATGAACTCGGGAAAGGTGCTCAGCGGCAGCCCGGCACTGGGTTCCTGGGTCAACTACGGCCTAGGTACCGTCAACGAAAACTTGCCGGGCTTCGTCGTGATGCTGGACAAGAAGGGCGGCCCGATTAGCGGTGCGAAAAACTGGTCCAGCGGTTACATGCCTGCTTCGTATCAAGGCGTCGTCATGCGGTCGACCGGCGCGCCCATTTTGAATCTGCAGCCGCCCGCCGGCATGAGCAAGTCGGCGCAGCGCCGCTTGCTGGATCGGCTGCTCGAAAAGAACCGCCAACATCAACTGCGGCGGATCGACAATTCCGACCTGGCGGCGCGCATCGCCAGCTACGAACTAGCTTACAAAATGCAACAGCACGCTCCCGAGGCAGTCGATTTGGCGCAGGAAACCGCGGCCACTAAAAAATTGTACGGCCTGGAAAACCCAGGGACCGAAGACTTCGCGAGGAAGTGCATGTTGGCGCGGCGGTTGGTCGAGCGGGGCGTGCGTTTCATTCAGATCTATTCGGGCGGCGCACACAACGATGATAACTGGGACGCCCACGGCGATCTGGAAAAGAACCACAACTATCACGCCGGCAACACCGATCAGCCGATCGCCGCACTGATCAAAGACCTGAAGCAACGCAACTTGCTCGACAGCACGTTGATCGTTTGGGGTGGTGAGTTCGGCCGACAACCGACGGCGGAATACGCCCAGGGAACCGGCCGGGATCACAACTCGTATGGCTTCACGATGTGGATGGCCGGCGGCGGCATCAAGGGCGGCACCAGCATCGGCACCACGGACGAACTAGGCGCGGCCGCTGTCGAAAAGCCACTGCACGTCAAACGCCTGCACGCCACGGTCCTGCAGCAAATGGGCTTGGGTCCCAATCAGCTTTCGTATTTCTACGGCGGCCTCGACCAAAAGCTTGTCGGCGTCGAGCACGTCGAACCGATCCACGAGATCATGACGTGATATGCGCCGACGGAGCGGAACTTCACAATGCAATTGTCTGTCCACGTGCGCGCGTCCCGCATTCGTCGTATGCCAGAAAAATCTACCGCAATTATTAAGCGGTGGCCGGTCGGCGAAGCTTGACATCGAGAGAGCGACTTCTAACCACTTCTCGGCAGGGCCAAGATGAACTTCGCGCCGCCCCCGGGTGGATCCTTCAGTTCGAGCCGGCCGCCCAAAGCGCGGGCCAAGCGATGGCTGAGCGCCAGACCAAGCCCCACGCCCGGAGCCGAGTTCGCCGCTTGTTGAACGGACTTCGAGAAGGGACGAAACAGCCGCTTGGCTTCATGGCGTAAAATTCCCGGACCGTAATCTCGCACACTCAACTCCACCGCGCGGCGAGTCACGCTGACGCTCAATTGAATTCGACGATCGCTCGCCGATGCCGCGTACTTGCACGCATTGTCGATTAGATTGAACAAGACCTGTTCGATCGCGGCGGGGTCGGTCGTCAGCGCGGCGGCTTTTTCGTCTTCGTCCGCGTCGACTTCGAATTCCATCTCCGCCTGGTTAGCCCGATCCCGCAATCTCGATTCCACTTGTCCCAACAAGCGCTCGATCGTCACTTGTTCGCGCTGCTTGCCCGGGGAACCTCGCTCCAGCCGAGCATACGACAGCACATTCTCCACCAAATGCGAAAGACGATTTGCCTCGACATACAACGTCTCCGCATACTCTTGCCGGTGATCGTCATTCGAGACCATGCCCTCGGCCAACATCTCGGCATACATGCGAAACGTCGTCAGCGGCGTACGCAGTTCGTGAGTCACCGCCGAAACAAACGCCCCCCGCCGCTCGCTGAGCGCCACCACGCCTTGCAACAGCACCGCTGAAGCGACCGCCGCCACCAACATGCAACTCCAAGCCACGATCAGCGAAACCTGCAGCGGCGACAAATTCTTGGAAAAGGCGCTTTCGGGAAAGTTCGAGGTGAGCGTCGTTGCAGCCAGCAATCGGTCGGGTACCACGATTTGGACAGGTAACGTCACCAAGGTGCGGCCCGGTTCGACATCGTCGTCCGACGTGACGGGCACCAGATCGGCATCGGGCAACACGTCGGAAACTTCCTTTAAGAGCGACGTCTTGATGCTCTCCCAATCCAGCCAGCAGCCTTGAATGAAAACTTGGTCGCCGAGCATCACGCGGCGGGCGAGAATCATTCTGGAACCGAGCCACACGGGCCTGGTGACGCCTTCACGAATGACCTCCGGCGCGTTGTCGAACATCGCCGAGTTCCCCACGCGCTGCTGCACGATCTGGTTCTGGGCGTAGGCTTCGTAGGCCTTATTGCGAGTGTTCCATTCGTAGCCTCGAAGAAGTTGCTGCCGGTGAGAGATGCTCGAACGCTGCGGAGTCACCTGCTGTGGTTGTTGCTCTTGTCCACGTCCACGACCACGGCCGCGACTTACTTGCTGAGCCGGCTGCGCATTCGCCTGGGTCATTTGTTGGGGCGAATCTTCTTGGTTAAAAGCCCCCCGCTGAAACTCGGCCTGCTGCGCGGATTGTTGCTTGAGTTGCTTAATGCCCAAATCTTTCGTGACGATTGGGTTTCCCTGGTTAAGTGGCTCGCCGTTGTAATTCATCGAAAGATTGTTGCCCCATGGAGTCATACCCACCTGAATCGGCGGCAACACTTCTTTGGGCAGTATTTTCACGAGTTCTTCGTAGTCGACGTGCTGCTTCAAGTCTGCCAGCCGCGAACAACTGGCCTCGATGTTGTCGGCCGGAGTGCCCTGGGAAATGGCGGACGAACAGTGAATTCCCACGGGAGACTGGGGCGATGTCCAAAGTTGTTCCGGAGATACCTGAAAGTGCAGCAGCACGAATTCGGACGGCTGCACGAGCAGCGGTGAAGGAATTTGCTGAACGCCCTTGCCGGCCGGCATAGCGTAGAACGAATCGTACACAAAGTAGGGACGGGCGGCTTCTTGTGCGACAATCGGCGTCAAGTTCCAATCCATCCGCCACATCGCGCTGGCCACGATCTCTTGCTCCTCGGCTTCATGCTCTTGCTGCTCGGCTTCATGGCGGGCGGCAATGGCTTCGTGCTGGGCGGCAATGGCTTGTTGCTTGGATTCCTCTCGCGCGCGGTCCAGTTCCAACGCCTTCAACGTCAGCCAGCCCATCCCGGGCGTGACCAAGGCGAGGCACAGGAAGTACAACGTCCAAACTTGCCAGGGTCGTTTCATGGCATCACCCTTCCGTCTGAACGGCGTCTTGAATGGCGAACATATAACCCTTGCCGCGAACCGTCAGCAGTACCTTGGGAGTGGCGGTGTTGTCGCGGAGTTTCTCTCGCAGCCTGGCGATGTGCATGTCGATGGTGCGCGTGGACAGCCCGCGCGGGCTGATCCGCCAGACGTTGGATAACAATTCGTCACGAGCAATCGCCCGGCCGGGATTCGTAACCAAGTAGCGCAGCAAATCGACCTCGCGCTCGGAAAGTTCCGCGCGGTCTCCGTCGGCGAATCGCAATTCACGGCGATTGAAATCGGCGGTCCCGCCCGGAATCGCGACCTCGTGAAGATCGGTCGGCCGTTCGGGAGATCGGCGGAGCACCGCTTCGACGCGGGCCAACAATTCCTTGACGCTAAACGGCTTCACGACATAGTCGTCGGCCCCCATGCGAAGCCCTTCGACCCGGTCGTTTTCTTCGCCCCGGGCGGTGAGGATAATCACCGGCTGAGTCGGCCGGGTGGCGCGAACCTCCTGCAAAATCTGAAACCCGCTTTTACCCGGCAACACGAGATCCAGCAGCAGCAGATCGTAGGTTCGTTGGACGGCCATCTCCAGACCTTCGTCGCCTCGCCCGGATTGCAGAACTTCGTAGCCCGCATATTCCAGCGCATCGACAATGCCGCGCCGAATCGCCGCGTCGTCTTCGATGGTCAAGATCTGTCGAGCATTCATGTCCAAAACCCTTCTTTTTCGCGACCCGTGCCAACAACGACCGTATTCTATTCGTCACAAGGAAGGCGAGCCATGTGTTTTTGTCTCACCGGCCTTCTGACAGTTAATAACCCGCAAATCCGGCAGAAACGCGATGTTGGTTTCAATCGATAGCGCATTGCCAGCGGTCGCCTCTTAATTCTAAACGACGAGTCGCCGGCGGGTGTAAAGCGTTTGTAACGGGGTCCACCAAAACGCCGGGCATTCGCTCCCATCCCGCAAAGCGGGGCACCTCGACGAGTGTAACATACGAATGACTGCCGAATTGATGCCGTTTGATTCTTCATGACCTGCCCCAATAGAAGTTGTGTAAAGGAGTTACCGCAACGCCGTTGTACATCCTGACTCAGCGAATCGAATCCAAAACGCTTGCAATCTTGCAAGCGTTACAAACCGAGCAAGCGCATAGTCCCCGCATCACCGATCTCGCATTACCGTGAACGGAGTTTCACAATATGCGCCACTTGCCCCGTTGACTGCTGAGCGAAATAACCTGCCGGAGCATTCCTACCCCACGCCACGGAGATGGCAATCACATGCCCTCTGCTTCCATTTTACAAGATCGAGTGCGATCGGTACATCATTTATTTTTGATGGACTAACGAAGCCCAGGGACGTCTTTGCGCGGGACAATTAAACAAGCGACGAACGAATATCGAATATCGAATATCGAACACGGAATGTTGAAGGGCGAAGGAAGAAAAGAGCGCCTCGTCACCCTCCCTCGGGGAGGGTCGGCGCAGCCGGGGTGGGCGGCTTCACTTTTCTTTTCACCTTGCGGCTCTCACATTCTTCATTCCGGACCCCGTCGCTTTGCATTTCTGAAGCTCATACGGCAGGTTCAGTTTCATCGTGATCGCACGAGTACCAGCTTCCGCGTCGTGCTTGCGTGTTGAATAGGTTGAATAGGCCCGCAAGCGGCCAGACTGCATTTTAATAAGAGCGTCTCCAAAAAGTTTGATCGGCCGCCAATGAACGGAGGTGGCACGCGGGGGTGGATGGAACGGCAGCGCTATCGCGGATGAAATGGCCCAATCACTCAGTTCCCTTACTTGTTTCTAAATAGTTTGCTCTGCATGGCGGCTCAATCTCGTCCAGCCGGGTGGTGCCCTGATGCAACTGAGTCAGGTAGTTCACGTCAGTGGCGACGTAGGGGTTTGTAGCTGCATCACGCGGCCTCGCCGCAGTGCGTGGTTCTTTATTTTGTGCTGGGTTTTCCAATCGTGAACGGCTCCCTCGTCCAATAATCGCAGATGATCATCCCGTCGTGTTCATCAACAAATTCATCGGCATCCAGCAGGTACAACTGTTCGCAACATTCTTCCAGATGATTGGTGATCCAATGCCCCGTGGAAAGCTGAATGTAGAAATCGCAATCCTGTACTTTGCCATAAACACGTTCGATTCTCGCTCCCTCGCCCGAAAACCCGTCACAGCAATAGAAGGCAGAAAAATCTGTCTTGACTTCAATATCAATCAGCATGTTGGCAAACGTGCTCTGTGGATCAACGAGCACAAACGTTCCGAGCTCAACTAGTGTTCCATCGGAAAACAGAATGTAGAAATTACAATCGGAATAGTCGTCGAGATGCTCCCATGGTGTTTGCAGAAATCGAGAAATGGTTTCGCCAATGATGTCGCTGGGCTGGATCGGACGTTGGATGCGACCACCCCAAAGTCGATGTGTCTTTGCAACGATTTCATCGGATGAAAGTTGAGACGGATTTAGTACGTAGTCAACGAGGAAACCATCTTCTAGCCAAAGGTAAGAGCCAGCCCCCCGCGGGTATTCGGCTGCTAGGTCTGGAAACTTGAACGCGGCAAGCCAATCACGAGTTCGGGCGTCCTCTTCGTCGAGAAGCGCGGCGAAAACATGAAGGTCGCTTCGAAGTTGGTCGCGAATTTCTCCGAGTCGTCCCGCAGCACGCACCGCGTCAATCGACCATGGTACGTGCAAGGCAACTACCGCTCGTCCAGCCTTAAGGCATTCGTCGAGTGATGTTGTGCTAAGCGGCATGCGTCCATGTAAACAAATACGTGATTGGGTCATTCATGGTCGTCGCCCCATCGTAAGGAATTAAAAGGGAATTAAAAGGGACCGGGGTAATGCGCGGGGAGTCGTCTTTCACAAGGACCACGACTACGTCTCTTTTCTCAAACTTCTCATTCAGGCCAGCGAGCGGCTTCCCATGCGATTGCTGGTCTGCTGCCTGGGCCTCGAATCCTCACTCCGCCCCAGGGGTCGCCCTCGAAAAGAAATCGAAAAGTAGCATGTCCCCTTTTTTTGCCGCTAAGAAACCCAAAGGGCGAAAGGCAACGAAGGCACGAGCTGCAAAGAAAGAAGCGGTTTCAAAAAAGAAGCCCGTGAGGTAATCCAGCAAGATTGCTCCTCACAGGCTGCGGATTCTGAATCAACTGCCACGGTAGCAGATGCTCCCCCGCCCCTCAAGCCTTTGAGTTTCTTTTTGAATCTCGATCCTGATGTCCCCTATCTCGAAGAACGTGGGGTGACTTCAGCGATCGTTGAGCGGTTTCAAATTGGTCTGTGTCGCCGGGGAATATTCGATGGATATGTTGCGATTCCCCTCTTCACTTGGCCCCAAGCGCCCGATACCAACCCGGTCGCTTACATGGGGCGCTGGCCGGGCCAGGATTTCGACGAAGCCGATGGACGGCCGCGTTACAAAGTGCCCGATGACTTCCCTGTCAGCCGTATCGTCTAACCAACTCGCGTAAAGCGGGTTTGAACGTGATGATTACCGGCGGGAACGGTCACTTTGCCGGGGCTGGCATTATCGTCTGTCCGAAGGCGGCGAAACACTGCCGGACGAAGAACTCCTCGCGAGTGAATCGGAACTCAGATGTACCATCCGCGAGCTACTTTGTGAGTGGCCCCAGCAACTCGTCGAGGTGCGGAGAGATCGGCTCATCAAGTGGCAGGAACCAGACACTGGATATTCCTTCCTTGCGATGCTGTTCATCAAGCGCAGCCAGCACTTCCTTGGTCGACTTGGCAGGGCCAAGCAGTTCATCAAGATGCGGAGCGATTGGCTCGTCACGCAAGAGAAAGTACACGGGCGGTTTGTCCTTCTCACGATACTGGGCGTCAAGCGCCGCCAGCACTTCTTTGTTTGACTTCGCTGGGTCAAGAAGTTCGTCCAGGTGCGGGGCGATTAGCTCGTTTGGCGATAGGAAGTAAATTTGCGGTTTGCCGTCCTCTATGTATTTCCGATCAAGCGCGGTCAGAACGTCGTCGACCGGTTGCGAGGGTCCAAGTAATCGTTCAACTTCTGGCACAATCGACGTCAGAGGTCCAGCGATCTTTCCCGCATTTCTGACCCGCTGCGCGATCTCGTCTTCGCTAAGCTCTGTCGCCTTCAGCATGGCACGATAATAACCGAGCGCATTCTCCCAGTAGGGATGCTGATACCCACTTTTACTGGCGAATCGTCCATAGATGTCTACTGAGCGCTGCATCAATGGGATCGCTTTCGATAGCCGCCCTGTATCCCTCAACAATACGGCGAAATTCCAGAGTTTAAGGGCAAACTCGGAGTGCTCGGCTCCAAGAGACTGCTCATCGATGACAAGCGCGCGGCGATATAGCGGCTCTGCCTCGGCCAGACGGTTCGTGGCCCGAAGTAACTGAGCTAGGTTGTTGAGGTCACGGGCGACGTTCGGGTGCTCGTTGCCGAAGGACCGCCCGTCGATTGCCAGTGCGCGGCGATACAGCGGCTCGGCCTCGGCTAGACGGTTCGTTACCCTCAGCAGCTCAGCGAGGTTGTTAAGGTCAAGGGCGACTTCGGGACGTTCGCTTCCGAAGGCCTGTTCGTTGACTGTCAACACTCGGCGCATCAGCGGCACGGCCTGAGCCACACGGTCGGTCGCTTGGAGCAACGCCACCAGATTGTTAACGTGTCTGACGACTTTGGGGTGCTCAGTTCCCAACGACTGTTCGTCGATTGCCAGCGCGCGGCGCATCAGCGGCTCGGCCTCAGCCAAACGGCTCGTGTTCACGAGCAACTGAGCCAAGTTGTTGAGGTGAACGGTGATGTCGGGATGTTCCGCTCTCAACGTCTGTTCGTTGACGGCTAACCCACGACGCATCAGCAACTCAGCCTCACTCAAACGATTCGTGACGTGGAGCAAATGAGCCAAGTTACTGAGGGCTGCGGCGGTGTCGATCGAGTCTGGGCCGTGTAGGTCTTCGCTGAGTTTCAGAAACTGCTTGAGGAGCGGTTCCGCTTCACTCCAGCGTGCCATGCCAACGTAGAGCAAACCCAGGGAGTTGGTGGCGGATGCGCGTTGGTGGTCGTCTTCAGCAAGGTCTAACGCCACCTTTAAGTGAGTCTCAGCATTCTCAAATTCAGCAATGTTATTCAATAAGCTGCCAAGCTTCCGACGCGCTCGTGACCACTGCGGGGCCTCGCCTGCCACCATTTCGTATCGATCACGGGCTTTGTCGAACGCTAGATTCGACTTGTGCAAATCTGCTTCCAGAAGCCACGGTTCTAGCGTCTCGTGAAATTCCTTCTGTGCTTGTTGTACATCGTCGAGCGCTTGATCACGGCGTGCCTTCTGGGCTTTCACACGGCTTTCGATTGCTGGCTGTTTGGCTTCCAGGAATGCGAGGGCCTCGTCAACTCCCTTTTCGGCCAGGATGCGGGCTGCTTCGGCGAAGATGGGATCGGGTTTTCCGGCCAGTCCGTCGCGGATGGTCGCGACGAGATCATCAATGCGGCTGAGGGCGGTGTCACGACGTTTTTCGATCTCGTCTCTCTTCCGCCAATCGGCTTTTCTCGCTTTCGCGACGGCTATTTCTTCGTCGGCCCGCTTGCGGATGTGGCGCTTTAGCTTGCCTGTCAGGACATCAGGGTCTTCGTACAGCTTTCTGATTTCCGCGACAGCCTCATCAGACTTGGCCTCAACGATTGACCCTAGTTGCTCGACCTGTTGGCCGACGCCCTCAACGCCTTTACCCACCACGTCGACGTTTTCCCCAAGTTGCATGACACCGTAGATGACGCCAGCCAGCACGACGATCAACAGGGTGATTCCTGCGAGCATCAGAGATGTGCTGCGGCGCACTTGGCCGCGCAGTTCATTCAATTCGATTTGTAGCTCACGGACCTTCGCGCCGAGTTCCTCGCGCGAGTCGACTTCGGTACGGAGCTGCTCGTCGGCGCTGAGGGTGTCGCGGTGAGCTTGCTGGAGCTGTTGCTGTTCGTCGGACTCCGCCTCGCATTGGTCGTAAGAAAATTCGTCCCGGCAGAGGAAGACGTAGACCTTCTTGTTCAACTGCCGAGCCAAGTCGTATTCCATTTGTGTATACGAGCGACCCAGCGTACCTTCAGGCAGCTTCGCCGGATCAGGTTCCGCGCCGTATCGCTGGCCGACGATGTGCAGCACGGCTTGGCAGTGCGAGATCTTTTCCGTGAGAATCTCCCGCACGGTGCGATAGTCGGGCGGGAAATTGGTTTGTTCGACGGGATGGCAGTCCATCGACAAAAGAGCCTCCTTGACCAACTGGCGCACCGAGCCAAGATCGCCGCTTGTCGCCGAAATGAATACTCGCGTGGAAGCTGCCATGATTTGTTTCACCAATAATTCGGCGCTGAGTGATGAGTTGATTATACCGCTTCCACACGTGGCAGCCGTGGCTTGTCCATGGTGGATGTACCCACATGTTGTGCGGTGAAAGTCGCAAAGAATACCGCCGTGCGGTTTGCTTCGTCATAGGCTGAAGCGTGCAAATCATAGTGGCACCCAGCCGCAGTCGTTGTCCCAAACGCCGTCATCCAGTCGACGTATTCTTTCACGGTCTTGAACTCCGCGAGCGGCTCGCACTGGGCCGAGAAACACGCATTCTCTGCAACGTATTGCTTGCATTCGTCCCACCCTTTGAGTGTTTCGCAGCTATGGAAGAACTCAGTGGCGTTGGCGAATGCGGACATTTTTTTTCTCCAATCCTCATAGTTGGGTGGTGAATGACAGATTATCGCTTTTCTGCTCCGAGCTGGCAATCTTGTCAGCGTTTTTGAGGACGGTTAACGAGCGGCGGGGTGACACCCTCCCGCACGAACCGTTCCACAAGAACCTGCGTTGATATCTATGAAAGAGTCTTGAAAAGAAAAAGCGGTTCTCCTATCGCTTAGGGATGCTGTTTAACTTCCCATCCCAACAGGAGAACCAGGACGATGTTATACCTTGGAATCGACCAACATGCGCGGCAGCTTACGATTTCACTCCGCAATGAAGAAGGCGATGTCCTGCAGGCTCGACAGGTCTCAACGGAGCCGGAGATGGTCAACGCTTTCTTCGGGCACCTCACCCGCGAGCGACTTCGTAGCGACGAAACGTTCGTCGCCGTACTGGAAGTCTGTGGCTTTAACGATTGGCTGATCCGTAGGCTACGCGACTACCGTTGCCACAAGGGGATTCTCATCCAACCCGACGAAAGAAAACAGCAGAAGACCGATCGGCGGGACGCAGCGGCGTTGAGCGAACTGCTGTGGGTCAACCGGCAACGCCTGCTGGCAGGCAAGCCTGTCCGCGGCCTTCGGCAGGTCGACATTTCTTCCACGATCGATCAAGAAAACCGAAGACTCACCACATTGCGCAAAGATGCCGGCCGAGCACGGGGAATTCAAAGGGGACATTCTACTTTATTGACGGGGGGGGGTGCCGGGTTTGCTAGTTTGAAGGCATGCCAAGAGCGTCGCGAGCCTCCGTGGGAAACATGTGTCATCACGTACTCAACCGGGGTAATGCGCGGGGAGTCGTCTTTCACAAGGACCACGACTACGTCTCTTTTCTCAAACTTCTCATTCAGGCCAGCGAGCGGCTTCCCATGCGATTGCTGGTCTGCTGCCTGGGC
>JAJDEH010000471.1 GCA_029259935.1 Planctomycetota bacterium
TGGGGCGACGTGGCCATCACGGCGGAACTGATTCGTAAAAACCTGCCGCAAGTTGTGAAAACGGTTGATCGGCGATCTGAGATTGCCCAGCGGTGGGCCATCTGGCGTGAAGAAAAGAAGAAGCGCCAGCAAGACGACAAAGGGAAAGGAGTGAACTCCGCTTCGATTTTCGCGGCGTTGACCACGCATGCTCCGGACGACGCCGTGATCGCGGTGGATGTCGGCAACAATACCTATTCATTCGGGCGCTATTTTGAATCGGCCAATCAACGCGTCTTGATGTCTGGTTATCTCGGCTCGATCGGCTTCGCATTTCCGGCCGCGATGGGAGCCTGGGCGGCCAACACGGGACGGCCGGTGATTTCGGTCAGCGGCGATGGCGGATTCTGCCAGTATTTGGCCGAGTTCACGACGGCCGTCAAGTACGGTATGAACATTACTCACCTGCTGCTGAACAATTGCGAACTGGGCAAGATCTCGAAAGAGCAGCGGGCGGCTGAGTTCGAGGTCTGGCAAACGTCGCTCCACAATCCAAACTTCGCGGAATTCGCGCAGGCTTGTGGCGGGCACGGCGTCCGCGTGACGGAAGCCGCGCAGCTTGACGAGGCACTTGCCGCGGCCATCGCCTTCGATGGGCCGGCCTTGGTGGAAGTGATTTCGGACGCGGAACTTATTTAATGGTGCAATGAACGACTATCGATAAATGTCACCAGCAATCGAGCATGGAACGTAATGGAAAACTTGGTTCGACCCCCTCTAACTCCCCCTTGGCAAGGGGGAGAACTAAAAGTCCCTCCGTTGTACGGACGGGCTAGGAGGAGTTCATGAACGACACCGCGGTTTGGGCCGCCCCGCTCATTTTGTTGCCGGGGGTCGGGCTGTTGATTCTTTCGACTTCCTCCCGATTTGGACAATTGCATCAAGAACTGCTTCGTCAACGGGATGAAGGCCACTCTCGGGCCGTGCAGACGTTGGTTCGCCGGGGACGCCTGCTGCATAGTTCGCTGGTTGGCCTCTACATTAGTGTGATGCTGCTGACGATATCCAGCGTTTTGGGAACCTTGATCAACCGCTGGTTGATGGTTGCGAAATGGATCCCTGAAACACTCAGCTTTTTGGGAATACTCGTGATCGCCTTTTCGGCGATTCAGTTGATACGTGAATCAAAACTGTTGATCGCCGTCATCCTGGATGCGGCGGGAAACATGAATTCGAAAGCCTAACTCTCAAGAAAAAGGATTTGTTATGCCACTGAGCGAAAAACAAGAAAAAATGTGTAGCGAAAGCAAATGGGATTTCTCTGATCTCAGCGCGTTATTCCTCAACTGCACGCTGAAGAAGTCGCCCGAGATGTCGCACACCCAAGGGCTGGTCGACATTTCGACGGCGATCATGGAAAAGAACGGCGTCACCTGCGAAACGTTGCGCCCGGTCGACTATGACATCGCCTTCGGCGTGTGGCCCGACATGACCGAACATGGCTGGGAAAAAGACGATTGGCCCCAGATCTCCAAGAAAGTCATGGCCGCCGATATCTTGGTCATCGCGGCTTCGATCTGGCTGGGCGAAAAGACGTCCGTGGCCACGCAGGCGGTCGAACGGCTCTATTCCGAGTCGCATCTGTTCAATGACCAGGGACAGTACATCTACTACGGGCGTGTCGGCGGGTGCTTGATTACCGGCAACGAAGACGGTGCCAAGCATTGCTCGATGAACCTTCTGTATTCGTTGCAGCACCTGGGCTACGTCATTCCGCCTCAGGCGGACGCGGCTTGGCTGGGCGAAGCAGGCCCCGGGCCGTCCTATCTCGATCCGGGTTCCGGCGGTCCGGAAAATGAATTCACGAATCGCAATACCACCTTCATGACGTGGAATTTGCTGCACATGGCTCGCATGATCAAGGATGCGGGAGGAATTCCGGCTCACGGCAACCAGCGCACCTTGTGGGACGCCGGCTGCCGGCCCGACTTTCCCAATCCCGAACATCGATGAGCCCCGAATTTCACGCCATTCAACTACGGAGAGTTGGTATGCATCAAGCGACGACCGCGCTGGTGATCATCATGGGCGTGAATTTGTACGCCGCCTTGGCCGCCCGTGCGCAAGATGAAGAAATTTCGTTCTCCATGCCGCTCGTGGAAGCGGAGGACGCGTTTGTCGAGTCGCGGCGAGCGGGCGAATCCGATCCTTTCGAGGAACGCATCGAAACCGAGCGGCACGATTTTACTCAGTCAACCACCACCGTGGGCCGCGGCGTCGTTCAGTTCGAAGCAGGCTACTCGTATTTCTACAAGGACGAAAACGAAGAACGAGAGCAGTCGCACACGACTCCCGAATTGCTCGTGCGAATCGGCCTTGCCGAGCACGTCGAGTTTCGCGTCCGCTATAACGAAGTGTGGCGGTTCGTCGACGAGCATGCAGGCGAGTCCGGATCGGAAGATCTACGCTGGGGATTGAAGCTGCGCGCGACCGACCAATGCAACTGGGTTCCCGAAAGCGCCGTCGAGTTGCGATTCACAGCGCCAACCGGCAGCCGAGAGTGGTCGACGGAAAGGGTCGAGTTTGGTCTCGACTACATTTACGGATGGCGGCTCAACGAACGCGCGGAGATTTACGGATCCACTGGATTTGCAACCAATGCGCTGGGTGATTTTTCGCTGCTGCCTGATGAACAAGCCGGCGACCACTTCATGCTGTACACGCAATCGGTCGCGCTGGGCTATGAAATGACCGAACAAACCACGTTGTATACGGAGTTCTTCGGGCTGTTCGCCGATGGATTGGCGGAAGACCAGAATCCGGTCTTCTTCAACGTGGGCGTGGACTTCTATGTGACGGACGACGTTGTCGTTGACTTTCGGGTCGGCATGGGATTGAACGGGGATTCCGATGATCTGTTCGCGGGTGCCGGCGGCGGCTGGCGATTTTAGATGCGTTTAATGCGGAGATAAAGTTTCGAGGCGGGTGCTCGGCCACTCGCCAACTTTAATGAAAGGCTTGCACGGAAAACGTTTATGAATGACCGGATGGATGGATCGGCCTTGGCGACGGCTTCGACGTTGGAAGAACAGTACTTGCGCGTAAGGAACTTTACGGAACGTCTTTGCGACCCGCTGTCACCAGAGGATTGCACGATACAGTCCATGCCGGACGCCAGCCCGGCGCGTTGGCACATGGCACACACCACGTGGTTCTTCGAAACATTTTTGCTGGATAAGCTTGGCGACTACAAACCGTATGATCCCAGCTACAGACATCTCTTCAATTCCTACTACAACGCCGTGGGAAAGCAATTCCCGCGACCGCGGCGCGGCTTGTTGTCGCGGCCAGGGCATGGCGAGGTCTTGGCGTATCGGCAGTATGTCGACGAGCACATGCTCGAGCTTCTAGGCAAAGCTGATCGCTGGCCCGATGGTTTTTCACGGGTTGTGGAGGTCGGGCTGCACCATGAACAGCAACACCAAGAACTCATCTTGACCGACATTAAGCATGTTCTTTCGTGCAATCCGTTGCGGCCCGCTTATCGAGACGGGATCTTCGCGACATCCGACGGTGAGTTCCCACAAGAATCGCAATCGTTTGACGAGGGCGTCTATTGGATCGGCCACGATGGTGATGGGTTCGCGTTCGACAACGAATCACCGAAGCACCGTCTGTTCCTCAATTCGTTCGCGATCAGCAATCGGCTTGTCACCTGTGGCGAGTACATCGACTTTATTGAAGACGGGGGGTATCGGCGGCCGGACATGTGGTTGTCGCTGGGGTGGCAAGCCGTCAATGAGGGTGAATGGGACGCGCCACTTTACTGGCTCCAACGCAAGGGCACATGGTGTCACTTTACCTTGACGGGAATGAAAGATATTCAACCCGATCTGCCAGTCTGTCATCTAAGCTATTTTGAAGCCGACGCGTTCGCCCGCTGGGCCGGCCAACGGCTTCCAAGCGAAGGCGAGTGGGAATTGGCAGCGAAGCCGAGCGCGCCGGCGGAAGGATTCGTCGACTCCCTCCTCGATGGCGATTTCGCGATTCATCCTCAAGGCCATCACCTTGGCGGGACCGCAAGCAACCAGTTTTATGGCCACGTTTGGGAGTGGACCGCCAGTCCTTACAGCGCGTACCCCGGCTATCGCGCCGCCGCGGGAGCACTCGGAGAGTACAACGGCAAGTTCATGTGCAACCAATTCGTGCTGCGGGGCGGTTCGTGCGCCACGTCCAGCGACCACATTCGCGGCTCGTACCGCAACTTCTTCCCACCGGAAGCTCGCTGGCAGTTTAGCGGCCTGCGCCTCGCCTGGGACATCTAGTCAAGAGCTATCCTCCACCGAACAGACCACGTCCATGAAAGCATCCATGTCCAGCGACGTCGCATCATTGCCGGTTGCCTTTGAAAGTGGCCGCGAGATCAAGAGTACGTCCAGCCTCTGCCCCGAGTGCCTCGCCAAGATACCGGCGAAGGTCCTCGAACGAGACGGGCAGGTCTTCATGGATAAGGCCTGTCCAACGCACGGACAGTTCACCGTGCTACTGGCCAGCGACGCGCGGCATTACTATGTCGCCGACGCCAACATCGAAGCGGTGGCCTGTTGTTGCAGCCCTGGCCAACATTGCGGCGACCAAGTGGCCAATCACAGTTGCAACATGCTGATCGAGATCACGCAAAGTTGCAATCTGACCTGCCCCACTTGCTACGCCGGATCCTCGCCGCAAAACAAGTCGTTCCTGTCCGTCGGCGAATTCACCGCGCTGATCGACAAATTGCTGGAACAGGGAAAGGGCGACGCGGACTTGATTCAACTGTCGGGTGGCGAACCGACGATTCATCCCGATTTCTTCGAGATCGTCGAAATCGCGCTGGCCAAGGGCATCAAGCAGATCTACGTCAACACCAACGGAGTCCTGCTTGCCAAGGAAGCCTTCGCCCAGCGGCTGGCATCTTATGGTTCGCGAGTTTCGATCTACCTGCAGTTCGACGGCTTTCGCCAGGAGACACTCGCCCTTTTGCGCGGCCGCGGCGATCTGTTGGAAACCAAACTCGCCGCCGCCGATCACTGCGAACGACTGGGATTGAATACGGTTCCCGTGATGACGCTGACGCCCGGCGTGAACGACCAAGAGGTCGGCGCGTTCCTGGAATTCGCCTCTTCGCGGCTTCGGAGCGTGCGGAAAGTCATGATTCAGCCCGCGATGTATTCCGGCCGTTACGACAATCCCAAGCTTGTCGAGCGGATGACCCTGGCCGACGTCGTGCGGTTGATCCACGACCAGACCGATGGCGTGTTCGTCGACGACGATTTCACGCCGATCCCCTGCTCCGATCCTAACTGCTTCAGCATGGCGGCGGCCTTGCGCGGACCAGACGGGCTCATTCCGATCACGCGCTACCTGCCTCGCTATCAAGACTGGTCGAGTGAAGCCAATCGTGCCTTAATTTCCGCGGTCGCCGACACGTTCGATTCGGCCGACTGTCTGGCGGGCTTGTTCGACTCGGTGATCGCGTCCGGCGCGCTGAGCACGCTGGCAGAAGACCAAGTCGACGCCATGTTGGATCTTTTGGAGAAGCTGCCCAACGATTCGCCTCAAGATTGGGACGGCCTGTTCGCCATCGGCATCAAGCCATTCATGGACGCCTACACCTACGACCAAGACCGCATCGACAAGTGCTGCGTTCACATTATCTCGACGGACGGCACGCCGGTGTCATTTTGCCAGTACAACGCGATCAACCGTCCGCAAGGGAATCTCTAACGACTCACGCATCGGAAACGTCATGCCTGAAACCGAATTACAAAATGAACTGCCACCGAGCAACGCGGCTTGCTGCGCCCAGTTCTATGAACAGGATTGGGTGCGGGACTTGCTGGGCGAAAGCTTTCATCCGGGTGGACCCGATCTGTCGGCTCGGCTGGTGCACAGCTTGAATTTGCCGGAGGAGGCGCGGGTGCTGGACGTGGCTTGCGGGATCGGAACGACCACGTTAATGATGGCGCGACAGTTTGGACTCGACGCGGTCGGCGTCGACTTCAGCGAAGCCAATATCGAAAAGGCACGCCAAGCGTCCGCCCAGACTCCGCCGGTGATCGTCTCGTTTTTTCAGCGAAACGCCGATTCGCTCATGCTTCCCAGCGCCAGCTTGGATGCCGTCGTTTGCGAATGTGCCGTGAGCACATTCAGCAATCAATCGCAGGTCGTTGACGAGTTTGCACGAGTGCTCAAACCGGGCGGCGTGGTGGGAATTAGCGACATGGTCGTCAACGGCGAATTGCCGGACGAAGTCGCGCGGCATGTCGCCCCGTGGACTTGCATGTCGGAAGCGCGCACGGTGGCCGGATATCAGCAGTTGTTTCTGGATGCCGGCTTCTCGATTGCCCATTATGCCGATGAATCGCATACGCTGCTCGACTTGGTGTCCCAGCTCAAACGCAAGCTGTTGCTGGCGGGAGTGGGCAAAGCGCTGGGGGCACTGGCGGGAATGGAGATGGATCTAACCAAGCTGCGTGGCTTGCTGGCCGAGGCCACACGGCTTATCGACGACGGGACCGTGCAATACTGCCGGATGGTCTTCGCGAAGGGAACGCCTAAGCAAGTCATCCCGCCCCACGAGCCTGCACCGGCCGCGGCCCAATGCGACTGTCCTCCTGGAACCTGCTGTTGAATAGGCAACCATGATTGAAAAAGATAACCGTGTTCTGCCTCCGGGCGACCAGCACAACGAAAAATTGCGCGACCATGTCCATCCGGTGGACTGGCCCACGAAACCGCGCGCCGATCGCTACGACATGATCTCGATTGGGGCCGGAACGGCGGGCCTGGTATCTTCCGGCGGTGCGGCGATGTTGGGCGCGCGGGCGGCTCTGATTGAACGGCACCTCATGGGCGGCGACTGCTTGGTCACTGGATGCGTGCCCTCGAAGACACTCATCAAGTCGGCCGAGGTGGCACACACGATTCGCAACGCCGAAGCGTTTGGCATTCGGGCCGGAGACGTCGAGGTCGATTTTCCGGCCGTCATGGAGCGGCTTCGCCGTGTGCGGGCCGACATGGCTCATCACGACGGTGCCCAGCGTTTGCGGAGTCTCGGCGTGGACGTGCTGTTCGGAACGGCCAAGTTCACCAGCCCCACGACGCTGGATCTGGACGGCCAGGAGATCAAGTTCCGCCGGGCCATGATCTGCACCGGCGGACGTCCTTTCGTCCCCGACATTCCCGGGCTGCGTGATAACTGCCTCACCAGTGAAACTTTCTTTGAGCAGACGGAATTACCGCGTCGCCTGCTGGTGCTTGGCGGCGGCCCGATCGGCTGCGAATTGGCGCAAACAATGCAGCGGCTGGGTTCGGCGGTCACCATGTTAGTTCGCGGGTCGCGGCTGATGACGAAAGACGACCCGGCCGCGGGCGAGATTGTGACGGAAGTGTTCGCGGAAGAGGGACTGAACGTCCGTTTCCAGACAAATCTGAAACAGGTCCAGCGCAAGGACGGCGGTTTGGAATGCAGGATCGAGCACGAGGGAAACGAAGAGTTGATTTTCTTCGACAAGATTCTCGTCGCCGCCGGCCGCCGGCCAAACATTGAAGGGCTGGGATTGGAGCACGCGCATGTCGACTTCGACCGCCGCGGCGTGAGCGTCGACAAGCTGCACCGTACGTCCAATCGTAGAATCTATGCCGCCGGAGATGTCTGTTCGCCTTTTCAATTCACTCACGCCGCCTACGCTCAGGCCGAATTCGCCACCTTGAACGCGCTGCTGCCGTTTCGTTTGAACGCAAAAGACCGCGTGATGAGTTGGGTGACCTACACCGATCCCGAGGTTGCCCACGCGGGAATCAGTTGGCAGCAGCTCGAGGCGAAGCAAGGCCGGATCGACACGTATGAGCAGCCCGTGTCGTCCAACGATCGCTGCCAAACCGAAAGCGAGCATCGCGGCTTCGCCAAGCTGCACTGCAAGAAGGGGACCGACAAGCTGGTGGCGGCGACGGTCGTAGCGCAAAACGCGGGCGAGATCATTGCCGAACTAAGCTTGGCCATCACCAATGGCATGCGATTGCGGCACGTCCAACGATCGATCCATGCCTACCCGACTCGCGCCGAAATCATTCGCGAAGCGGCCAACGACTGGAAGTTCGGTACCCTGACTCGCTCGATGAAAGCGATGGTCGGCATGTGGCTGCGGTTCAGCCGAATGTTCGGTTGAACTCGGCGAGCCTCGAGTGTTAGCTGGGGGATAACTCTGCTCAACGTAGCTCGCGCCTATTCAATTCGGTTACGCACGACCACCGCATCATCACCCCCCGACTAACGTCGGGGGCTCGCCGGATCGATTATCATCACCCCTCGACTAACGTCGGGGGCTCGCCGGATCGATTATCGTTCCCGCCGAACAGCCGACTTGTCATGCTGGTGCAGCACGGTTCCTTGTTCGTCGTGGAACTTGAATGTTAACACGGCCGTCCCTTTTTCCTTCCCGGGCGCGACTTCGACCAACAAGAAGCCGCCCGAGGGTTTCTTCTGTGAGTAAGGCTGCTTGATCAGCCCTTTGGGATCGGTCGACTTGGGATCGCCCGGCTGACGGCCTGGGCGCGAGTTGGCGTCGACCAGCGCCCCGCAGGAAAATTCTTCCAGTCCCGACGGATGGATTGAGTGATACTGCCAATGCCGGTCGCCGCACATGAAATATAGATTCTGCTTGGCGGTTTCGTTTTTCTTTAGCCAGGCAAAAAACTCTTCCCGTTCGTGGCGGAAGCCGCCGTGGTTCGTGTGATTGTCGGTCTTCCGCACGTCGTCGGGGCCAATCATCGGAGTAGGTGAAATCAGCAGCTTGAACGTGGCATCACTTTCCGCCAGCGTCCGCTTCAACCAGGCCTTCTGTTCCGTTCCCCAAATCGACTTTTCAGGACCATCCGGCATGGCGTTGGGACTGCGGTACATGCGGTTTTCGGGAAACCAGATTTGCAGGTCGCGACTGACCCGATGCGTACGATAGGTCTTGGCATCTTTTGCGTCGGCCGGCGCGACGGGCAATTGCTCGAGCATCACTCGGCGTCCCGCTTCCGGAGACGGATGGTGGTCGCCCGTATTGTCACCGTCGTCGATTCGGTAGTCGTGATCGTCGATCATCCAATAGGTCGGCACGGCGGCAAACAGATCGCGGTAGCGCGGCTGAACGAATTGCTCGTGCCACTTTTGTCGCATCTCGGGGATGGTCTCGGCCCGCGGTTCCTTCGGCGTGTCGTAGTAGACGTTGTCACCGGTGCCGACAAAGAAATTCGGTGACAGCTTACGAATCGACGCCAGCGCGGGATAGCCAAGATGCTTGTCGGGACCCGCGTACGGTGCCGGCAGTTCGGTATTGTTGTGCTCCAAATGGATCTTGCGATCGATGCGGTTATCGCCGTGGAACTTGGCATAGTTCATTCCGGTCACCACGACAAAACTCACGGCTTCCGCGGACTTGTCGCCAGGATGTGTGCGGAACGTGGCCGACGGACCAGGGCGAAGCTGCTTGGCCGTCGCGCCGATTTGCGTTCGCACGACGTAATCCGTGGCTGGCTTTAGCTTGCTGAAGGCGGCCCGGGCGATGTAGTCGCGATCGGCTTGGGCTTCAATTGTTTGGCTCGACCGCTTGTCGCCCGACGATTGAATCGTAAAACGAACGACCCCCGCCGCGCCGGCCACGTCGCCGTC
>JAJDEH010000472.1 GCA_029259935.1 Planctomycetota bacterium
GGGCAGGCGGGACGCCCGCACCACAAGCAAACCCATCGGCCCATGTTCAAGAAAATTCTCATTGCCAACCGGGGCGAGATCGCTTGCCGAGTGATCAAGACGGCCCGCGCGATGGGATTACAAACCGTGGCGGTGTACTCCGAGGCAGACCGCGACGCGCTGCATGTGTCGCTGGCCGACGAATCGGTCTGTATTGGCCCGGCGATGGCCAGTGAATCGTATCTCTCCATCGATCGCATCGTGGAAGCCTGTCGCGGCACTAGCGCCGAAGCCGTGCATCCGGGCTATGGGTTTCTCTCGGAGAACGCCCAGTTTGCCGAGCGACTCCAACAAGAATACATCGTCTTCATCGGGCCCGGGCCAAACGCGATCAAGAGCATGGGCGACAAGATCACGGCCAAGGCGCTGGCGGCCGAGGCGGGCGTCACGACAATTCCTGGCCATCCAGAAGCGATCAAGAACGCCAAACAGGCCGTCGCCGTCGCCCGCGAAATCGGCTATCCGGTCATGCTGAAGGCCAGCGCGGGTGGCGGGGGCAAAGGCATGCGGGTCGTCGCTAACGACACGCAGTGCCGTGAAGGATTCAAGCTGGCCGTCGCCGAATCGCTCGCCGCCTTCGGTGACGACCGCCTGTTTCTGGAAAAGTACATTCAACAACCGAGACACATCGAAATCCAAATCCTCGCCGACGGCCATGGCAACGTCATTCACTTGGGCGAACGAGAATGCTCGCTGCAACGAAGGCATCAAAAAGTCATCGAGGAAGCTCCGTCTCCATTTCTGGACGACGCGACGCGCGCGGCGATGGGCGATCAGGCGGTATCACTGGCTCGCGCCGTCGATTACCAGTCGGCGGGCACGGTGGAGTTCATTGTCGACGCTGATCGCAACTTTTACTTCTTGGAAATGAACACGCGGCTGCAGGTCGAACATCCAGTGACCGAATTCGTCACGGGCCTGGATCTTGTGGAGTTAATGATTCGGATTGCGGCCGGCGAGCCCTTGCCGATATCTCAAGCCGATGTCAAACACAACGGGTGGGCGATAGAAGCGCGCGTCTACGCCGAGGATCCGCGCCGCAATTTCCTGCCGTCGACCGGTCGGCTGATCCGTTACCTTCCGCCCGCGACGAATGAATCGGTTCGTGTCGATAGCGGCGTCCGCGAAGGCGGTGAGGTTTCGATGTACTATGATCCGCTCATCTCGAAAGTGGTCACCCATGCCGCGAACCGCGACGACGCCATCGATTGCATGAGCGACGCGCTCAACGAGTACTACATCCAAGGCGTTTCTCATAACATTGCGTTCCTGTCGGCGCTGATCCGGCATCCCCGGTTTCGCGAAGGCGATATCGATACGAATCTGATCGCGGATGAATTCGCCGATGGATTTGATCCCGCGAACGCGGCTGCCGACGAACTGCCAACGCTGATTGCCGTGGCTGCCGCCATCCACCAGCGCCATGTTGACCGAGCGGACCGAATCTCGAATACCTCGGTCTATAGCGAAGTCGGACGGCCATTGGACTTTGTTGTGGTGATTGGAACCGAGCAACATGCGGTGCAAACGGTTTCTCGCCCGCCTCGCGGTTGCGAGGTGGCCTACCACGGCCAAACCTACCTCGTGGAAAGCGACTGGGAATTTGGCAATCCGCTGCTGATCGGGACGATCAACGACCAGCCAATCTGCGTTCAGGTCGAGCGGCATGAACTCAGCTATCGTCTCTATCACAACGGCGCGCAAGTCGACGCCAACGTGGTCAGGCCGCGGGCCGCCGAACTGTTAGCGACCATGCCAGTGAAAGAGTTGCGCGGGTCGACGGCGTTCTTGCTTTCGCCGATGCCGGGACTGCTCGTCGAGCTGCGTGTCGCGGCGGGAGACGCGGTTCGCGCCGGACAAGACCTAGCCGTTGTCGAGGCCATGAAGATGCAAAACGTATTGCGCGCGGATCATGACTCCACGGTGGCCGAAGTGCTGGCCGAAGTCGGCGAAACGCTGGCAGTGGAACAACGCATCCTGAAGTTCGAGTAATGGCGACGTGACGAGCGGCCCGGCATCTCGCGGCCCCGCAATCCATCGCAAAAATCCAACTCCCTCCTAAAGCATGGTCCTTGGTTCCACGTTCAGATTGGGTGTTCCAAGAGTTTTTTTTCGTGAAACCACTATAATGCTTGGCGGTATGGACACGAATTCTGCACTTCGATTCAAAGGAGGTTGGATATGGGTCACCGCGTCAACTCAACGGTATTGCTCGTCGCAGGTTTGGCAATCGCGGGATGGAGTCTTCAATGGTACAACGCTACCGCCCAGGAAGAGGCGGAACGCGAGGTCGGCGCTTCCAAGGTTGCCGTACTGGATGTCGGTCTCGTCTTTAAGAAATGCGACCAGTTCAACGAACAACTCGTTAAGATGAAATTGGAAGTGAAGGAGTATGAAGGGGAATTGAAAGTCGCGAGGGCTGCGATACAAGACCTCGTGGAACAGTTTAAGCCGCTGAAACCCGGCACGGATGCTCATGCGACGCTCCAGCGCCAAATCGCCCAAGATACGGCCGCGTTGCAAGTCGAGACTGGATTGAAGAGACAGGAATTCGTGACCAGAGAGGCAAGCCTTTACGCCAAGACCTACTCCGCCATTACTCAAGAAGTCGCCCGGTTTTCCCGTGCCAACAATATTGCAATTGTCATCCGCTACAACAGCGTACCCATAGACACAAGCGACCCGAAAAAGATCCTAGAAGGGGTCAATCGCAGTGTCGTCTTCCAGGAGCATGCCGACATCACCGACGACATTATCCTGGTGGTGAACGCCAGAAAGGAAGTCGAGTTGAATTAGAGTTGCTGTTGTTCCCGGGCTGCGGCGACGATTCCCTGAGCGTCGATTCAGACTCCCAGACGCCCTCGGTCGATACCCGTGTCGCTGAACCATGGATTTCAAAACCAAAAACCGAGTGGCCGCAAATCGTCTTGACCCATTGCGAGGAATTCAAAGGCCACAGTCTTTTTCAAGGTGCAAGCAGTTTTCTGATTACCTCGGATGACGATTGTGTTTTCGCCGCCACGGCGGCGCATTTGGTTGGGGCAGCGGGTGGCGTCGGGCCGTGATTGAATCGGCCAGGTAGTTAGACGGATGACGAGGGGTCCGAATAATACTGTCCAAACTGGTTGGACAAGAAATCCGGAAATACAACGTCCTCCTGTCTGACAAATCCCGAGGCTGGCAACCGGCCGGCGACATGCAAATCGAGTACCGCGCAGAAGCCGGCCGCCGTCGTGATTTGAATCGCGCTCCAAGATGCACTTTCACCCGGCAGTTGCCGTTCGTAGACCTTGCGAACGTCGCTGATCTGGACCAGTTGACCATCCTTCTTGCCTGATACGGAACAGAACACGACTACCACGTCTTGATAGGTAATCGGAATCGTTCGCTCGAGAATGTTCTTAAGTGTCTTGCGGCGGTCTCGCGGTTCTTGCTCGCGAAAGCGAAGTTCATCCATCAAGAACGTCATCAGATCACGGTGGCCCACATACCGCATCGTCTTGTAGTTCAACTCGCGGACGCGGCCGGCGAAGGTTTCGGTCAGCGTTCCTAGCCCGCCGGAGGTGTTGAACGCCTCGTATCGAATGCCGTCCAGATAGAGCAATTCCAGGCCTTCCAGTGGCAGTACTTTGATCAATTCGCCTTCTTGGATGGCATCGCACATATTGCAGTATTCGTTGATCAGGCCGTCGGTCGACCACGTCAAGTTGTAGGACATCGTGTTCGAGGCGTATCGCGGGAGCGCGCCGACGCGCATGTGGATCGTGTCGACTTCGTCAAACTGATTGGCCAGATGATTTGCGACAATGCAAATGAAGCCGGGCGCGAGGCCGCATTGCGGCATGAAGATCTGCTTCGGCCCTGCGCGCTTCGACAACTCGCGCACCTGATGGGTCGTTTCGATATCTTCGGTCAGATCGAAATAGCTGATTCCCGCTTGCAGCGCGGCACGGGCCACGGCCGCGTTGAATTCGAAACTGAGCGCTGAAATCACGGCGTCGCAATCTTGCATCGCGGCCAACAACGCCGGTTCGTCGCGACAGTCGAGATTAGTCGTGCGAACGTGCGACAGATGTTCGAGCGATTCCAAGGCTGCCTCGTCGGCATCGCCGACCAGAATTTCATAGTGGCCGTGCTTTCCTAACAACCGTGCGATGGTGCGGCCGATCTTGCCCGCTCCCAGCAACAAAACTCGATACATCAGAATCTCCGGGAACTGATTGACAAAGGGACACCTGGATACATCGATCTAGCCGCAGTATTCTACGCGGATAGGCAATGAAGGCGAAGGCTTATCTTGCACGCCGAGGGCGGTGCGGAGTGCCGCATGACTATCCCAACAAAGAGCCAGGCTTATGCCCAATAAAATCATCATTCGCGATGCCGACCGTGCCGATTTGGACGTCTTGGTGCGGTATAACGTCGCGATGGCCGCGGAAACCGAAAACTTGCAACTGGACACCGGCACAGTCATCGAAGGCGCCCTGGCCGTGCTGGACGATCCCGCCAAGGGCCGCTTTTATCTAGCGACTGTGGATGAGCGCGTAGTCGGCCAATTGTTGGTCACGTTCGAATGGAGCGACTGGCGAAACGGCATGTTTTTGTGGATTCAAAGCGTCTACGTCGAGCCCGCTCATCGCCAAACCGGAGTCTTCAAGGCGTTGTATGCCCACGTTGCCCGACAAGCCAAACAGCCCGGCTACTGCGGCGTGCGGCTCTATGTCAGCCAGGAGAATCCGGCGGCCATTCAGACATACGAGCGGCTCGGTATGATCGCGCCGGGCTATGTCGTCATGGAGACGCCCGACGAACTGAGGCGCGATTCCTAGCGCGGCAATTTCTTGTACAGGCCCCACCGACGGCGAATTCCGATCACTTCGCCCACGCCCAGCGCCAGGGAAACGCCGCCGTAGAACAGTACGACGAACATGATGCCGTCGCCAAATGATTGGGATTCGCTGGGCGGAAACAAGGAACTCGTCAGAAAGACACCTAGGTGCGAATTTCGTAGGACGACTTCCAAGCTGATCGTGAATACGTCGGTCAACGGCATTCGAAATAGCAAGCTGACGCCATAACAAATCCACAGCAGCGCGACTTGGAACAAGACGATCGCTAGCGGCGTACGCCAGCCATATTCCGTTAGGTGTATGCGGCCCGCCAAGACCGCGCCCAGGATAACCAGTGTCAACATGACCGCGCTGGCTCGCACGCACAGACGTGAAACCCGCGCCGATCTCGTCGGCAACAGGCGATGAAACAACATCCCCAACAGCAAGGGGATCAGCACGCAGCAGCCGATCTCAAACAGAATATAGCCAACCGGCATGGCAAAATCGCTGGGCAGTTGCGTCGAGCCAAAGGTCTTCAAAACAAGTGTCGTTGTCACGAGGCAAGCGAGGGAACAGATGGCGGTCGCCGATACCGACAGAGCGACGTTGCCTTGGCCAAACAGGGTCAACACGTTGGAAAACAATCCGCCGGGAAGTGCCACGACCAACAGCAAGCCGACCGCAATCTCTGGGGGCAGGAAAAAAATCCGCGCCGTGCCGACTGCGAGCAGCGGCGCAATGACCAACTGCAAGGCGACAATCAGCAGAATTGCAAAGGGCGCTCGCAGGACGCGCAGAAAGTCGCTGGGCAACAAGGTCGTGCCCATGCCAAACATCGCGCTAACCAGCAGCGCGGCGGACAGGAAATACTCGTATTTGGCATAGTCAAAGAACATGACGGGCGACGCGCAAAAAAAAGGGCGACTTTCTCCACCTCAATGCCGTGGCGATGCGTTTTGTGAGAGCCCGCAAGACTTAGGTGGGGACCTGAGTCTCGGGTTGTGTGATCCGACGATATCGCTTGTAACCGGGAGAGGCCAAGCAATGCGGCTTTACACGCGGCCGAGACCGAAAATAGGCCCCCTGCGGTTCTCGTTATCGGCTCCCCAAGAAAGCGACACCGACATCACGAACATGGCAGAGGAAATCGCCAGTCTGGTCGTGACCGACTAGACCCCTGCATACTACCAAGGCCCCGAAATCACCACAAGGTTTGAATTACCTTTGCTGCGCGGCGTTTTTTTGTTTCTGGCTGCCTAGTGCGCCGGTGAGCCAATCCCTATAGTGAACGTTTTGCATTCGCAATTCCAGTTGCCGGTTTGCCTGTGATGCTCAACTTGGCCAGCACAACTTCCCAGCGGTGGCTTCAGCAGGTGGACAGCCATCTGGACGAGATTCTGATCGACCATGCCCATTGTGAAAAGAAAGCCTCTGGCTGCGCGCTGAACTTGATCTTTGCTTACGTCGAACATGAAGATCTGTGCCGCGAGATGACGCAAATCGTCAACGAGGAATTGGATCACTTTCATCAAGTACTCGACCTACTGCGTCGCCGCGACATCCGTTTTCGCCGCCTCAAACCGAGCAACTACGGCCGCCAGCTCAACGACTTGGTGCGAAAAATCGAGCCTCAGCGGGCGATCGACCGCTTGCTCGTCGCCGGTCTGATCGAAGCCCGCTCCTGCGAGCGGTTTGACATTCTGCGCAACCACATCCAGGACCGCGAATTGGCCGATTTTTACGACAGCCTTTTCGAATCCGAAGCCCGCCATCACAGCACATACGTCCGCTTGGCGAAGACGTTTGGTAGCGAAGACGAAGTCCGCGAGCGTCTCGAAACGCTTTCCCAACTGGAAGCCGAGATCATTGAGGCAGGCGATGCTCTGCCACGAATGCACAGCTAAGAAGCCTTGCAAGATCACGACGAGTTCCGTTTCCGGACGTACTCTCGGCTTTAACCTGAATGGCGATGACTTTCGCCACGAAACTAGCTCGG
This sequence comes from Planctomycetota bacterium, assembly GCA_029259935.1. Next base: position 6,868 of record JAJDEH010000472.1, read on the forward strand.
TAGCGCCTCATCCATTCATTGAATTGCCGTACACTTTTGATACACTGGGCGGATGGCAAATTCGTAACCGGCGATAGGTGTTCGAGGCTTTTTGGTGCAAAATCTTTCTCAGCTTTTCCCCGCGAATGACGATTCGGCGTTCGAGGATCATCATCCACTTGCCGGCTTGGAAGCCCAAGTCGATGGGCTGCGCGAATGTGGCAGGCAGTTTTATGGTCGTGGCTGGTCAGTGGGGACCAGCAGCAATTACAGCGTCGTGCTGGAAGCGAAGCCACTGGAACTGGTCGTTACCGCCAGTGGCATGGACAAAGGGCAACTTCAGCGGTCGGATTTCGTCCGCGTCGACGCCGATGGCAAGCCCGTGTCGGACGGACAGCCCAAATCGTCGGCCGAAACCATGCTGCATGTGGCGATCGCCGAACAAGGTGGGATCGGTGCCATTTTGCATACGCATTCGATCTGGTCGACGCTGCTGTCGGATTTTTTCTTTGCCGATGGCGGTTTCGAAATCGAAGGCTACGAGATGCTCAAAGGCCTTGCTGGCGTGAAGACGCACGAGTATTCGGCTTGGGTGGAGATTTTCGAGAACACGCAAGATATACCTTCGCTGGCCGACGAAGTTCGCGGGCGGATTGCCGACTCGCGGAAACCGCTTCGGCATGGATTCTTGATTCGGCGTCACGGACTTTACACATGGGGCCAGGACTTGAGCGAAGCGCGGCGGCACATCGAGATCTTCGAGTTTCTGTTTGAATGCGTGGCCCGCCGCTTGATGTTGGCCGGCCAGATTCCAGCCGCCGCCGCGATTGGATAAATACAATTCATCACTGATACGGGAGAACAGTAACATGGGAAGCGTAACCGTTCACGACGAAAACCGAACGATCACCGATGCGGCGGAGATTTCAGAATTTCTGAAGCCGTTTGGAATCTGGTACGAAAAGTGGGATGTGGCAGGCCGGCTTAAGGAAGACGCCACCAACGAAGACGTGCTGGAGACTTATAAGCCGGAAATCGACCGGCTCAACGAGCATGGCGGCTACGTGACGGCCGACGTTATTAGCGTGAACGCTGACACGCCCGGTTTGCAAGATATGCTCAACAAATTCAACAAGGAACACACGCACCGCGAAGACGAGGTCCGCTTTGTCGTCAAGGGGCAAGGCGTGTTCCAAGTGCATCCCGACAACGGCCCCGTGTTTGGAATTCAGGTCGAAGGGGGCGACCTGATCAACGTGCCCAAGGGAACCAAGCACTGGTTCGACCTGTGCGACGATCGCCAGATTCGTTGCATTCGGCTGTTTATCGATCCGGCCGGCTGGACGCCCGAGTATATCGAAGGCAGCGATCTGCACGAAAATTACTTGCCAGTCTGCCTCGGTCCGGACTTCATTCCTCCGGAAGGTGCCGACGGCATCGACCCAGTCGTAAAAATCTGACGAGGTGAATGTGATTGAATTCTCGGGTCGTGGAATTCTGCTCGATATTGAAGGAACGACGTCGTCGGTCAGCTATGTCTACGACGTCATGTTTCCGTTCGCGCGCCGCGAGTTGGAAGCCTATCTACGCGAAAACTGGGGCGGCGGTGACCTGGCCGCGGTGTGCGATTTGATTGCCCGGGATGCCGGTCAACGTTCGCTCGCCGATTGGAGTGGCGAACAGAGCGATGATGAAGCACGTCGCGAGTTGGTGCAAAACGAAGTCATTCGCTTGATGGACTCGGACGTGAAGGCGACGGGACTCAAGCAACTGCAAGGATTGATTTGGAAGTCCGGCTTTGAAAGCGGCGAACTCAAGTCCCAAGTCTACGACGACGTGCCACCGGCGCTGAAGGCTTGGAATGAAGCTGGATGTGACGTGCGCATCTATTCGTCGGGCAGCATCGCCGCTCAGAAGTTGTTCTTTGGCCACACGATCGTCGGCAATTTGCTCGATTGCTTTCGCGGACATTACGACACCGCGACGGGGTCAAAGAAAGAGTCCGCCAGCTATTCCAAAATCGCATTGGAGTTTGGACTTTCTCCGGATCAGCTTCTGTTCGTCAGCGATATTCCCGCGGAACTCGACGCCGCCCGCGATGCGAGATTTGAAACGGCGTTGTGTCGGCGCCCCGGCAACGCCGAAGTTTCGGCGGATCATGGTCACCCAGAAATCAAGTCGTTTGACGAAATCAATCGCTTCTGATCGGTTGCGCGCCGCGCATATCCGCATACCCGCCACCCTTC
>JAJDEH010000473.1 GCA_029259935.1 Planctomycetota bacterium
TCATGGAGATATCCGGCTTCTTGAACAAGATCCAACCGAGGATCGTCGAGGCGACGACGCCGGCGGCCGCCGCCAGAGTGGTGTTGACCGCGATCAACATTGTGGCATCCGCGTCACTCATGCTCTGAAATGCCAGTTGGCTGCCGGGATTAAATCCGTACCACCCAACCCACAGGATGAAAACGCCCAGAGCGGCAAAAGTGATGTTATGTCCGGGCATGGGAATCGACTTGCCATTCACGAACCTACCGATTCTCGGTCCGAGAATGATGGCACCCGCCAATCCGGCAAATCCACCGACCGCATGGACCACCGCGGAACCCGCGAAGTCCTGAAACGCCATGGTCCACTTTCCATCGGCTAGTTCACCAAACTGCGTCAACCAACCGCCGCCCCATTTCCAATATCCGCCGATAGGATAGATAAACGCGGTCAGCACGGCGCTATACAGTAAGTACGCGCTGAACTTCATGCGGCCGGCAACCGCACCGGAAACGATGGTGGCCGCAGTCGCGCAGAACACTGCCTGGAAGAGCCAGTCCACTTGAGGGCTGAATCGGGCATCGGCCACTGGTTCGTAGATTCCAGTTCCACCGAACGCCAAGTACGGGTTCAAGTCGCCTGCGTGTGGATAATTCGCTGGGTACATCAGGCCAAAACCAACGATAAAGAACAGCAACATCCCGACACTGCAATCCATCACATTCTTGTAGAGAATGTTGACCGTGTTCTTGGCCGAGTTGAAGCCGGCTTCCACCATGGCGAAGCCCGCCTGCATGAAGAGTACTAACACGGCGGCTAGAAACAAGACGATGTTGTCAAACGCATAGCCCAATTCGCTCGACGCGTAGGAGGGTTCGGGCGTCGCTTCCGGCGGCTGCTCGGAACTCTCGGTAGAGGATCCTGCCTCGTCCTCGGAAGAGCCGTCGCTCGTGTCGGTAGTACTCGGCGCGGGAGTATTTTCAGACTCCTGAGCGGTCGCAACCGACACGAGCGCCAGACTCACACCCAACAACCCAACGAGGAGATACACTCCAAAACTCGAAGATGCGTACTTCATCCGACTTGCCTGTCCTTTACTGAAGGAGTTTTCTGAATTGAGTGCGCAATCAACCAACAAAGGCGCACCCTGCCCTGCCGGTCCCTGAAGTCCCGACCTATGGCTCGGCGAGGCGATTCGTCTAAAAGCAAGGGCTGTGCCAGCCATGCTGGCAGATGAGATTCAACAAGTTGCAGATGCCCGTAACGTCAAAGAGGGGCAAAAGTTAGCGTATGTGTGTAGAATTTCGGTTTTGCCGAATTCGCTCGCCCGCCGCCTGGCATGCCCGATTCGCGAGCATCGGCCGACGCGCGATTGGGCATTCGATTGAGGTCGGGCACAAAGAATCCGTGCCCAACGCAGATGCACCGCCAAAGAGTGCGGGACGCAAAGCGCACAAAAAAAGGCCGCCCAAAATAATGGACGGCCTTCGTTGTTTTCTTAAGGGCTCGAATTAGAAGGTGAAGATACCGCTAATCGAGAAGGTCGTGACGTCGTTCACACCGACCGGATAGGGGAAGATTCCCGAGTTCCGCGATGCGGGCAGCCTGGCGGGCGTCCAGTCGTAGCGGACTTCCGGTCGAATGATGACATTCGCATGCGGCTTGTAGTTGATGCCGCCCGTCAGTTCGTGGAAGGAAACTCCATCCGTCTTCCACCACTCCATCCGACCGCCGACCGACAAGCAATCGTTGATCGTATAGAACATATACTGATTGATGCCGACTTGGTCGTTACCGAGCGGAACGTTGACGTTGCCGCCGGGCAGACCGCCGGGGGCGATCCCGTTGGGATTAACTTGGCCGATCGAGACCATGTCGCTCTGAATGACGTACTCCAGCTTATCGGTCAGTTGCGCGTTCATGACAATGCTGTGCGAGTAGGCGTTGCGACCACGCAGGCCGAAGTTGCCAGCCGTCGAAATGTAAGTCACGCTCAAGTGCTCGGACAGTGTCAAGCTGGCTCCGCCCAGCCAACTGCTGCCGCCGTCCAACGTATCAAAGCCGGTGTCCCAACCCGCCGTCCAGCCAGCGTAGATTTCGATGTCATCGCTGTAGCCGTAGGTTGCCAGCACGCCGGTATGGGTAAACGGTTCGCTGTTAAACATCGTCAGGGCATGCGTGTAAAAGAAGTTGTCCGGAGCGGTCACGACTTCATAACCGACCAATGTGTAAAAGTGGCCACCCTTGATCGACAGGTCGCCCTTGGCAACTTCCACGTAGGCTTGCGGCATGGCCCAGCCATAGATGCCGTTATCCCAGCTATTGTCCCAGCCGTTGGTGAAGCCGGCCGCCGAAGTTGAGTTGCCAAAAGCTTGCGTCTTGTGGGAATCGGTTCCGTACATGATGTCAGCCCGGTAGCCCCATCCCCAACCGCAATCGCCATTAGCTTCTTTTTCGATATACAGCCAACTTTGGTTCAATTGCCCTTGGTCGACGTCGCTGAACGAAAACAGGTCGAAACGGTTGAACGAAAGGGGCACGTTGTTGCTGTGATAGCCATATTCCATCCAACCGCCGATGGTCGGGGCGCACTCGCAGTCGCCGAACAAATACTCTTGCAACGTCCAGGGCTCTTCCGGCCCAAACAAATAGCAAGTGCAGCAACCGTCGCCACAGCCATCGCAGCCATCGCCGTCGCAGGCGTCCCCGTCACAAGGCGGCGCATCCACCACGACATCATGGGCGTCGTCGACAATTTCCGGCACGTCGCTCGGAGAAGTCTCCACGTCGGGTTGTCCGATTTCGTAATAGTCGTAGGTAAACCCAATGGGTTTGACCGATGATGGCGTCTCAATGGATGGTGCTTCGATCACTTGTGCTTGCGCCGCCGTCGTAAACACGGTACAGACCATCGCAAATGCAGTTGCCAATCGCGTCGATTTCATTTCTAAGACTCCCAATCCATGGAGAATGGATTTTGATGTAGGATGCGCCATGAGGGTTGGCGGCATTGTGGTGGACTATGGCGGGACGGCAGAAGGAGGGGGCACGGTGGGAGAGATTCAGCTCCAAACTTCTCCGTGGGCTTGCTGCCCAATCATCCTATCGGCATCTCCGAGGCGACAATTGAAAACAAACAATCGCGGAATTCGAGACGAACAGCGAGTTTGCATGGCGTTTGGGAAACTATTACGCCTAGGTTGAGTTTCTGGATGATCGGGCGAGATTTTTCATGATCAATTTCAGGTTGCTCCTCGGTTCCGTCGCCGGAACCGAACGACATCCAACTCCCCCTTCGCAAGCGGGAGAACCGGACGGGGCTCGCCTCTTGATGCGTGACCGGCTACGATTCGTTGGTCGCGAATTCGCTGGGCAGGTGCCCGCCGTTTGGAGAATTTCAAACCTGTGAAAGGCGCGAATGAACGAGCGTTTGGTCATCTATCTGGCGAGTATTCCCGTACTCGGCGTCGGCGCGCAGTGGATTGCCTGGCGGTTGCGGATGCCGTCGATCCTGGTGCTGCTGGCCCTGGGCATTGGGCTGCGCTATGTGGTGAATTTGGACCATCTGCTCGGTGAATTGGCGCAGGCGGGAGAAACGAAAGGCCACGGATCGCAGCTCAGCACCAATTTGTTATTTCCCATGGTGTCGCTGGCCGTCGCGGTCATTCTGTTCGAGGGTGGCCTCACACTGCGGCTCGCTGAATTGAAAAAAGCGGGCAATAGTGTCTTGCGGCTGTGCACACTGGGTGTCCTGGCCAGTTGGGGCTTAACCACCTTGGCGGCGTGGCTGTTTGTCGGTTTGCCTTGGGCTTTGGCGGCGTTGATTGGCGCGATCCTGGTCGTGACCGGGCCAACCGTCATCGCGCCGCTGCTGCGGCATGTCAAGCCAAGCAAGAAGGTCGGTTCGATCGCCAAATGGGAAGGGATCGTCGTCGACCCGATCGGCGCGATTCTGGCCGTGCTGGTCTTTCAGATTATTTCGGAATCGGGCCAGCCACTTTACGCCGTGCTGGGAAAAACCCTGCTAGCGGGTAGCGTCCTGGGATTGGCTGGCGGCGCGGTCCTCGTGCAGTTGCTAAAGCGTTACTGGATTCCAGACTTCCTGCAGGGAGTTGCGGTGCTGGCCATGGTGCTGGGCGTGTTCGTGGCCTCGAACTTGTTTCAATCCGAGTCGGGATTGGTCACCGTGACGGTATTGGGAATGTATCTGGCGAATCAAAAACAAGTTTCCTTGCAGCACGTCGCCGAGTTCAAGGAACACCTGACCGTGTTGTTGATCTCGTGTTTGTTTATTGTGTTGGGATCGCGACTGAACCCAATGGATTTGCTGGAACTAAAACTCGGCGGCCTGGCGTTCGTGCTGTCGGTGATCTTCGTGATTCGGCCGGCCGCCGTTTTCTGGTCGACGATTCAAAGCGACCTGACGCTGCCCGAGCGAACATTCTTGGCATTCCTAGCACCGCGCGGAATCGTCGCGGCGGCGGTCACGTCGGTGTTCGCTTTGGAACTGAGCCATTTAGTCGCCGAAGCGCAACAGGCTGATGCCATGAACGCGTCTCTCACCGCGCTCGACCAACATGCGCACAAACTCGAACCGCTCACGTTCTTGGTGATTACATGCACGGTTGCCTTTTATGGATTGTGCGCAGGCCCCATTGCACGACGGCTTGGACTGGCCGAAGCCAAGCCGCAAGGCGTGTTGATCGCCGGCGGCGGCCCTTGGATTCAGAGCATCGCCAACGCCATTCACGCCGAAGGATTTCAAGTGCTGCTGGTCGACACCAACTATCGTCATGTGGCGGCCGCGCGGATGGCCGGCATGCCAGCCGAGTGCGCCAGCATCTTGTCGGAGCACGTCCGCGAAGAACTCGATCTGGGAGGCATTGGCCGCTTACTGGCAATGACTCCTAATGATGAAGTGAACGCGTTGGCAATCCAAGAGCTGACGCATCAGTTTGGCCGGGCCAACGTGTACCAGCTTGCTCCCTGGGACGCGGGAACGGGCCGCCGTGAATCGGTGGCCGAACACTTGCGCGGCCGCGATCTATTCGGCGACGGACTTCATCACGACAAGCTGATGAACCTGATGACCCATGGCTATGAAATTAAGACGACCAAAGTCAGCGGCGAGTTCACTTTCGAGCACTTTCGTGAAATGTACGGCGAGTCGGCCATCTTGCTGTTCGTGATCGACGAGACGCGGAACCTGATCATTTGCACGGCGGAAGATCCGACCATGCCCAAAACCGGCCAAACGATCATCACACTCATCGATGGAACGCAAGAGGCACCAGATACTGGCAAGAGTACGCCGAAATAGACGCCAATCCGCTTGTCGCCGAGGACACATGGGAATCGACGAATCTCGATGGTTTCAAGAATCTCGACTAGGGCGTTTCGCTGGCCGAGGGTAACTGCAAGCGGCTTCTGGGCAGAATCTCATCATGCCGCCAATCTGTCCAATAAACCTTGACGTTGCCGTCCGGGAGTACCTCGCGGACTTCCACCACATACCAGGTGCCGGCCCATTCGCCGTGAAGCGATTGGCCCACGTCCAGCGGTGTGTCGGCCGCGACAGCGGTTCCATTTGCCGGAAACTCGCGAATGCCTGGCGGCGGTTCGCTTGCTTCTGTCAAAGCCGATGTCGCCGACGGCAAGGCAGGTTCGACATCTTCACGCACCACGCGGACGAAAAACACGAACGCCACTAGGCCCGAACATCCTAGTAGCAGGGCACCCGCTGACAACGAAAGAACGACCAACATCCCTACATTCGAACGGGGCGCTGAACGGGCGGATGGCTTGTGTGGCCGTGGTGTTGGGGTCTCGACAACCGCTTCGACGGCAGGCGGCGGCAGTGCATCCGCGCTAACGTGAGCAGGCGTTTCGCAAAAAGGACAGCGAACGAAGCGCTGATCGAATGGTTGGTGACAACTGGAGCACCGAACTCTTGGTGGAAGAAGCTGCATGACGGCCGCCACAATCCACGCACCAATCGGATGCAGTCCGAACAACATCCACAACGTGGAATAGCCCTTTCGGCGAGCCCAGCGAACCCCCAAAACTACCGGCAACACCCACAAGATGCCAATTCCCGCTAGGAACACGCCAACGAGCAGGAGGTTGAGTAGGAGAGTGGAAGTGTCCTGCATGGCACAGCCTTGTCTTGAGCAATCAACAGTTTTATCGACTGGTAGCATCGCCGGAGTCGAGAACGCCATTAGATCCAATTCCCAATCACACGTCCAATTAGACGTTTGCCCCGTGAATTGAAAACACTTTCCGAGATATTGTCGGTGGGGCCAAAAGGCGCTGATACAATGGCATTTTCGCCAATATTCACAGCGGAGTTATTTCATGAACCGGATCCACACCGCGTTGCTCGTTTCCATGTTGACCTTGATTGGTTCAAGCTTAGTGGCGACGGCCGACGACACGGCAAGTCGTGAGCGAATTGCCCTTTGGAATGGTCGAGCGCCGATTGGAGGCGGCCAATTCGAGGCGGCCGAGGTGTGGATCACCGTGCATCGGCCGATGGAGCCCAACGGCGCAGCGGTTGTGATCTGTCCGGGCGGCGGATACGGCGGCTTGGTGACCGGCGCGGAGGGCCATGGCATTGCCAAGTGGCTCAACGTTCATGGGATTGCCGGAGTTGTCTTGGAGTACCGACTACCCAAAGGCCGATCGTCAGTTCCATTGTTGGATGCCCAGCGCGCCTTGCGGACGATTCGTGCCAACGCCAAGAAACTTCAGATTGATAGTACCAAGATCGGAATTATGGGTTTCTCGGCGGGCGGGCACTTGGCGTCCACGGCAGCCACGCATTTTGACGGCGGCGATCCGAAAGCGACGGATGCCGTCGATCGGGTAAGCTGTCGCCCCGATTTCGCGATTCTGGTCTATCCCGTGATTTCCATGGGCGGGACCACGCATCGAGGATCCAGGACCAATCTGCTAGGCAAAGACCCGTCACCGGAACTGGTCGAGTTGTATTCCAATGAGAAACAAGTAACGAAGCAGACGCCGCCCACGTTTCTGGCCCACGCCAAGGACGACAAGCCCGTACCGATCGAAAACAGCCGAGTGTTTCACAAGGCGCTGCAAGCCAAAGGAGTGGCTTCCAAGTTGCTGGAGTTGCCGTCCGGCGGCCATGGGCTCAACGGCTACAAGGGCCCCATGTGGGATGCCTGGCAGGAGCAGTCTTTGGCTTGGTTGGCTGAGTTGAAGTTTTTTCCAGATGGAAACTAGCCGTTGCTCGCTCCGCGATCATGGCGTTCAGTTTGGAGCGCGCGAGCAGTACATTCAGATCGCAGAACGTTTGGTTCGCGGACGGAACCACGACATTAACTACGAATCGTGAAGGAGATCGGTGCCGACTGGCCGCTGCGTTTGGTCTTATTGTCTTGAACAGTCAAGCGCAACGTATAAGGACCCGGCTTCAAATTCGGAATGTAGACACGATACGGAATGAAGAAGTCTCTCCGCCGATTTCGGCTGACATCTTTCTCGACGACAAACTCATATTCGTCGACCTTTTGCCGAGCCACATCACGGATTTCGTAGCTGCCGACAAGCGCCGTTTCGTAATGTCCGTTCTTGAGTTGTTCGGCCGAGAAATTGTCGACCTCCACGTACAGCAACACTTCTTGCCCTGCCCGGAATTCATTCTTTGCGACTTCCGTGTAACGGCCATAGCTGTCGACACCCGTACAAAACACGGCATTGCGAACTTCCAAGTTGCTGACGGTAGCCAGAAATTCGTTCGCCCGCCTGAGATTTTGCAGGGCCAACGTCTTCCGCTGTTCGTCGCGCGGCATCTCGTTGTCATTGAAGTAGACCATCAATCCGTACAGTAGCTCGTTCCAGAATTCCTGCTCTGCCTCGCCCAGTTGCTTGATCGGCCGTACGGCGTCCTCGCGGTCATTGGCAATCAGATACAGCAAACGAAGCAGCGTCTCTCGCTTTGCCCTTTCCATCCGCTCGGATTCGTCCAACTCCTTAAACTTCTTGGGATCGGGTTTAACCTGGTGGAGGTCTTGCTTCAAGAGTACGATCGCTTCACGGACTAGTCCCTGCCAATCCTTGGGGGGCTTTTCTTTGCCCACGGATTTGTCATCGCTGGGCAACGCGCCTGCCGAGTCAGGTTCGGCCCGACCGTCTTGCTGAACAGCAGCGGCTTGGACGAGATGAGTTTCACTGTTGGTAGCGTCGTTCGGCACCGTGGCGACTGCCGGATTGGCGACTGCCGGATTGGTGGCTTCCGGATTGGTGGCTTCCGGATGAACGGGCGGAGCAGGTTGGGGCTGAAACTTCGGCGGTTCGGTAGGGGCGACCGCGGCGTTTGAATCCTCGATTACCGAGGGGCTGGAACTCGTTGGTGGCGCTGCCTCGGGCGTTTGGTTATTGGAGTTCGCAACCGCCGATTCCACGATTGCTGCTGGTGGCGATGCCACTTCGTCGTCCTCGCGAATGGAACGAAGAGGATTCGAGCCCGGATCCGGTTCAGTAAGCGTTCTGAGGCGATCCTGCCAAGCCGTATCGCGCGAGCGCCCATAATGACGTTCGCGCTGGCTCAACGGCGTGGTCTCATCATCCGAGAAATGCTCAAGATAGGAGACGGGAGTCGTACAGCCCGTCACCACAAGGGCACTGGATACAGTCGCACAGATGAAGAGAATCAGTTTGCGTGTCATATGAGCAGCAGATCTTGCTAGAAGAGGGGCGGATGGTAAGGCAACCGCGCGTCCATGGCAAGATGAATGGAAACGCTAGCGGTGCTGGTCTGGCAGCCGCCGGGGAAAGAAGGGTGCTAGATTTCAACGAATCGTTGCCGGAGCTTGCTCCGCCATCGATTTGGTTTCCTTACCGAGACGCAGGAACAGCCGCTCCAGCACGAACCGCGACCTTTCCGGAGTCGAATGCGAACCCTTCAATGCCAAATCGGCCTCCAACAACCATTGAAAAAGCCGGCCGGCCCGCTCGCGCCCGAGTTGGACCAATTGGCGATCCGCGTTTTCCAATGCTCCCTGCGGCCACGCCTTGAAGCCAGCCTGTTGCAGAGCGTCGGATAGTTTGATTCGCCGATTTTCGGCTTCCGCAAGTTGGTAGATTCTCGTCGCCGCGGCGAATCGGCGCAGCGACCAGGCGATTTGCCCGAGCAAGGCCAACGGATGCTCGCCCGATTGCAGCAAGCGATCTAGTTGCAACAGGGCCTCGGCGGAATTGCCGTCCGCTGCGGCGTCGATCAGGTCCCAGGTTGTCTTGGCACGCCACCCGCCGACTACATCGCGGACCATCTGTTCCGTGACCTTACCATCCTTTGCCGTGTAGAGTGCCAGCTTGGCAAGATCCTGATCCAGCAACCCCAATTCAGGCCCTTCCAGGTCCAGCAACAGTTCGGCGGCTCGTGGCGCGAGAGACGCTTGGTGCTGGGACTTGCCCCATTCTTGCAACCACTTGATCAAGCGGCGCTTGTCCAGCGACTTGCCCTTGAGCGGCGGGCGGCAGGCGATCTGTAGGCCGCTCTTGTCGATGGCTTTGTACAGACGCGTGTTACTGGGCCATTGCCCAACTTCCAGAACCAAAATGCCGCTCGACGCAGGCGCGGCGAAGTAATCTTCCAATTTCGAGCGGTTCCGGCTCACGAAGTCATCCGCCTGTTCGACAATCACCAAACGCGGCCGGCCGCCGCCGAACAGTGAAACGGTCGAGACTTCGTCGACGACATCCCGCCACTCGGTGCCCTTTCCTTCGAACGTTGCATAGGGAGTATCCTCGTCGTCGCCCAGCACTTGATCTCGCAAGCTTTGCAGCACAAGCCGCTTGAGAAACGGTTCGTCGCCGAACGCGACCACGACGGGGGAAGAAAAATTCGGTTCGGCGAGGAAATCGAATGCGTGGGTTGTCGGCATGTTGGTCGGGGTCGTTTAGGTTGGTGTGTTGCCGACCCCCTCTAACTCCCCCTTGGCAGGGGGAGAACCAGATTCCCCCTCCTTTACAAGGAGGCGCTAGGGGAGGTTTCGCTCATAACCAACAGAGATTATCGCCACCTCGGTCTAGAAACGCCAGTCCCAGTTGGGTGGCGGGAGACGCAGTGCCAACTCCAGA
>JAJDEH010000474.1 GCA_029259935.1 Planctomycetota bacterium
CTGCAGGTGGCCGTGGATGCCGCGGTCGCCTCCGTGGACAGCGGTTCTCTTGACCTGCAAGTCATTGGGGAAAACACATTGCTTTCGTCGTTGAACAACGGCCAGGGCGTGAGTCTCGGGTCGATCAGAATTCAAGACACCACCGGCCTGGACAGCGCCATCAATCTTGCGACCTTGGCACCCACCACGGTGGGCGACGTTCTCGACGCCATCAACGCCTTGGCAATCGGCGTGACCGCCGAAATCAATCCGGAAGGCGATGGAATTCGTCTGCGCGATACGGCATCCGGAACCCAAAAGATAGTCGTTTCGGAAACCGGCAACGGAACATCCGCCGCCGACTTGGGAATCTTGGGAACTTCGACCACGGTCGATATCAGTGGTAACGACACCGAGGTGATTACCAGCTCAAGTTCGTTTTCAGTGTCAATCAGCTCGTCGGAATCACTGGCGGATGTGATCAGCAAGATCAATGATTTGGATGCCGACGTCGCGGCGTCGTTATTCAACGATGGCAGCAGTTCGTCGCCGTTTCGTCTTTCGCTGGTTAGCCAGGTCAACGGGTCGGCGGGGGAACTGTTGATTGACAGCGCTGGAGTGGCGTTCAATTTTCAGCAGTTGGCCCAGGCTCAGGATGCCTTGCTGTTGATTGGCTCGGCCGATTCAAGCGGCGCGGGTTTCCTGGCGTCTTCCACTACCAATCAGTTCGACAGCGTCCTGAACGGAGCGACGCTTACCCTGGGCGAGGCGACGACCAGCACGGTCACCATCAACGTGGCGGAAACGGATTCTCAGTTCGTGGCCGACGTCGAGTTGTTCGTAAGCGCCTATAACAGCCTGAAAACGGGAATTGACGAACTGACGTTTTTCAACGAGATCGACAATGTCACCGGAGTCCTGTTTGGATCGAACGAGACACTGCGAATCGAAAACGAGCTATCGCAATTTATCTCCGGCCGCCAGTTCAATCTCGGGTCAATCCGAAGTCTGGAAGAACTGGGGCTCAGCCTTGATGCGGAAGGCCAACTCCAACTCGACACGAGCAAGCTGAAGAGTAAATTCGCCGAGGACCCGCAGGCTCTTGAGCAGTTTTTCACCGGCGACGACGGAATCGCCGCGCGGCTCGATACACTCATCGATACGTTCGCCGGAGCGGAGAATTCGTTACTTGTCAATCGCGTCAATTCGCTGCAACGCCGAATCGACGACACGAACCAACGAATTGCCGCATTTACGGAACGGCTTGACAGCCAGCGCGAACGGATGCTCAAGGATTTCTTCCGGATGGAAGAGGTCATCGGTCAGCTTCAGAACAACCTGGCGGTCATCACGGCGTTACAACCGTTACCACCGTTAGTGTCTAACGCAAGTTAGCCTGGATTCGATTCCATGAAAATCTTGCTGAACGGCGACCGGTATTTTGTCCGATGTCCATTGAGTAAGCTTCGCTCATCGCGCTGAGTGTGCGGCGTAGGCCGATGCACTCGAACGAGCGACCCGTGGCCGCGCGACCCCGGCCACACACCTGCCCAGCTTATCACTTCCTTCGGACAGGGCGCGGATTGACCAGAACACAAAGGCTGAAGTTCCATGCAAGATGCGCAACAAGCGTACTTTGAAACTCAAGTGCTCACCGCGGCCCCCCAGAAGTTGCGGCTGATGTTGATTGAGGGCGCGACCCGATTTGCCACGCAAACGGCCGAGCACTGGCGTGCCTCGCGTCGCGAGGAAGGCGACAAGACACTGGTCCGCTGCCGCGAAATCGTCGCCGAGCTGCTAGTTGCCATCAAGCCGGAAGATTCGGCGGCGGCGGCCAACACGGCCGCGATCTATTTGTTCATCTTTCAAGCTCTTAACGAAATGCAGTTTGAACCGGACGCCGACCGCATCGACGGCATCGTGCAGGTGCTTACGGAAGACCGCGAGACATGGCGGCAGTTATGTGAAATCATGCCCGAGGCACCCGTGCCTCCCGCCGGGAGCGAAATGCCTGGGGAACTCACCGCCGACGATTTCGATTCCAGTGCCATGAATCCCATCGCGGACACCGCGACAGTTCAAGGCGGTTTCTCACTGGACGCTTAAACGCGGTATCCTTCGAGAAACACGGTTCCATGGGATCAGCGCGGTGGCGTTGCCTGATCGGGATGGATCTTGCAAACTGATGGGATGACTGGCGACGCCTTGCAAGGCGACCTACTGCTTGTGCCCACGGAATTGGAACGGTCGCGGTTTGCCGCGCAGCCCGCATTTCGCGCGAACGCGCAAATTGAAATTTGTGGTTTTGGCCCTATCGCCGCCGCCGCGCAAACCGCCCAACTGCTCGCTCGCTATCGCCCTCGCCGTGCGATCCTGATGGGAATTGCGGGGACCTACGACACGATCGTGGTCCCGATCGGATCGGCCTCCACGTTTAACACCGTAGGTTTATACGGAGTCGGCGCTGGATCGGGCAGTGAATTCTTGACCCCGTCCCAGATGGGCTTTCCCCAATGGGACGGCGGCGAGACGCGGGATGCGGTCCACGAAGAGATTTCGCTAGATTTCACGCTGAAATCCCACCCAAAAAGGTTGCTGACCTGTTGCGCCGCTTCTCGAAATGCGGTCGAAGTAGAACAGCGGTTGGAATGTTTCCCGCAAGCAATCGCCGAGGACATGGAGGGGTTCGGTGTCGCGCTGGCCTGCGCGATGGCCGATACGCCGCTGAGGATCGTGCGCGGCATTTCCAACCAAGCGGGCGACGGCGACGTGGAGAACTGGAAGATCGACGAGGCAATCCAGTCGGCCTGGGAACTGATGGTCGAGTTGCTCAAGCACGACTAGCCGAAAGTGATAACAAGCAATGACGACCATTCACCTTGGCATTTCGACATGTCCCAACGACACGTTTACGTTTCACGGCATTTTGACCAAGTGCATCGACTTACGCGGTCTCGAGTTTCGCGTCGAGTTGCTGGATGTCGAGCAACTCAACACGCGTCTCTTTGCCGGCGACTTCGACGTCGCCAAGGCCAGTTTCCATGCCGCTCTGTTATTGGCCGACGACTTGGGAGTCTTGCCGACCGGATCGGCTTTGGGGTTTGGCAACGGACCGTTGCTGCTGGCGGCCCGGACCGACTCTCTGCCAGGTGATCGAATCGTTGACGGCGCTGGCAACACGCGAACGGCGCGCGTGTTGTGTCCGGGCCAATGGACCACCGCCACTCTGCTCTACCAACTGTTTCACGCGGGGGAAGGGCACGTCGAGCATGTCGTCTTTTCGGAAATCATGCCAGCGCTACAGCAACGAGAGGCCGACTTTGGAGTCTGCATTCATGAAGGCCGCTTCACGTGGAAAGAAAACGGGCTGGCTTGCGTGGAAGATTTGGGCCAAGTTTGGGAGCGGGAAACGTCGCACCCTCTTCCGCTGGGTGGGATCCTAGCTCGGCACCGGCTGGGGCAAGAGACGTTGGAACGTGTTCAAGCGGTGTTGCGCGATTCATTGGAATACGCCTTGGCGAATCGCGAGGCGACCGTACCGACGATGCGACAATATGCCCAGGAATTGAGCGAAGAGGTGATGTTCTCGCACGTTGACCTCTACGTAAATCAGTGGACGCAGAACCTCGGCAGCCAGGGCCGTGAGGCGCTGGGTGCCCTGTGCGCTCAAGCAAGACGAGTCAACCTCGTGCCGGAAACAGGGCCTGATCTGATGATTCTCGAGGTCTAGCGACTGGTGGCGTGGTTGCTTCTCAGGTTGTGGTGCAGCCGTCTCGGCTGCTATCTGCAGGCGGGACGCCTGCACCACAATTTGGTTCTTTAGCGCTCCAACCATGCCCATCCTCCCAATGGTGGCGATGCGTGGCTTCATGGATTAAAATCCAAATTCCTTCAGCATCCCATTCCCCCCCACGTAACACCATCATGGCCAAGCCCCTCCCGCCGCCGGAGAGACCGATCGAGCAGCCAAAGTCCGGTCGTTCCTGGATTCCGATCGCTTTGCTGGTACTCGCTGGTTTTGTTGCTTATCTAGCGCTTGTATTCCTGACGTTGGGGGTTTTTGGCCCCGTCCTCATCATCGGCGGAGCATTATTGGGGATCGTCATGTTCCATTATGTTGTCTGGGGCTGGTGGCTGGGAAAAGTCATCCGTGACGCCAGCGACGAAGACGATCTTTAGCCTTCCAATCAACACTCCCGCCAGGTTGAATTCATGAATAGATTGTTTCCGACAGCGCGCCTGCGCCAAATTGGCATGCTCCGCCCGCTCTTCCAATTCACTTTGCTGGGTGCGGCAACGTTAGTAGCCGGTATTTGCGGCAGCGCGCAAGCCGATCCGGTTCCCGCCAAAGGAAAAGGGCAACCCGTGCAGTGCCGCTGGGCGCGCGGAGAAATCAAGATTGACGGTGTCGCGGACGAAGGCGATTGGAAAAACGCGATCAAAATTGACGCTTTCAAACTGCCATGGTTGCGAGAAAAACAGCGACCGCCGCGCACTTCGACCAGCGCGCGTCTGCTTTGGGATCGCGACAATTTGTATTTCTTTGCCGACATGGAAGATTCCGACCTCTACGCGGATGTCAAGGAACATGACGGAGAAACTTGGTCGAACGATGTCTTTGAGCTGTTCTTCAAACCGGCGGACGACAAGCCGGGCTACTACGAATTTCAAGTCAACGCCGCCGGGACCGTGATGGACATGTTCATTCCGCGGCGCGGCAGTGGCGGATTTCAGCGATACAAAAAGGACGGCGAGTTTCACATCCAGGCCAAAGTCAAACGCAGCGGCACGCTGAACAAATGGAGCGATCGCGATACCGGCTGGACCGTCGAAGGGAAGCTTCCCTGGACCGCGATGCTAAAAACCGGTGGACGGCCCAACCCGGATGAAGTGTGGAAGTTCGCGCTATGTCGTTACGATTACTCAGTCGACTTTGAGGGTCCTGAACTGTCGACCAACGCGCCGCTCGATTCCAAGCCGCATGCCGATTTCCATCGGCACGAGGATTATGCCTCGCTGCGATTCGTTGGCCCGCGAGACACTCCCCTTCCCAGCGACGCCAAACCGGTCGGCATCAAGCGTCTTGTTCCCTTGACGACTTCCCGAGTGGCCGGATCTCCCGAACCCCCGCCGCCCTATATCGCCGAGCGAGCCTTTGCGCAACTCAAGTTGAACTTTCCCATCGCGGTTGCCCGCCAGCCTGGCGGTAACAAGTTAATCGTCATCCACCAAGATCGCTCGTACGGAGCGACGAAAATCTTGCGGCTCACCGACTCGGCCGACGCAAAAGAAGCAGAAACACTGCACACGCTTGAAACGACGGCCTACGGCGTGGCATTTCATCCAGATTTTCAAAAGAACGGCTATTTGTTCGTGGGGCATAACGGAAAGTCGGAGGGGTTCGAGGGAAAGACGACGCGCATTTCGCGATTCACGATGCAAACCGAGCCGCCCTTTGCGATTGACCCCAAGAGCGAACGGGTGATCATCGAATGGGAGTCGGACGGGCATAACGGGGGCGATCTTGTCTTCGGGCTCGACGGGATGCTGTACGTCACCTCGGGCGATGGAACTTCTGATTCGGATACGAACCTCAAGGGGCAGGGCCTCGATCATGTGCTGTCCAAGGTGTTGCGCATCGACGTCGATCATCCGGCTGATGGCAAGCACTACGGCGTTCCGAAGGACAATCCGTTTCTAGACGTCGACGGCGCGCGGCCCGAGACCTGGGCTTACGGTTTTCGAAATCCGTGGCGTATCACCGTCGACAAGAAACAAGGACACATTTGGGTCGGAAACAACGGCCAGGATTTATGGGAGCAGGCGTACCTCGTCGAGCGTGGAGCGAATTACGGCTGGAGTGTTTACGAAGGCGGCCACGTTTTCTACGCCAATCGCAAACGCGGCCCGACACCGATCAGCAAGCCGACCGTCGAACATCCACATTCCGAAGCTCGTTCGTTGACCGGCGGCGTCGTCTACCATGGCGATGGTTTTCCGGAACTTCGCGGAGCCTACATTTACGGTGATCACTCGACCGGAAAAATCTGGGCCGTGCGCCACGACGGCAAAAAGATACTCTGGCATAAGGAAATCGCCGATACGAGCTTGCGGATTTCCGGTTTCGGCACCGACAGCCGGGGTGAACTGTTGATCTGCAACCACGAAGCGGACGAACTTGGCGGCTTGTATTCACTAAAGCGAAATCCCAACCAAGCGACCAATGAACAGTTTCCACGAAAGCTGAGCGAAACAGGACTATTTCGCAACGTCAAGAACCACCAAGTTCAGCCCGCACTGATTCCGTACTCCGTCAACTCGCCGCTCTGGTCGGACCACGCGCACAAAGAGCGATTCATGGCGTTGCCGGGCGACGAGCCAAAGATCGAAGTCACCGCCAACCGCGGCTGGGACTTTCCCGAGCAGACGGTGCTCGTAAAATCGTTCGCTCTCGACCTGAGAGAAGGCCGAGCCGATTCGCGACACTGGATTGAAACGCGGCTGCTAACGAAACAGCAAGGCGAATGGGTTGGCTACTCTTATCGCTGGAACGACGAGCAGACCGACGCCATGCTCGTCGGCAAGGAAGGCGCGGATCAGCACTTCGACATTCGCACGGCCAGCGGCGTTCGCCGGCAAACATGGCGCTATCCCAGCCGCACCGAATGCATGGTTTGCCATTCGCGGGCCGCCAAATTCGTACTCGGCCCCAGTACGCTTCAAATGAACAAGGATCACGACTACGGCGGCGTGGTCGACAACCAACTGCGAGTGCTGGAACATCTTGGCGTTTTGCAAATCAACTATCGCAAAGAAACACTTGACCACATGCGCGAACAGGCGAAGTCCGATGGGAAAACTGACAGTGAGGCCAGCGCCTACATCGCACAACAAACGGCCACGCGAGACCAGCGCGCCGCCAGCAACTCGTCGCTACTTTCGTACGCGCCCCGCCATTACGATCGCTTGGCCGATCCGTACGACGAATCGGCCGACCTCGACGCCCGCGCCCGTTCCTACTTGCACGCCAACTGTTCGATTTGCCACGTCGACGCCGGCGGCGGCAATGCTCAAATCAATCTGGAATTCACGGTCGACCGAGAAAAAACGAAACTGTTCGACATCAAGCCGCTACATCACACGTTTGACATCGCGGATGCTCGCCTAGTCTCACCCGGCAATCCAGACCAATCCATCTTACTGCACCGAGTTTCCATTCGCGAGCGCGGCCAAATGCCGCAACTAGCTAGTTCGCTAGTCGACGAAAAAGCCGTGGCGATGCTGCGGCGGTGGATCGAAAAGCTTGAAGAGGCACCTTAACGTTCCCGCACGCCACGTTCAACGCGTCGATAGAGAAAGGCATCTGAAGTAACCAGCGATGCGATCAGCGCGCTCATGCTGCCGTCGTTGTCTCGATAGGCGTGGTAAGCAGCTTGGAGAACGGGCGCATCGTTGATCGTCTCGTTACGGCCCATCCAGAAGCGAAAAGCATGACGCACGAATACCTGCTTTACACGCTCGCTCTCGGCTAACTTTCGTATCATCTCCAAGGCGTTTGCCACGGGGCCGTCCAGATCCGCGTCGCCGCTGTCGAGGATAGCCCCGCTGGTGTCGACGGGCTTTCCCTGCTCCTTGGTGCGATATATTCCGACGTGGTTGTACATCTCGAAAGGCAGGCCGAGCGGGTCCATTTTCTGGTGGCACTTCCAGCAGTACTCCTCTCGGGTGACGCGCATCCGATGTCGAAGGGTCTCCTTCGGTTCGTCCGGCAACATCGCATCCACCGTAATCGGCACGTCCGGGACCGCGCCGCCCAGCAAGCGTTCTCGAATCCACCGGCCCCGCAATATCGCGTGGTTGTCCATGGCGTCGGAATGAGAAACCAGCCAACTCGGGTGAGTCAGGATGCCCATGCGCTGCTCGCTAGGCAGCGTGGTGAGAGACCTTTGCGTCTTTCCCCGTTTCACCACCTGCGCGATCCGCACATGGACAATCTTGCCCTTCGGCAGAGTCGCTTTGCGAATCAGGGGCGAACTTGCATTGCGTTTCTTCTTTTTGTTTTCCACCTTGGGGCGGGGGCCTTTGGGCGGGCCAGTGAATTCACCAAAATAGTCCGCGGCCTGGCCGGCGTCGAAAACGACGCGGTCGGTCGTCAACAATTCATGCAGGACGTTTTTGTCTTCCTGTAAGATCAATTCGACAAGGCGGTCCGTACTGGCCGTCATGCCAAACATCGACCGGTAATATGACTTTGGGTTGCCGCCGGCGCTAACCAAAGCCTTCGTGTCCTTGCAAACACTGCCTGCCCGGTCGTAGTCAAAATACTCTCTGAAGAATTGGAGAACCCGCGGTTTGCGGATGCTGTCGTCTTGAAGAATCCGGGCCACTTCCCTTTTCACATCCTCATGGGTCTTCATTTGCCCCTGCAATACGGCTTGCTGCAACGTCTCGTCAGGAGCGATATAGCTGAAGGCCCCGTTAATGGCTAATGCCAACTCTTGATCCTGCAACATGACCCGGCCATGCTGATCGGGCGTTCCCTGCTCGGCCAGTTCCGTCCGGAACAAGGCGTCGCGATCAAGAAAGATAGGCGTCAATCCCAGAATCGCGCCTTCTTCTTTCCCGAGGTCGGCGATCGCTTTCTTCGCGATAGCGATGTATTCGCTAGCTTCTTCTTCGGTAGGCGACCGGCCGGTCAGGATTCCGAACAGATAGTACACCGCCGCCTTCAAGTTCTTGTCCGATACTCCCGGCTCACGCATGAGGTCATAGACGGGAGTGAGCGGGCGCTTCGGCGACTTGCTGTAGAAAAGGCTCTGGGCCAAGCCGCGAAGACTTTCGTGCTTGTACTTGTTGTCAATCTCGCCGACCTTATCCGCGAATTGATACGGTTCGGCATCCGGCCCGTACGCCATGAAGCGAAGAATGTCCTCGGCGTTATTGGCGATTTGCGTCGCCTCGGCACCATTGACCGAATAGAGGATCGGATAGTCCCTCAATCCATGGTGATCGGCCGTCGTCAAAACCGGAGGAAACCCGGTGATGGCCGCCGCATACGCGGCGGTTCCGCCGACCCAACCAATGACTCGATCAAGGCCAAAGTAGACTTTCACTTCTCCGTCCTGGTTGGGCGAAATGTGATCACCGCGGGTTCGTAAGCCTGGGCGCTCCGGATCAAAGTCCGGTTCACGATTGATCAACGCGTTCAATCTCGCGAGATGTTCTTGTGGGTGAACTCGCCAGATACGGGCCGGAGTCGAGGCGGGCTCCAACCCCACGGGAATCTTTCCGAACAAGAGATCGTGATCGAGATGGTTTCCCTTGGAGGGATGCAGGTGAGTTTGAAATCCGCCTTGGTCTTTCATCGCCCGAGCCAATTCGCCGGTGATCCAATTGGACAGTCGTAAGCGCTGCATGTCGGCGGGCTGATTACCCTCGTCCTTGGGTGGCATTTCTTTTAGGGAAACCTGTTCCCAAACTCGCTTCCACAACTCGGCGTTGTCCGCATCGACTCCGGCCAGTTCATGAAAAGCAACCTCGCCCTCCTGCGCGTCGGCACCATGGCAGTCAAGGCAATGCGTCTGGAGAAACGGTTTTGCAAGAGATTGAAACGTCGCAGGCTCCTCAGATCGGACGGCCGAAATGGGCGCAGCGAGGATAAGGCAAAAACCGAGTATCTCAGTTATTCTGGTCATGTTAATGTCTTCCGTAGGTTGCTTCGCGTGCGGGCACGCCCTCTTTTCGTGCGGCGGAAATAGGTGGAACAACTCACCGCGCGAACGTGGAATCACGTTCTCGAAATGAAACGTGGCTCCTAGGCCGCGCTGCGCGCCGCTCAACTTGCCGTTCGAACTCGCTCCACGAGGTCATGCCGGTTTGCGCCCCAGCAAGTGCAGCGCTTCGGCGCGAACTAGAGAAAGTCGTTCGCTAAGTTCAACCAAGGACTCAAGGTCCGTCCGCTCGGATTCGGTCAGTAATCCTTCGTTGTTACGATCCATCAACTCTTGTAGTCGCCGGTCGGCTTTGGGGGGCAAACACAAGTCACCTACCGTTTCGACCCATTTCTTGGGTGCGTCGATCGTACTGGCCACAACGTTACCTCCCGTTCAACTAATCGGCTCTATTTGGTCAGCGTTTTTTGCGTAGGCTATCGCGTCGGTTGAATCAAAAACCGGGTGTGTTGACGGTTCAGAAAGGCCATCGCCTTGACGACGCTACGCCATGAGTTCTTCAATCGGACCAACCTTCGCGTCGTGCACTCCCGCATTCTTCTTGTCCATATTGAAGCGGTCGCGCGGCGCGCCGATGGCGTGCAGCAACGTCGTGTAGAGGGCATTAATCGGCCGCTTGCCGTCGATATGCGTATACTGGCCCGTCTTGATGCGGCCGCTGCAATTGCCCAGCAGGATAAACGGCCAGTTTTCTCCACCAGTGTGCTGTTTGTCGGCGTTGTTACTGGTGTAGACGATCAGCGTATTGTCCATCATCGTGCCGTCACCCTCGGGCATCGATTCCAACGCCTCCATGAGCTTGACCAGCATTTGACAATTGTACTGCCGGATCTTCACCCAGATCGGGTTTTCCGGTTGCTTCATGTGCCCAAGGCTGTGCCCGGCCGGGACGACGCCGAGTCCCTTCCAAGACCCGAAGATCTCTCCACGACCGGAACCGATCGTCAGCACATTCGTCAGGCCGGCTTTCAGAGCCGCGATGCCAATTTCGAGAAGGGCGTCGTGCCAATCGGTTTCGAATTGCGGTTTCGTAAACTTCTCGTCGTAGGCTGGCGCGAATTCCTTCAGGTGGTCCGAAACACCGGCCAGCCGTTCACGCAGACCATTGATATCTCGGAAGCCATCGACATAACTTCCGTAGCGCTCGCGGTCACCCGCGGGCAGCGCGCTTCCGCCTTGGCCGGCGAGTTGCTCGATCCGATGGAAGACTCGTGACCTGGCCTCGTATCTTCGTTTGACATCTCCGGTGGCAATCCCACCGAAAAGCATCTGATACAGGTTTTGTGGATTGGAGTGCATGAACAGCGGTTTACCCGCGCCCGCCGCGGACAAAGTGGCCAGGGTGGGTCGTGACACCATATTTTCCAGCGCATCCATTCCGATGCGCAGGTGGGGCAAGATCGTTTGCGGCAGCAACTGACTGATCACATGGTCAATCGTCGCCGCACCGGGAGGCACACCGATGCCTCCACGATACCCGCCCAAGGCACCAAAGAAGGCGCTGTGCGACGGGCTGGTATGCCGGCCATGCAATCCTGTAATGATGTGGATCTTGTCCTTGTGCGGTTCCAGCGCGCTAATCGGCTCGGGCAGCGTCACATCCGCCAGGGAGGTATCGTCTTTAAGATCCTGGGGCACGGCGGTGGCTGGATCGAAACCCTGATTCTGCATGAAGAAGATGATGCGCCGGGGCACGTTGGTTTTCGCGGCGGCAGCAATGCCCTTGTTGGGAACCAAAGTGGAACCAAAAGTAGCGCCGACGCCGGCCGCCATTCCCTGAAGCATGTTTCTGCGATTGATCATTATCTATTCTCTTAATGTGGATCGAGCTAAATGTTTTCTGACTCTTGAGCATCTGAAGTTTGCTCGGGCCGACGCCCGTCGCCAAACGCTGCGCGACAAGGGAAAAATGACCTAAGGTCATGGGTAACTTAAAGTAATGGGAAAAAATGAGCCAAAGAGGGGGAATGGATATTATGGGAATATTGTAACAAAATCGGCTCACCGGGAGTGATGAGAATATTCAATCGGACCCGGGAGCCCTGTCGCGGCGCGGAGCCTCGCACGAAGGCTTTTTGGTAGCTCGCGCCCGGTTTTCAGTGGATCGGCGCGCAAAACCACCACACTCTTGGAACCCCGGTCGACCAGTTTTGTTTCGCGAAAATTTGGCGGGGAGAGTTAAAGTGCACCAAAATACTCCAGCCAACTTGTGGTCTCGCTATTTCGACGCTTGTTTTTTTTCAAATGGTAGGATGTTTTGCAATCACAAGAGTCACGGATCGCATCAACCATGGCGCGTCAACCATGGCGCATCGTTTTGTTCGCGGAGCGAGCAACGACTTTAACTGAAGGAAACGCCGTGGTAGGCAATCTTTTTGACGTCCACGAAATCGCCTTGGCCGAGGAACGATTTGAAGACCTGTTGGCGGACGAGTCATTCAGGGTCGAACGCATTGTCTCTCGCGGACACGCGACCGCGGACGGCGAGTGGTATGACCAGGACACGGACGAGTGGGTCGTACTGCTGAGTGGCGTGGCGCGGGTTCGGTTCCAAGACGGCGAAATCGAAAGCGAACTCGAATTGCATCCGGGCGACTATCTCAACATTGCGGCTCATCGGCGGCATCGGGTGGAATGGACGGATCCCGATCAGAATACCGTTTGGCTGGCGATTCATTATCAGGCGACGCGGTAATGTGCGGCTCGTTTGCCGAAGTGTCACGGCCGCGAAAGTACGTCAACATGGCAGGCAGTAGAATTAAATCGGCAAACAGAGCCGAGGTGATGGTCAGAATTCCCATGCCGCAAAAGATGCGATGATCGCGCGTATCGCTCAGAAACGCGGTGCTAAAGCCTCCGACTAATACCATCGTGGTCATGATCAATGCCGTGCCCACATGAACGAAGGCACGACGAATCGCTTCCTTGGGGTCATTCGTTTTCTTTCGTTCTTCTTGATAGCGAGTCAGAAAGTGAATCGTGTCGTCCACGGCGATGCCCAGGCATACGGTAAACGCGCAAACGCTGACGATTTCCAAGCTCTGGCCCATCATCACCAGCAGCGTACCCGTCGCTGCTAGTGGCAATATGTTGGGAACCAATGAAATCAAACCGAGCCGCAACGAACGATAGGCGAAGCTCATCACGAAAAAGATGATCACCGTCGCCGTTCCCAAACTGGTAGCCAAGTCGACGACGATCTGATACAGGTTGCGCCATCGCCAAACCGCCGTGCCGCGCAATTCAATGTGGAATTGCGGATGCCGCGCAACGATCTCTTCGCAACGGCCTTCGATCCGCTCGAACACCGGGCCGTAGGTGGCGATTCCCAAATCTTGCACCCGAAACTGAACATGGGCCAGGCGGACTTCCGGTTCGTAGAACTCTCGCTTTAGCGGCGGCGGAAGCAAATCCAGCAGGCCCACGCGCTCGGCCGCGTCGCCTTCGCCCGGCAAGGCGTCGATCAGATCACCGATCGAGAGCGGGTGGCCAATGAGCGGCTCGCCGCTGAGAACCGCGTCAACTTCTCGCAGCACTTTCAGTACCTCGGGCGCATCCGAAGCGATCTCTTTATTCCAATGGACTTCGACCCTGCCACGCTCCAGTCCGCCGAAGGCCTTGTCCATGTGGTGTAACGCGCGGGCCCCTTCGCCGCCCGCCGGCAAAGCGGTCGTGATTCGCTCGTCGGGCCGCAATCGCATCGATATTACAATCAACATCAACAAAACGAGAATGCCGATCCAACTTACCGCCCGATGATAGCGCAACACATAGTTGACAATGCCGACGGCTCGCCCGAAATGCTGGTCGATCAACCCGCGACTGTGGCCAGCGTGAATTCGGCGGCCCAGGGGCGTCAGGCAGAGCAGCGGGATCACGGTAATCACCGAAAAGAAGGTCAGGATCACTCCGATCACGCAGGACCAACCAAACTCGCGGACCACGTGATGATGGGCCAAGCTCAACGAACCAAAACCAATGGCGGTCGTCAGCGACGTCAAAGCGCAGGCCAGTCCGACTTCGCGCAGCGCGATGCGGGCAGCCTCGCGCGGACTGTGCCCGGCGGCGCGATTCGATCGAATCTGCACCATCATGTGGACGCCGTCGGTAAAGCCGACCAAGCTGATCAAGATCGGCAGCACGACATGATTGAACGGATTGTCCTGCAGGTCGAAGTAGTGCACCATCCCCAGCGTCCACAGCATGCCGAGCCCCGGAGCGATCGAGACCACGACCACCGCGATCAAGCCACGAAACAAAATGACCGCCATCAGCAATGTGAATCCGTAGGCGATCAGTTGATACTTGAACGCGTCTCTCTGGTTTTGCCGGGTAACGGCCAATTCCAGCGGGACGCGTCCCGTGATTTGAAACGACATGTCGGCGGTGGGAAACTCGGCCACCGCTTGCTCCGCGGTTTGTTTCAAACCGGTCGTGCAGTCGGAATCGTCGGTGATGAACAGCCACTCGAATTGGATGAGCAGCAACATCGTTTTTCCGTCAGGCGATAGCAACCCGCCGACGATCAGCGGGTGATTCATTGCCCGCTGGCGGGCTGCGGCGAATCGTTGCGGCGACGAGCCGGAACGGGGAAAGATCGGCTCGCGCAGCCCGAAAATGTTCAGTGGCGGAGCCCGTTCGATCCACGTCACCCGAGCGACATAGTCTAAATCTTGGATCGACTCGACGACTTGACGAATCGCATCGGCGGCATCGGGCGTGAAGAAATCGTCACACTGCACGACAATCACGGCGTCCGAGTCCAGCTCAAATTCTTCCACGTTGGGAATTTGCGGCGGCGGCTCGTCGCTTGAAACTTCCCTTGGCGGCCCGACGGGCGCTTCCCGCGACCAGAACATCAACAGCGACGCATCGTAATGGCCAATGCCGGCCAGGGCGGTAATCAGCAGCACGGCCAACAGCGACCACCACGGATGGTCGATGATCCGTTCGCAGAATTTCTGAAACGTGGACTGTAACAACGGTTTTCCGTGGTGCCTCACTTCAACCGCTGCTCCGCCGCCTCGGCGATCTCTTCGCGACTTAACCGGCCGTCACCATCAAACTCAAATCGCCAAAACCCGTGACGAGCGAAGGATTCAGGAGTCTCGTCACGCACGACGAATCCATCTAGGTTGGCATCGAATCGCTTGAAAAATTTGGCGACGAATTTTTGTACGCGCGCGTTGCGCTCGCGCTGCCGCTTAATGTCGTGGGCGGTCGGTTTCGTTGCCTCAACCGAGGGCTCCTTTTCGAGCGGTTCGGCCACTTCGAAGAAGGCGATCGCCATTTCCTCCCAAGTTTGATCGCCCCAGATGACTCGTTGCGAAGGATCGGGATTGACCGGATTGCTCTTCGAATTGTCGAACCATGCCGTGAACTCCAACTTGTCGAATGCGCCTAGTGACGGCGGTTGGCGAAACGCGTAGAAGTGTTGCCAGTTGAAGTCGTAACGAGGGACATCCAGCAAGACCTGCTGTCTATCTCCTTGACTGCCAAACAGCCGAAAGGCTTTTCCTCGCAAATGCATGTGTGGGGCGACCCCCAGCAAGATGCCATCGTCGGGGAACCAAGGCACCCGCACCTTAACCGCATGATTGGCGGCGAAAGCCGGGATTTCAAATTCTTGCTCGATGCCCGCCAACGTGTAGACTTCGTGCGTCACCTCATCTGGATCGGAAAACAGTAGTCCAACACGAGTGACATCGGTCGTTTCCGTACCATTAGGCGTATAGTGCATTTGGAAGACCAGTTTCGAGCCAGCCGGAATTCTTCTAGCCAACCCCGGCGGAAATGTCGTCAGCCGCTGTCCCGGTACGTAAGCTCCCAGCCAGTTCATCCCTCGTACTCTCGATCCATCCGGCGGTCGCACAAAGACGATCGCATGATGGACCGCGGCACGGTTTCCAGGGATCACTTGGGCTCCGCGTATCCATCGATCCTCTTTGAATCCGGTGTCGACGACAAAGTACTGATACTCGACCGTTCCGTCCGCAGGCACCGTGAACGGCCTCTGGCGCATTTCGAACACGGCTTCAGGCCTTGAGGGCAGATTCCACTCGACGGCGGGCGGCAATGCGGGCGGCAGCTTGGAAACGTCGCCGTAGGGCATGTCGGCGTCGACCCACTGCTTGAGCGTTGCCACCTCGTCGGCTGGCATCTCACGGGCATTGATAAAATCGCCATGTTGCGGGTTGGCATGCCACGGGGGCATGCGACCCTGATCGATCACTTCCAGAATCATGTCGGCCCAACCGACGATTTCGTCGTAATCGGTGAGCGAAAAAGGACCAATTTCACCTGGTCGATGACACTCAACACAGCGATCGTTGAGGATCCTGGAAACTTGGTCGCAAAACGTAATCGTGCCCTCCTTTGCCAGTTTTCGCGGACGTCCGATCAAGCAACCCGGGGCCTCGGTTCGCGAGACGGCGACCGAACGGTTGGCCAAAACCGCCTCGATCGCATCGCGCAGCTCGGTTTTCGTCGCTTTTGCCCGCGAGATTCCCGGTTGATACTGATCATCGACGCGGCCTTGGTAGACGATCCTGCGATCGGCATCCAAGACAAACACTTCGGGAGTTCGAGTCGCGCCGAATTGGGCGGCGACCGTGCCATCGTGATCCTTTGCGAGGGGAAACGAAATCTGGTGCGAATCCTGGAACGCTTTCATCTCAACCATCGAATCTTGGCGGTTGCTGTTAATACCGAGGAAGGCAACTCCTTGTGGCTGAAACTCTCGCGCCATGCTTGCCAAGCGAGTTCCGTAGAGTCGAGCCAGGGGGCATTCCGTTCCCAAGAAACAAACGACATGGCAGCGAACTGTCGGCTCCTTGGACAAGCCGATTTTTTCTCCACGGGTCGTGGGAAGCAGAATCTCCTTATTAATCGATTTCGCGAAACCGCCGGGTTGCGGAGGCGGATTCGGTTCCGCGGATCGGGAATCGCCCGCCGCGGCGGCAAGCATCAAGACCAACGTCCCCGCCGCCAACCCAGGTCGAGATTGGAAAAGCTGGTGTCTAATTCGCTTCGAAATGGAACGACTCATGAAAGCCCGCAGGTTGGTGGATTGTCGGAAGGTGGGTGAATTTGCCCGTATTCTCAGCGTTTCGCGGATATTTATGCTCGATTGCAAGTCTTTGTTGTGCAATACCTTAGGGGAGATGGCCAGGTTTCATGCTCGCGAAATTTGACCGTCTAACTAGAATAGCAATTGATGGTGGTTAGCTCCACTGTTCCGTCATCTAGCCTGAGTGAGCGATTCGGCGTTATCTCCCAGAGGGGCTCCCGGAGGACTCGGCTACTTTTCGTTGACAGCTTTCGCAGGGACAGTTACTTCCTTTATATAAAACGAAGGTCTTTTTGTACCTTGGCAGATAGGGAACCATGAGAAGAATAACCGGACAAACGAGGCGGCTGGGGGCATTGCTGGAACAATTAGAGACACGGACGATGTTGGCCGGCGACAACGGTCCGCACAACAACGATCCTCAATACGATCTGGGCAACTTCCAAATCGAGGCCAATTTGCAGTTGTGGGTCGACGGCTCGCAAATCGCCATTCCCGCCAACGTGGGCGTCGGTGGTTCGGGACCGCTGACGTTCGTCCATACCGATGCGACGGACAACAAGTTACAGATTGACAATACGAATGGCCAGGTGGCCAGCGACTTCGTCACGTTGGGCGACTTCTTCGACACGTGGCGCACCGATGGCGGGCTGGCGGGCAACAATCCGGATTCATTCCTCAGCGATTTGCAATTATTCGATAACACGGTCGATGCCGAACATGCATTGCAGTTGTATGTCAACGGCCAGCGTACCGATGCATTCGAAGATTATCAAATCCACGATGGCGATCGCATCGTACTGGTCTACACGTCGAATCCCGTCGTCGTGATCGAGACCAATGTCTCCACGCTGTTAGTCGAAGTCTTCGCCGACCCCGTGACCAACCCGGATCTTTTTCGAGCCGGTGAGAACGGACCAGTCGACGTCGGCGCAACCACGGAGAACTTTCTTGATCTCATCAACAGCGGTCGTTTCGATAACACTTTGATCCATCGCCTAGACACTTCCATCACGTCACGGCCGAATCCTAACTTTGTCATTCAAGGTGGCGGATTCACTACTCAAACAGGTGCAATTTCCGACATCGACGGAATTGCCTCCGTTGCCCAAGTGCCATCCATCACGAACCAGCCAGGCATTACCAACGGGCTAGGCACGATTGCCATGGCTCGCGGCAGTGGAGTCAACAGCGCGACGACCGAGGTGTTCGTCAATCTGGGCGACAACGCGGATATCCTCGATAATCAAAACGACGGCTTTACGGCCTTCGGCCAAGTCTTGGATATGGCGCCCGTCGACGAAATCGTTGCTCTGAACACGCAGGTCGTCGCCACAAACGTGTTCGAGGCATCTTTGTCCGGTGGCCAACAGATACCCACGGTGGCGACCAACCTCACCGGCTCCGCGGCGCTCAACTACAATTCGGCCACCGACCAGTTTGATCTCGATATTCTCTTGACCGGAATCGCCGCCAGCCAACTAACGGGGTCGAATCTCAACATGGGCGGCGGAACACCCGTGGAGATTTTTGACCTGGGCGACGGAACTCAATGGGTGGAAGAAAACGGAAACTTGCGTCGCACTCTCAGCGGAGCGGACTTCCCCGTCGCGGAAATCAACAACCTGTTCAATGATGCGATCTTTATCGACATCGAAACGAGCGCTTTTCCGAATGGCGAAATACGCGGCCAGCTATTTCGTCGTGAGTTGGGAGGCAGTTTGGGCGGACCCCCAGTGACCGCCAGCGACGACTTCGTGTTTTTCCAAGCGTTTGCCGGCAGCGCCACGATTCAAGGCACCATCTTTAACGACCTCAACAGTGACGGTGTCTTCGACGCGGCCGATCGACCGATCGTGGATGCGATTGCGTTCATCGACGCCAATAATAACGGCGTATTGGACGACGGTGAAACGTCGACCCGCACCGCTCAAGACGGCAGCTACTTTTTCCATGTCGAAGCGGGCACGCACATCATCCGCGAGGTTGCGCCCGACAAGTTCACGCAAACTAGTCCTGCAAGTCCCAACAGCCGCACCGTGACGCTGGAAATCGGCGAAACGGCGACCGATGTCGACTTTGGAAACGAGGCCGATTTCCAGAATTCGATTTCCGGATTTGTCTACTTCGACAGTAACAATAATGGTGTGAAAGAAGCGAATGAATCGCCGATCGCCAACGTGACGGTCACGTTGCGAGACGCCAATGGCGCAGTGGTTGAAACGCGGCAAACACTTTCCGACGGCTCGTATCGCTTCGACAACCTGACGCCCGGCGTCTACACGATCGAGGAAACTCAGCCCGTGTTGCTGAACGATGGCATGGATACAATCGGCTCGCAAGGCGGCGATGATTCGGTGAACGATGAATTTACAGTCACCGTTGCCGCCGATACCGAAGGCATCGAAAACAACTTTGGCGAGTTGGCACCAAGCCAGCAGTTTGTCGATCTTTCGGAATTCATCATGCGTCGCGAAGACATCGGCGAATTTGCTAATCGCTATCAAGAAACGTTGCTGACCGTGGTCGAGGCCAACGAGGGAGCCTCCTGGTCGGCGCTGGGCGCGAGTTGGAACGGCTCTACCATCACGGACATCCAAGCTTCCGACGACGGCCAGACATTTACCTTCGTTCTGCTGGACGAAAATCAGCAGAAGTTCCGAGCCGAACTTTCCGTCAACAATTTCGGAGTGAGCTTCTTGGGTAAGGAGGACGGTTTGTCGGTCTTGCGTCTCAACGGCACCAACGACGATTTCCCGTTCGTGCGAGAGACCAATACGACTCCGCAAGCCAACAATGAAGCTTACTCGGTGCAAGAGAATCAATCGCTTTCCGTTTCCGCGACGCTCGGCGTTTTGGCGAACGACCAGGACAGTGACAACGATGTGCTGTCCGCCTCGGTTGTCAACGAGCCCGCCAACGGATCGGTGACGCTCAACGGCGACGGCTCGTTTACTTACGCTCCGAACAACGGCTTTGTGGGGAACGATTCGTTCACCTATCAGGCCAATGACGGTTTAGCTTCGTCGAACACGGCGGTCGTCAACATCACCGTGACCGCCGCGCCGCTGGCCGTCAATACGTTTGACGTGGACGAAAACAGCCCGGCGGGAACGTTGATCGGCCGTATCGACGCCAGCAGCCAGGTGAGCGGTGATGTGATCTTTGACTTGCACGATCCCAGCACGGCCGAAGAATTGCGACTCAACGCCGACGATCACCTCTCCGGCAACACGATGGGATCGATCGTATTGATCGAGTATCTGGATTTCCAATGTCCCGCTTGCCAGGCGTTCCATCCGATCGTGGAACAAGTCAGGCAAGCGTTCCCCGACGATTTGTTGGTGGTCACGCGGCACCTGCCTCTGAATACGATTCATCCCAATGCCTTTGAAGCGGCGATTGCCGCCGAAGCCGCCGGACGTCAAGGGATGTTCGACGAGATGGCGGATCTGCTGTTCGACCGACAAAACCAGTGGGCGGCGCTGCCCGATCCGCAGCCGTTCTTTGACGGTTTGGCGGCCGAGATTGGATTGGACGCCACGCAGTTCCAAAGCGATACGAATGACCCGGCCCTTGCCGACCGAGTCAATCGCGACGCCGACGCGGCCGCGACACTTGGATTCAGCGGCACGCCGACGTTCGTCCTGGAAGGCCAATCGATCACGCCTTCGGCGGATGCAAACGCCTTTATCGCTCTGGTTCAAGCCGAACTCGACGTTTTGGACGATGTGTTCTCGATCGATCGGCTAACCGGTGATCTATTCGTCCGTGACACCGCGGCACTTGATTTTGAAACCACGCCGACGTTCAACCAGACGATTGACGTCGCCAACGGCATCTCGACGACGCTCGACGCGACCATCAATCTGAACGATCTCGCGGATTAGGACTTACATCCAACCAACCGGTGCCATGATGTTCAAGTCGCTCACGACATCGATGATCGTGGGCCGGTTGGCGGCCAGCGCCTGCTGGATGGCGGGTTGGATTTCGCTCGGTCGTTCGACACGAATACCCAGACAGCCCATGGACTCCGCAAGCTGGGCAAAGTTCGTCGGTTGGAACTGCCACATTTCTAATCCGCGAGTTTGCTCCTGGACTCCGTAAGCGCCGGCGTAGAGTTCCTTTTCCATGTTCAGCGAGCGGTTGTTGTTGACGACGACCACCACGTTGATGCCGTAACGCACGGCGGTCTCCATTTCCGCCAGATGGTAATAGAATCCGCCGTCGCCGCTAAAGCAGATCACCGGCCGGTCTGGAGCCGCGCACTTCGCGCCCATGGCGGCCGGGAAGCCCCATCCCAAAGAACCGGCGGCCCGCATGAACGACTGCGTGGGATGATGCAACTCGACATAGATCCCCGTCCAAATTCCCGAGTGGCCCGTTTCGGAAACCAGAATCGCATCCTGGGGCAAGGCGGCGGTCAGTTCGCGGCAGATTCGTTCGGGACGCATCGGCACGGCGTCGGAAGTGACCAGCGGTTCAACTTCCGCTTTCCACTCGGCGAGGATTTCGCGAACACAGCCGAGCCATGCTTGATTCGGATCACGCGGCTTGACCGCTTCGATGAGTTGCCGTAGCGACAGTTTCGCATCGCCGCACATGGAAGCGGCGTTGGAATAGTTTCGTCCAAATTCGCGGGCTTCGATGTCGAGCTGAATGACACGCGAATTGGGGGGCGGAACTTGCCAGCCGTTCGTTACTTGCGTGCCGGTTAGACTGCCGATGTAAAACACCAAATCCGCCTGACAGACAATTCGATTGGTACTCTTGCGCCCGTACAAGCCCACCAGTCCCAGTGAAAGTTCATCGTTCTCCGCAATTGTGCCTTTGCCGTTCAGCGACGTGGCCACGGGGATGGACAACTTACGAGCCAGCGCGACGACTTCCTCGTGTGCCCCCGACGTGCGAACACCGCCGCCGGCGACGATCACCGGCCGCTCGGCACTGGCCAGCACATCCGCCACGGCCCGCACGTCGGCGGGATCGGCCAGCGGGCGAAAGGCGGGCACGCGTGAGTACTTGGCTTCAAAGACTGGTTCAATGTCCGCTTCGCCTTCGATGGCTTGCCCCATGTTTCCGGCGCATTCCAAGTGAACCGGCTGAGGGCAACCGGTGGTGGCCTCGCGAAAGGCTTGGCGCAATAAATCGGGCAGGCGGTCGGGCGAGTCGACTTGCACGTTGTATTTGGTCAGCGGCTGAAAGACGGCAAAGTCGTCGATCTCTTGATAGACATGCCGGTATTTCCCTTCCGGCGACTTGCCGCCGGTCACCGCGATCACGGGGGAACGAGCCAGATAAGCGTCGCGCAGGCCGGCCGCCAGGTTCGCGGCCCCA
The DNA here is from genome assembly GCA_029259935.1 of Planctomycetota bacterium. Next base: position 22,120 of record JAJDEH010000474.1, read on the forward strand.
ATTGTCTGCGCCAAACAGACGCCTGGCTTGCCGCTGGCCCGCGCGTAGCCATCGGCCATGTAGGCCGCCGACTTCTCGCCATGGGTCATCACCGGCACAATGCCGCTCTTTTCCATCGCGACCAACGCCGGCGTAAGTACGACCGGAACAAAGAAAACATGCGACACGCCGTTGGCCAGCATCGTGTCGGCAAAATATTGGGATCCAGTCATGCGCGGCATTTCAGACGCTTCCGAGATTTTGGTTTTGAGCAAATGCTTGCGATCGATTCCGGATTTTACCACACATTTTCAAGCTGAGAGCTTTCGCGCATTCCTCGACGGCCGGCAGTACACCATCATCACGATGGGCCCCGTTTGAGCCGCGGCCAGCAACCACGTTCTCGGATTATGAACTCCGTCGTTCTCGGATTATGAACTCCGTCCCCGAATCGCAGCGCCACTCCGAGTGTCGAATCCCGATCCTCTATCCAAAGAACTGGCGATACGACTCGATGGTTTGACGGGCCGCCTCCTGGCTGTCCGGAATGGGCAGTGCCTCCGCGGATGCGTAGCCGTCGTAGCCGGTTTCCTGAAGAGCGGCCGCGATGGGGGCAAAGTCGATATGGCCTCGCCCCGCCGCCTGTCGATTCGAGTCCACGAAATGAACATGTCCGATGTAGCCTTGGCCCGCTCGCACGGCCGCCGCGCTGTCGGACTCTTCGATATTCATGTGGAACAAGTCGGCCAACAACTTGACGTTGGCCGTGGACAGCGATTTTAGCAGTTCGACTCCGTCGGCGATCAGGGTGATCAAGTTTGTTTCATAACGATTCAGCGGCTCGTAAATCAGCGGAACCTTGTGCTGGAGTGCGTGTTCGCCCAGTTCGTTGAGTGCTTCCGCAAGGTATCCCAGCGCCATGTCCCGATCGACGCCGTCACCCCACTTGCCTTGCATCGAGCCGATGATCGCCGGAGCGCCAAACGGACCACCGAAATCCACCATGGACTTGACGAAGTCCTTCGCATCCCGGCGTTCCGCCGCGTTGGCGGACGTCAACGACTTACGATGAATGACCCATCCCGCGCCTGTTCCCACCGCGGCCAGCGACAAGTTGTGGCCGTCCAACAGAGACCGCAGTTGAGCGGCGTCGACCGCGTCGGGTCCCGGCGCGAAGACTTCCACGGCATCGAATCCCAGTTCGGCCGCGGCTTTACAACCGGCGGCCAAGTCGTCCCAGAACACGAACGGACCTCCGCGAGCTTCATTGACAAGACTAATGGTGACCGCGGACTTGATCATGCGATTCTCTTATTTCTTGATGGACGCGTCGACGAATAATGCTCAGGCCACTTCGACGATCGCTTTGATAACGCCGGTTTCCGGCTTGGTGAACGATTCAAATTGGCCGATCATATCGTCCATCGAAGTGCGGTGCGTGACCCACGGATTGGTGTCGATGACGCCGTCTTCGATCAGCTTGATGATCCGAGTGAAATCGGCGGGCAAGGCGTTGCGCGAGCCCTTGATCGCCGCTTCGCGCCGATGCAATCCCGGATGAGGGAAGGAAACCTCGGCGGTCGTAATGCCGACATAGACCAGGCTTCCCGTGTGGGCCACGTAATTGACGGCGTTGCCCATCGAATGGTGGTTGCCCGTGGCATCGGTGACGACGAAGTACATGTCGCCGCCCGTGATCTGTTTCATTTGTTCCAGTTCGCTGCCGTCTCCCGTGAAGAGTATGGTGTGCGGCACATCATAAGTCTGGCGGCAAAACTGCAAGCGGCTCTCGACCATATCCATGACCGTGATCTTGGCCCCGGTCAGGCGGGTGAACTCGAGGGTTGCCAAGCCGATCGGCCCGGCCCCAATAATCAGCACATGATCGCCTTGGCCCGGCGCTCCGCGATCGGTTGCATGACAGCCGATGCCCAGCGTCTCGACCAGCGCCAGTTGTTCAAGGGACAGCTTGGCGGAAACGTGCAACTTGTCGGCTCGCACGAGAAATCGCTCGCACAACCCGCCGTCGATCATCACGCCGATCACGTTGAGCGACTCGCAGCAGTTACTATTGCCTTTGCGGCAGGCGAAACACGTGCCGCAGTTCATATACGGCTCGACACTGCAGCGATCGCCCGCCTGGACATTGGAGACACCCTCGCCCACGTCCAGAACCTCGACTCCCAATTCGTGGCCCGGTATGCGCGGGTATTTGAAAAAAGGCATCTTGCCCAGATAGCCGCTGATATCGGTTCCGCAAATCCCCATCCGATGCGTCTTCACCAGAGCCTGTCCGGGGCCGGGATTTTGAGGTTCGTCGATGTCGACACGTTCAAATTGCAGCGGCTCGCGGAGCGAAATTGCCTTCATGGGAATCTTCAGCCGTTGGGTGAAAGTGAGCGCGTGACGAAGCGACGAGTCACGACCGATGTCATGCAAAAGCCAGTGTAATGTTTTGGCATGCGACTGCAATCGGCGTACGCAAGAGGAAGGGATTCAATCGCCACCCGCAACGATGTCAAGAGTCCAAGACCCATCAATTGGACACCCGACGGTGAGGAAATCAATGGACGAAAGAGAACGCGAAACCCGCCGATAGAGAGGCGAGTGAACTTTGAAATGTCCCAGCCGTGGCAGTCGTCACCGCCTGGTAGCCTCGCGAAAAGGCCTACCCTTCGGACTTTCCAGACTTTTTAGCAGCGTCGCTCTTGCTCGATTTCGGCTTCTTCACCTTATCTGGATTCGCCGCATCTGTTTTAGAATTAGAATCGGTATTCTTGTCTTTCCCGTTTTGCGGTTTCTTCTCGGTAGCCTTCGAGTCGCCGCCCTTCGGATCGTCCGCTTTCTTTTCCGTGTCGCCCTTTTTGGTGTCGCCCTTTTTGGTGTCGTCGGACTTATCAGCCTTATCGCCTTCCTTCTGTTCACTTTCCTCAAGTTGCTTTTGCTTGGCCGCGCGCTCGCTTAGCATTTTACTGTCGGGCAGGCCGTCTTCTCCAGCTCGCAGATCAAGGATGCCCATCAGTTTGAAGTCGGTTGGAAGTTCGTCTTGGCCAAGTTCAGCCAGCACGTTGCGATATTCGACGATGTAAGGAGCCAACGCCTCGGCAAACGGCTTTTGGACGAGTATTGGATAATCCTCAAAGACCGTGGCCCAACGATCCCAGGCTTTCTCGTAACCCTCTTTTGCTCCATCCACTCGAATCGTCTGGCCATCCTCGGCGCGCACTTCGGATGACTCCATACGAGCTTCGAGAAATGCGTTATGCGCGTCGTACATGTGCTTACGTGCCCACGAGGCATCGTCGTCCGATTCCGCATTACAACGGGCAAGCCAGTAGTCAAAGTTGACGTTTCCGCGATAGGCTTCGATATTTCGCAATACGCCGTATGCGTCAGCGACCGCATCGACCATGTCTCTCAGTTCGCGCTGCAGATCGGCGGGGGCGGCGTCGGCCACTTCACGATCGCTCACGCGCGTCGCGTTTTCGTGTCTGCGATAGATTCGCTTGTCGTCAGCGTGAAGATCCGCAAACTGTTTGTCGAACAGCGGTTCCACATCGTCCGGGAGAGCGGCTAGTTTTTTCGCCTTTACTTTTTTGCGAATCTCGATCGTGCGGGCGTCGAAGTCACCTTTCAGCTTGTCGTATTTAGCTTGCGCGGCACTCAAGCCGTCCAGCCGCAGATAGAATCCAAAGGTCGACCTGATTTGTCGCTCTCCAAACTCAACCCAATCGAGCTGCGCCGAGCGCCAATTCTCTTTGACCACTTCTCGTTCGCCGGGATCAAATTCTTTGACGAAGAAATCCGCAAAGCTCATCTTGGCCAAGGGGGCATCCGAATAATAGACAATCGGTGCCCGTCCGCGGTAAGCGATGCCCTCTTCTTCAATAAGCCGGTAGCTCTTGCGATACCAGAGATAAGCCAACAGCCAATTGTCATACTTGCCATTCAGCCCCGGAGCGGTTGCCTTTTCGATGTCGACGTACTCGGCCATCAGTTCGTGAAATTCAGTGTCTTCACGGAACAGTCTTCGATATTGCTTGTTTTCATCCGACCGACCGACCTTGCGCCCCGTGTAGTCGCCGATGTAGGTCAGCATGCGCGGCTCTTTCCGGTTCCGGTCGGCACCCTCGATCAAAAAATCAATGCCTTTCTTAACCCAGTGATAACGATCCGTATACAGATCGAACTCAGCGGAAACATTGTAGGAAAGGTTATGCGCTTGAAACTCCCAAACCTTGATGAAGTTTGGCTGTAGTTTGACGATTTGTTGGACCGTGGCACTCAGTGTATCGTAGTCTTTCACCTTTTTGGCGTGCGTGGCCTTCGTCCAAAGCAGGTTGGCGGCAACGCCCTTCAACCCCAGCGAAGCCAGTTTCATCGACTCGCTGGCGGGATCAATTTCGCCTAACTGCGACTGCGAGAGGCCGTTCTTCTGTCGCAACCGCGCGAGCTTTCCGCCCGCGCCCGTCCCGGCCGCCGGTTGGCTCAGCCAGGAAAGGGGAATCAACAACAGGGCGATTGCCGCGATGTAGGTCACCTTCCGAATGAACGAAGCATTTTGGCTCATGCTGCAAGCTCACGTGACTTGAGGAAGAAGTAGGCCACCATGGTCAACGACACGACGAATCCCACCGCCGTCGCCAAGTGGATTGCAACCAGGTCGCCCTGGATATTAAAACCGAACCGTAAATAGTTCGATGTATCGAATTCAGGGAGATTTGGCACCATATAGGTTGCCAAGAGCATGAACCACAACAGGACCCTGTCGAACGCCTTCATGATGAGGGTAGCGTTCGAGTTTTGCAATTCGACCACCACGTTAAATTGCGTGACGAGGCGGAACAGCGATTCGATGGGACCGCCACCCTGCGTCTTGCCGGTCCAGAGGCTTTCCACGAAGGTCACGACGAACCCCAAAAAGCAGTAGGAAATCGTAGCCAGAAGTGAAACCGAGGTGCTCAGAAATGTGCTGAACATGGTACCCGCCGCGACCACGATGATCATTTGCAGCCAGATGCTGAAATAGCCCTTGGCAAAATTGGTCATGAAATAGCTGTCGCTCGCTCGCAAATAGAGGTCGCCGCGAGCCACGCCGAGATACTGGGCCGGTTCGGGGCACCGCAGCCGCACTTCTATCTGCCCATTTTCATCGCAGAGGTCGTCGAAGAGATTGACCTTGATTTGCTTAAGTTGCTTCTCACCAAACTCGTCTTCCACAACCTCGACGGCGTTCAACTCGGGGCTGATGTTGCGGCGAACTGTATGAAATTCGCGGGTGTCAAAAACAAACGGTTCACTTTCCCGAGGCAGTGTTGGATGTTTCAGAGTCAGTTGTGCGCGAATTCCCTTTTCGATATCGCCTTTGTGCGTGCGAAACACGGCGATGGTCATTTCGATCGGCAAATGGTCCGCCGGAAACTTGCCTTTGCGAATGTCCTTGAATCGCCAAATCGCGGTCGCCTGAGTTCCACCCGCGATATAACTGCGATAAGTAAATTCGTCGCCAGTACTGATGCCTCGAGGCGACGGTTTTCCCTGACGGTCGAGGAAGTACAGCCTCTCGGAATAGACGGGCACCTTCGCTTCCAGCAGTCCTTCTGGCGGGCCCAGTTCGTAGCTGACGGTTCCGTCGTCTTTTTTCACGACCGTAACGGGATGCGAATGGCCCGAGGCAACTTCGGTGTATGGATCACCTTCGGGAGGAACGACCAGCAAGTGGCGATGATGCGAATTCAGTGACGTGTAGCCTGTCAAACGCCGCGCCCCGTCTCCGGCTCCGCCTTCTTCTTCCACCAGATCGGCGGCGTCCACGGTATGCCGGTGGTCTAGCCCGCGAACGACGAACAGGTAACTGATGGAATACATCAAACCGAGCAGCACGCTGCCGATGAGCACGAAACCAATCACGCGTCCCAGGATAATTTCCGTCGTCCTTACCGGCTTGGTAACGATAGTGAAGATTGTCTTGTCCGCAATGTCGGTCGGCAAGCTGAAGGCCGTCAGCAAGAACATCAACGACAACGACAACATTTGCGTGCCCCAAAACACGAAGCCCAAATAAACGCGCTCGGGATGGTCGCTTTGCGAATCCAGGAACCAGCCGCCCACCAACAACGAAGCCGCGAAGATCCCAAACACGGCCAGCAGGATTCTTTTCCGGATCGCATCTTGAATCGTAAGCTTGGCGATTGCCCACGTTCTGCGCGGGGAAGTGTTCACGATGTCCACCGGCGCGGCGAACAGAACTTTGGCCAAGGCAAAAAATCCTTCGCCCGGACCATGACGGACGGCACAGACCAGGTATCCGGCAAACACGCCCAGAATGCTCGCCGCGATTACCACCAGGAAGAACTGGCCCAGACCGCCAGCGCCACCAGAGTGTGGAAGGAACCATTCCGCAAAATTGGGAAAATCTTCGACGACCATGGATACTTGCTATTTTCTGAAGACTATAGAAACCGTGGCGGTTGCAACGGTTGAACGTCGGTTTTCGGATCTCGAATCGAACCTGGGTATCATTTGCGTTCCTGAGCCCGGCGGCCGGGACGCGCTTCGCTGTCGCGGACGATGTTCAAGAACAATTCTTCCAGCGTTGACGTGGGGTTTTCCATTCCCATGACTTCCCCGCCATGCTTTTTTTCCACCGCTTGAATCTCATCCTCGGCTTCCTTGCTTAGCCCCCGAGCTCGCATTTGCGTGACTTCCTGCACGCGGAGCAAACTGTCGACGCGGCCCAGTTCCTTGAGTTCGCCTTGATGCAGAATGGCCAGCCGGTCGCAAATATCTTGCACGTCCGCCAGTTGGTGACTGCACATCAAAACAGTCTTGCCTTCGTCCCGCAACTTGAGAATCAAGTCCTTCATTTCGCGGGTGCCGATCGGGTCAAGCCCCGAAGTCGGTTCATCGAGCAGGATCAAGTCAGGGTCGTTGATCAAAGCTTGGGCGAGTCCGATACGCCGCGTCATACCCTTTGAATATTCACGAAGTTGCCGCCGCTTGGCCCACTTCAACCCGACCATTTCAATCAGCATGCCGACCCGCTCCTTTCGAAGGGCCGCCGGCATGTTGAACAGTCGGCCATAGAAGTCGAGCGTTTCCTCGGCGTTGAGAAACTTGTAGAGGTAAGATTCTTCCGGCAAATAGCCGATGCGTTCGTTCTTTTCGACTTCGGTCGCATCTTGATCGAAGATCAGGGCCCGGCCACTGGTCGGAAACAGCAGTCCCAGCAACAGCTTGATGGTCGTTGTTTTTCCAGAACCGTTGGGACCCAGCAAGCCAAAGATCTCGCCCTTGCGGACCTCCAAATCCAAAGCCTTGAGAGCCCGGACCTTTTGGCGACCCCAAAAATCGCGATAGACTTTGGTCAGGTTTCTCGTTTCGATGACGACGTCGGTGCTCGCGGGCTTCGCCTTGGCGACGACTTCCGCGGCAACGGGGGCTGCGTCCATTGATATCTCCGATGAATCAAAGCTGCATTCGACGGACCTATGGCCGCCAAGCCGAGGAATCTCTTATGCAGTTTGAAAGAAGTCTTAACTAGGAAACGGGTTAGGGCGAGAAGCAGGGTACGACGTGTATTGTTTACGGCTGAAATGATAGCGGAGTTCAGTGGCACTCAGAAAAAGTAATCGTGGCTGGTGACCCGCTTCACGTTACGTCGAATCGTGTAGAATAATCCACGCTTATCGGGAATTCAACCGAGGCCAGATCCCGGGATCGCCTCTCCATTCACCGAAACAGGCCCCCGACCGCGAGAGATTGGGAATCCGCATCGCGGCATGTCCCAATGTTCATCGGACAGACCTTTATTCCCCATCCGCACACCTGGTTTTACGGTCAATTCACGATGGATCGACGTGTTCCGACAAGCCACCCGCGAGACGAGGTCCTGCGGTTTCTGTTCAGCCGGATTGACTACGAGCGGACGCACGTTGTCCCCTATAACGAGCGGCAATTTAAACTGGATCGGATGCGTGAGCTGTTGGCCGAACTGGGCAATCCCGGCTCGAATATTCCCATTGTTCATATCGCCGGAACGAAGGGAAAGGGATCGACCGCCGCCATGATCGCCACGGCACTGTCGGCAGCCGGCTATCGAACGGGCGTCTATTCCTCACCGCACCTACACCGGCTGGAAGAACGGGCCACTGTCAACGGTGCGTCGTGCAGCGAACTGGAACTGGTCGATTTGCTGCGTACGATCCAACCCATCGTGGAAGCGATGGACGGCTCAATGCCGGGTAAGTCCGCAGGCTGCGGTCCGACGTTTTTTGAAATCACGACCGCCATGGCGCTGCTGCACTTCACCCGCAGCGATGTCGATTTCGCTGTTCTCGAGGTGGGCCTGGGGGGGCGGCTTGATTCGACGAACGTCTGCCAGCCGGTGGCCAGTGTCATCACCAGCATAAGCTTCGACCACACCAAGCAACTGGGTAATACGTTGGCGGCCATTTCCGCTGAAAAGGCGGGAATCATCAAGCCGGAAGTGCCCGTAATTAGTGGCGTCACGCAAGCGGAAGCAGCCGACGTGATCGCCCGCGTCGCGGACAGCCAAGGATGTGATCTACATGCCGTCGACCAAGATTTCTCGTTCGACTACCTGCCCAATTCTCCCGGGGTCGGCCAACCTTGGTTAGCGGATTCACCTTCCTGCCTCGCACGTATTCACTACCGCGAAGCCCGTCCTTCCGCGACCGGACCGTATTCGATGAACGACGTCCAAGTTGGTCTGCCGGGAATGCATCAGGGCGCGAACGCGGCGGTCGCGCTCGCAACACTCCGTCGGCTGGGCGAAGCCGGATACCAAATACCGGATTCGGCGATGCGGGCCGGCCTGGCTCAAGTCCAGTGTCCCGCTCGAATCGAAATTTTTGGCGACCGTCCCGCTTGGGTCGTCGATGCCGCCCACAACGTGGCATCCTTTGAAGCGCTTATCGCCACCTTGGACGAATTGTTTCCTGGACGGCCTCGATCGTTGGTGTTTGCCACCAGCAAGGAAAAAGACATCGAAGGCATGCTGCGAAAGCTTCTTCCTGAGTTCGAGCAGGTCATTTTCACGCGATACGCCATCAACCCTCGTTCGGCGGATCCGGCGGAATTGCTGCATCTGGCGAACCGAATTGAAAGCAATCTCGACGGCGAAACTCGGCTCGCTTCTCGTTGCCTGGTCGAAGATCCACGCGAGGCTTGGAATCGACTCTCCTCGGTGGCAACGCCGGAACATGTGGTTTGCGCCGCCGGTTCCACCTTTCTGGCCAGCGAGATCCGCCCCTTGGTGGCCGGGCACCAACCCGCGCGGGCCTCATAAAGTTGCCGACCGCTTGGGTGTGTGTTACAAGTGATTTTGGCGTAAATCTTGGCGTTCTTCCTATCATCAGCGCCGTCAACCTTGGAAAGTCTCATGCGAAAAAACTTATGGCTGCTGCCATTGGCATTGAGTGGCGCGTTGGTCATCATGCTCGCGGACGCTTCGTCAGCCCAGGATCCCAATGTCGTCGAAGTGCAAAACAAGGTGGAGTCCTTCTTTGATGAACTTAACGAAACCAGAACTCCCGATCAGGCGTTCGAAGCATTACTTGCCGGCGGGCCGTTGGCCAAGCATGAAGATTTCAAGCCGCTGATCGAAAAGTACGACAGGATCAAGGGAAGCGAAGGCAACAAGTTCTTGGAAGTCGAACGGGTCGCCGCCAAGAAGATTGGCAGCGATTTGCTGCTGCTGAGATATCTTTACAAGATGGAGCAATTCCCGGTGGCCTGGTACTTCACGTACTACCGCGCCCGTAAGCCAAACGGCGACGTGGGGGACTGGTTTGTCATTGCCGTGCGTTTCGACACGCGGCTGGAACTGTTAGGCTTGGGGGAAAAGAACCTTTCGGAAAAGCCTTAATTCGGCGTCCCTTCAACCAAGTCGGAAATCCAAATATGTCAGTTCAGGTAGTGCGGATGCCGGGCGACGATGGGCTCCAAATTTGGTGATTCGCCGTTCGTCGGGAATAGAACTGGCCGCGAATCGTGATTAGACTAAGAGATAACCCAACGTGTGGAAAAAGGCAGTTATTCATGCTGTCCCGTCCATGTTCATGTACTTCTTGGAGTTGCCGGCGTGCCGATACCAGTAAGTTGTTCCGGTTGCAACAGTCGATTTCGTGTTCCCGACAAAGCGGCGGGAAAACGGATCAAATGTCCCAAATGTAAAGAAGCGATCGACGTGCCGGCGGCCCCCGCGGCTGGTGGCGAGGTGGCTGCAAAAGCAGCCGCGCAACCAAAAGAAACCGGGGCGGCGCAGCCCACCGCCGCCAGCCAAGCCGCGGCACAACCGAAGAAGGCGGCACAGCCCAAGAAGGCGGCGCAGCCTAAGACGTCGGCGCAACCCAAGACGTCGGCGCAACCCAAGACGTCGGAGCAGTGGTACGTAAAATCGACGAATGGCGAGAAGTACGGTCCCGTCTCCAGAACCGAACTCGACGGGTGGGTCGCCGAGAATCGGGTCGATGAACATGACCAGTTACAGCTAGATGGAACCGAACAGTGGAAGTCGGCCGCGGACGTCTATCCACAATTGGCGGCGGGGGCGCAGTCAGCCAGTCCGTTTGCGGCTTTTGACGTTGGTGCCAATCCTGGTGCCGGGACGTCTTCCAATCCGGCCCCTTCGTTGGCCAATCCAGTCTCCGGCGCGGCGGCCAGTCCGTTGGCCGGTGCCCCGGCAAACGCCGAAGCGGGCGGAGCGGTTGAAGGCGCGGTGAAGAGCAAGATGGTTGCCGGACTGTTGGGCATTTTCCTGGGCGGGTTCGGAGTGCACAGGTTCTATCTGGGATATGCCATGATTGGGATTATCCAAATCGTGGTTTCGATCTGCAGTCTTGGACTGGGTGCCGGGTGGGGAATCATTGAAGGAATCCTGATCCTCGCTGGCAAGATCGATAAAGACTCGCAAGGACGACCGCTGAGCTAATCGCGGCACGCAACCAGACCCGCTTCGCGCGATCGATCATCCTCCCGCGGATTGCATCATTCCGCGAAAGAATTGAATTCCGCCAAATAGGATCGCTCCCCAAGCGACCACATAGCTTCCACCGCCTTCCGACGCCGCGGAATAGGTGAAGGCGGTAACCGCAATTCCACCAATGCACCACAGCGCGCCGAATGCCATGTTTTTGGCACCGGCCGAACTCGCCACCTGGGACCGCGCCTCATGCAGGTTGCGAACCACGGTCGCGGCAGTCTCCTGGTCCAGCCCCTGTTGGGTCAAGGAAGTCTCGATTTGCAAGTCTGATTGGCCATTCTGCATCTGCTCGGCCGCATAGGTGTAGATGGCGTCCACGAGTTCTTCTTGCGTGGGTTCCTGGTCAGTCATGATCGCTGATTCCCCTCGTTACTAGAAATGTTCCACCCGGTGATTTATGCCCATCCGGCGCATGGTAGCTCTTCCATTGCAGAGTTGCAAATAATTCTCAACGAAAGTTGGCGGCCGCCGTCTGAAACCGTATGGCGCAACTGACCGCGTAGCGCAACTGACACGTTTTCCGGCTAAACTATTCATTCAACGCCTACGTCCATCGAGCATTAGGAGCCAGACTGCCATGCCAGAGTCCATCGCCCATTTTTCCATGGGTCGCTATCCAGCACGCCAATTCCGCGTCCTTTTTCTGGCGGTTTTCTCTTTCGCATGTTTGTTCGCGCCGGCCTTGACTGTACAGGCCGACGACCCAATTCGCCATTCCTTTCTGGGTGTTGGCAAGGCCAATAAGGTCGTAATCGTCGGTGAGGACGGAGCCATCCAATGGAAGTTCGACATGCCGGCCAGTGATGGCTGGGTCTTGCCCAACGGCAATGTGCTGTTGGCACTGTATGGAACTCGCGGCTTTCCGAACGGCGGCGTCCTGGAAGTTGAACGAGAAACGAAAAAAATCGTTTTCCAATACAAGGGTCAGCAAAAAGAAACGAGTACCGTGCAGGCGTTGCCCGACGGCAACTTCCTCGTCGCCGAACTGGGACCCCAACCGCGTGCCTTGGTGATCAACCGCCAAGGAGACGTGTTGAAGACGACTCAACTGCAATGCCAGAAAAAGAACTTTCACATGCAAACGCGAATGCTGCGCGTGTTGCCCAATGGCAATTACATCGCGCCGCATTTACTCGACTTCGCGGTCAAGGAATACGACCCGGACACCGGCAAAGTCGTGCGTTCGTTCGCGACGGATGAGCGGGGCCGCGCAAAACGCGACTGGCCCTTTACCGCGATCCGGCTGAAGAATGGAAATACGCTGATCGCTTGTACGAACGGCAACCGAATCATCGAGGTCGACGCGGAGGGAACCATCGTCTGGAGCGTCACGAACGAGGACCTGGGAGAGAGTCTGTTTGACGACGCCTGCGGTGCGCAACGATTGCCGAACGGCAACACGGTCGTCTCCAGCTACCACGCCAAGGGCGATCGAGTGAAACTGTTCGAAATCACTCGCGATAAGAAAGTCGTCTGGCGTTATTCCGGGATGAAGGCCGGATTTCACCACTTTCAAATTCTCACCACGAACGGACAACCGCTTAGCGAAAACACCTGGAAGTAGCGGATCGCCACGTTTCCGGCGAACGCGTCCGGTGCTTCACACTCGCACCGCGCGGCGTGACCGATCAGCCGTGGGCAGAATTCGCGCAGCTTCACGCGGCTCGCGAACAGCAGGTCGGAGGCATACTCGGCTTGCTCGGTCGCCCAGTATTAAAAACCTTTTTGGTTGCGGCTCCGCCGCGTTAGGGATGACGTGTGCATGTCACTCAAGACCAATGGCCAAGATTTCGGACTTGCCGACGCCCTTGCTGCCCTTGCGCGACATGACAAAGATGCGACTGCCGTCGGTGGCGGGATTCGTGTAAAGCTCCGAGCCTTCGCACGGGCGAAACTTCCATTTCAGCTCGCCCGTCTCGATGTCCACGGCGTAGATCTGTCCTTCGCCCGCGGCAAAGCAAACGAGATTCTTGGTGACGATGGGAAATGAATAGGTGGAAGTTCGACCTCCTTTGGCAGGTTTCGTCTGAAACTTCCAAATCAACTGGCCGGACATGATACTGACGCGATACAGCCAACCGTCGCATGATGGGAAAAACACCGAATCGTCATTGACGGCCGCTCGCGACGAAATCCGCGAGCCGGTTTTGAATTTCCATACTTGGCGGCCCGTATCTTTGTTCAGGCAGTACATGTGGTCGTCTTGACTGCCGATGAACACGTTTCCACCCGCGATCGTTGGAGCGGCCCCGACCCAACCGCGCGTCTGAAACGACCAGCGCTGCTTGCCGCTTTGGCAATCGAAAGCCACCACGCGGCACTGATCGAACACACATTGGAAAAATGTCTTGCCGTCACAAGCACTTCCCCGCGGCCTGGCGGGATGCCCCTGAAACCGCGCCCGTTCGCCCGAGAAGCCTGGCGGATCCTCTGGCGCGTCGCCTACTAAATCGGCTTCCCAAATCTTGACGCCGGTATTCTTGTTGACGGCATGCGCCATTCCATCATAGCCCGCATAGAAAAGCGATTCGCCGATGGGTAGCGGAGACGCCTCCGATGCGCCGTGCGCGGCAGCAACGAACCAGACCGCGGCGCCCGTCTTCTTATCGAGCGCCGAAACACCTGTCTCCGTAGCGAAGTAGACGTGAGCTTCATCGGCCGTGGGTGAAGTGGCGATGCGAAAACCGTGATGGTGCTGCCACCGCTTGGCACCGTCGGTCGCCCGCAGCGCCCTGACGGAGCCGTCGTCGTCGCCGAAGTAGACGACTCCGTCACGAACGATCATATCCGAGAGGCCAGGTGTGTATTCCATGCCGCCGCCGCGCCGCCGCACTGTCTTCGAGGTGAATCGCCACAGTACGCGGGGCTGTTGCTGGGGTAATTCAAGTTTCGGATAGTATCCGGTCACGGAATCGTAGCCCGATTCACGATCGGAGCGCAATTCCGTGCCAGGACTTTCCTCTTCTTCGCCGTTGACCCCAATCCCCCAAGGCAGGCAGCATAACGCCGCCAGCACGTGCATTTTGAAGTTCTTGATCATGAAAAACCTCCCGGCTTCGGAATTCGGACGGCGCGGAGCATCGCTTTCAAATTGTAACAGATCGCCTGGGACCACGCGGATTGGCGGCGATCCGCAAACCCTTCAAGCCGCCAACACAATTGGCTGGACTTCGCAATGCCCGGTCCGCTAACATGAGGGGCGTGTGGGCGAATTCTATTCTTGTATTCTCGAATGACGGAGGTAGTGAATCAATGAGATATTTACTGGTCGCGAGTTTATTTTTGAGCGGCGTCGGCGTGTGTAGCGCCGTCGAGTTCGAAAAGCCCGTGCGGCTGAAAGCGGACGGCGCGGCGGTTCGCGTGGAGAGCCCCGGCTATGCGGCGCCTTGTTGGGCCGATATCGACGGTGACGGGAAGAAAGACTTGCTGGTTGGCCAATTCAACGGCGGCAAGATTCGCGTGTTCAAGAACCTGGGCGACCGCAAGCTGGCTGCCGGCGAGTGGCTCAAAGCGGAAGGCAAGATCGCGCAAGTTCCGGGCGTGTGGTGATGCACCAGTTCCACTCCACAGTTTGTGGACCTTAACGGCGACGGCCACCGCGACATTCTTTCCGGTTCCTATTCTCGCACGGGCAGCAAAGAAGGCATGGCGGGACTTTTTCAAGTTCTGTACGGCCAACAGGACGGCGGCTTCAAGCAGGCTACCGTTTTGAACGGCACCGACGACAAACCGCTGATTATTCCGGTCGAAGGCCGCAGCCAAATGACGCTGAACATTTGCACGCGTCCGACGGCGGTGGATTGGGATAGCGACGGTGATCTGGATTTGGTGGTGGGCAACTTTGCCGGCAGCTTCTATCGGTTTACCGGTGAAGGCAAAGGCAAATTCAATCCCGTGCCCACTCAGATCATGGCGGGCAAGGAACCGCTGAAGATCCAAGGCGTCCACAGCGATCCCTTCCTGGTCGACTGGGATAAGGATGGCGATATCGATTTGCTCAGCGGTTCGTCCAATGGTGGCGTGCAGTTTTCAGAGAACGTGGCGGGCAAAGGAAAGCCGCCCGAACTGAAAGCGTTCGTAACCTTGATCGATCCCGGCACACCCGTGGGATATGGAACGCCCGTCAGCGAAGAGGAACTGACCGGTCCTACTCAGGGAACTCGTATTTGGATCGAAGACGTGAACTCCGACAATAAGCTCGACTTGCTGATCGGTGACAACGTCACGCTGGTTACTCGCGCCGAGGGACTGAGCGAAGAAGAGTTCAAGGAGAAGCTCGCCGAGTGGCAAAAGAAGTTGGCGGAATTGGCAAACTCACTGCGCGACACGAAAGCCAGCCCTGACGAAAGACGAGTAGCTCGTCAGAAGTACAGCGAACTGTCCCGCAGCAAGTCCAAGTTCATGAAAGAAGAACGGACTGGCTTTGTCTGGCTGTTTGTGCAGAAGTAAGCCGGCTGGCAACCTAACCCAAAGCGGAATTGCGTCAGCGAGCGAAACGTGGTTTCCTCGCTGACGCTTTTTGTTGCTATCTGGCGCGGCGTTTGCCGACGGGCAGCCCACGATCCGATGCGGTCAACGTCGTGCTTTTGCATCAGGGCGCGGGCGAGGATCCCCATCGCGCCTTGGTCGGCGGAAATATCCCGCTCGATGGCCGACGGGCAGCCCACGCAGTTCTTCAAACTTCTTTCTCTGCGTGAGGCTCAATGTCTTGTAGACATCGCCCCAGAACTCCTTGTACGACTGCTGGCCATTCGCTCCGGCGCGTACGCGGCCCGTATGTTCGGCCAGCTTGCCCCGCATGGCGGTGACTTGGTCGGTCGTGATTTTGAGTTCGGGCGCCAGTTCGGGGTAGAAGAAGACGGCGTGCCGATGGCGCTGAAGCTCGATCTGCTTCATTCGCTTGCGTTGTTTTTCGGTCAGTGCAAGCTCAACGACTTTGCGAGTTCCGTTCCACATCGAGACTCTCTTGTCATGCAGCTCTTTTGCCTTGGCTTTTCGCTCTTCCGGCGTTAAGCCGGCGATCAATTTCCGCAGACTGACGTTCAATTCTTCCTGCAATCGCGTCAATGTTTCTTGTTGCATGTCGGAGGCACCCAGGTCCGCCATCACCGACGGATGACAGGCTAGGCGAACATAGTTTTGATAGTCACGTCCAACTTGGGGATAACCAAACTCGGGAAACGGAGCGGGAAGAAACCAGTCGGCGGGCGCGGCATCGGCTTCCATCGGACCGGCCTTACGTTTCTCGCCCAGGACACCGAACGTGAACTTCAACACGCCCATTTCTTTCGCCGCGTCCATTAGGGCGATCACTCCCCCCTGCTTGGCCTCGCGATCGACTCGCAAGACCAATGTCGCCTTCGCCAACTCGTCCTTTGTCAGCTTCTTTGCGAGGTACTCTTTGACTTCTTGGTCCGACTTGAACTTTTGTTTATCGATGACAACTGTTCCGTCCGCGGCCAACTCCAAGGTGACGGTCTTGGCGCCAGGTTCGCCGCCGCCTTTTAAAATGGCGGGTACGCGTTGCATTCGCTGAACACCGGTGCATACCTTGTCCTGGAACATCACAATGACACATTCTCCCCGGGGCGAATGCAGCACATAAGTTAAATCCGTTGAGTCATCATTGACGTGCATCTGGATTGAACGTTTGGTGACGATCTTTTGAAACTCGTCATGCGTCATCTTCAAATCCAAGTCATGAAACTCCGGCACGTCTTGCAGGAATTTTAGTTTTGCTTTCTTCTCCTGCTCCTTGGCCGGCGCTGCCTCCGCGGCCATGGGCCTTTCGTCGCGGGGTGCCGCTTCCGTTGGCGGTTGCCCTGCGTCGGCTTCCGTCGCGGCCGGGCCGGGTTCGGCCAACGTCGGCAACGAGAAGCAGGTCAACAACAACAGCGCGATCGCGCCGCAGGTTGCCAGCGTGAGAAAACTCGGCAGCCCGAGATGAACGTTCGGCGCGATCGGTTCCCCCAAAATGCGACAGATTCGATATCGCAGTCGCGAAGGCTGATGGCCGTCCGCAGCCAGGGTGGCAAGCTGGTCGAGGCGGCCGTGTCCCATGAGCCGCAATTCGGCAACACGCAACAAGGATTCGATGTAGCACGTCCGCTGTCCCGCCGCCACGACCAAGTCGTCGCAACAATTTTCGCGTTCCAAGTGAATGCGGCGGCTCAAATACCAAACGGCGGGGTGAAAAAACAATAAGGTTTCGGCCGTCCGCTGTACCACGATCATCCAATGGTCCCAGCGACGAATGTGTGCCAGCTCGTGCATCAATACTGCTTGCAGTTGATCTCGCGACAGCCCCGTGGCGATGGACCCGGGCAGTAAGATCATGGGCTTCAGCACGCCAACCACGACCGGACAAAGCACCCGCTCGCAATATCCAACCGAGGGCAAGATGCGGATGCCAAGTTCCCGCGCCTGTCGGCGGACCGCATCCAGCAGCCTGGGGTCGGAAACGGGAGTGCTGGAGTGCTTGATTCGTTGACAGCCAACCATCGCCATCACCAGACGGCCTAGCATGGTCAACACGCCAAGAGAATAGACCGACGCAATGATCAGGATCGCATACCGGCCAGATTGGCTTTCAAGAAAGCTCGTTGAGTCAATCCGCAATGCATGATGTTCCGCAAAGTGATCACCGCCCGCCGCCGCCGTTTCGTTGGTGTCAGGTAGATCCGCGGGGAAGACGGTATTGTCCATCGGCACTGCCGACGCTGCGCCTAGCCATCGACCGTCGATCTCCTTTTCCATCGCTGTCAAGACAACGGCAAAGCAAGCCGGCGCGGATATCAGAAACGCGATCAGGCAGGCCATGTTCCATCGGTAACGAACCGCCGCGCTGCTTCGCTTCGCCAGCCAGTTTCCCACCGCGGCCGCCATGCCAATCAACAGGCCAACCCATAACAGATGGAACAAAGTCATCACGACGCTGAATGAAAGTGACGAATTCGCGATTTGGTGGAGGACGTTCATCTTTAAACTCCTGGTGGAATTTTAAGCCTAGTGCTTTGTCACAGCTAAGAATTAGGGTTAGTTGAGTTCGCCAGGAGTGCCACTGGCGTCTCGCCAGTGGACGCTACGAGCACGGGCAAGATGCCCGAGGCACCCTAACATTAAGCCGTGACAAAGCACTAGGATTGCTCTTTCGTTTTGCGATTGATGATCCGACGAATCTCTTTCAGTTCGTCGAGATCGACGTCCGAAGTCTCCAGCAGTTCCAGCATGACGGCGGTTGCCGAACCGTCGAACACGCGATCGATCAGGTCGCCCAGCATGCCTCGATTCACGACCTGTTCGTCGACGATCGGCTCGAACTCAAAAGCCCGGCCGCATTTTTTCCGCTGGAGGTATCCCTTGCGGAGCATGATGTTCATGACCGTGATCACCGAACTATGCGCCAACTCGCGCGGTTCCGGACCTTTGGCAAGAGCCTCACGAACCTGTTCCACCGTTTGCGGGGCATCGCGCCACAACGCTTTGAGGATCGCGAGTTCCAATTCCGTGGGGTAATCCGATACTGGGCGGGCCATGAGCGACTCGGTCGGCTTGAACTTTTAATTTATTAGATGATAGGAATCGGCTGCGGTTCCGTCAATACTGAAAATTTAAAGAATTAAAAGAAAGCTGCCGGCGTGGCGTGAAGGTTGTGGTGCGGGCGTCCCGCCTGCCGAGTTGGCGGAGTTTGCCAACCGGCTGAAGTTTGCCCAGGGCAGCCGAGACGGCCGCACCACAATTAAGAATCAAATAGCAAAGCTGCCCACAAGCACCATGTCTCGTCTACGCCAACATCTCGTCCACGATTTCTCCGCTGACCAGCGGCAGCGGACGATCTTGCGCGTCGGGAATCGTCGTGTGATGGTCGATGCCCAGCAAGTGGTACATGGTCGCCATCAGATCCTTGGGACTCACCGGACGATCGGCAACGTCCGCGCCGTGTTTGTCGGACGCCCCAACAATATTCCCGCGCCGCACTCCGGCACCCGCGGCAAAAGTTGTGTAGACGCGTGACCAATGATCGCGGCCGCCTCCTTCGCGGCTGTTGATCTTCGGAGTGCGGCCATGCTCGCTGCCGCAAACCACCAACACATCATCCAGCAGTCCCCGCTGGTCGAGGTCCGAAATCAAACCATACCAGCCCTTGTCAAAGCCGGGGCACAATTCGTTTTTCAATGTGGGAAAATGATCCCAGTGCGTATCCCACCCCGATCCCGCCAAACCGAATTCATCCCAGAAGACCGACACCACGCGTGTGCCCGCTTCGACCAACCGGCGAGCGGCCAGACAGGATTGGCCGAACAACGTATGGCCATAAGACTCGCGCACCGCGGCGGGTTCGGCGCGCACGTCCAAAGCCGACCGCAGTTTTCCCGAAGAGAGCATCGAGAGCGCTTGGCGGCGATAGTGATCGAGTTCATCCGAACTGTCGTGGCGATCCAGGTCCGCGCGGCGGGCGTCGAATTGCTGTAATAACGAGCGGCGGCGGTTCAGCCGATCGAGCGTCAAACCGGGCAGCAAGCTCGTGGCCGACGGCACGACGAAATGGCTATCGGCCGAGCAACCGATGTACGGATCGTTGTCGTCGTACACCATGTCGCGCAATGTTTTCTTGTGTCCCTTCGTCGCGGTGCCGGCAAAGTCGGTCCACAGCGGATTGTACTTGCCACCCAAAAACGAAGAGTAAGGCCCGGCTCGCGGCACTTCGCCCACGCGCTGGCTGCTGAACTTGAACGGCAAGGCAATATTCGAAGGCACGGGCGCGGCCGCGTTGGGCGTCGAGGCTCGCCGCTCGTCAACATATTGAACGGCGGAACCAAAGTAGGGCCAGTGGCGGCTATCGTAGGGACTCAGTTCCATCGCCACGTCGATTTCGGGAATTCCCGTCCAGGCGAAAGCGACGCCGTGGATCGGATACTTATGCGTCATCGACCGAATGACCGTCGTGCGATCCATCACCTTGGCCATATTGGGCAACAGTTCGCAAACATGCAGCCCAGGAACGCTGGAAGGAATCCCTCCATACTGGCCCCGAATCTCGACCGGCGCTTCCGGCTTCATATCGGCCCACTCCAACTGGCTGGGTGAACCGTACAGGTGAATGAGGATGACGGATTTGGCTTTGCCGAACGAAGTTTCTCGCGGCCTATTGTCCGCGGCCGCCACGTCGCGCAGGCGGAGCAAATCGCTCAGGGTGAGTCCGGCCAACCCCAGTCCACCGACGCGCAACATCTCGCGGCGAGTGACGCCGTCACACAGGCGTTTCCGGGATCCTAAAATTCGCAACATGGCCAGTTTCGTCTAAAGGTGGGATGTTTTAGCAGGCTTTCATTCTAGCGTTCTTTATTGCCAACGGCTAGTTTTCGCTCTTTCTAATGGATGGAACTTCCATCCCCATTCTTCATTCGACCCGAGATTTGTAGCCCGTCATAGAAGTTCGCGAATCGGTTCGCGATCCTCGAGGAGATACTGAGGCCGGCCGGAATGATCAGGGAGCGTTTGCGAAAGATTGATTCCCAGGACTTCATAAAGAGTCGCCAGGACATTCGAGGGGGACAAGGGGCGGCCCGTCGACCGCTCGCCGCGGGGGTCGGTCTCTCCGACGATCTGCCCGGTTTTCATGCCGCCGCCAGCCAACAGCGCAAAGCCCGCGGCGGGCCAATGTCCGCGGCCGTCGGGAGTCACATTGCCGACTTTCGGCTGGCGGCCGAATTCGCCCCAGATCACAATCGCCGTGTCGTCCAGCCGACCACGGTCGCTAAGGTCGTTGATCAGCGCGGCGACCGCGTGGTCGTAGCGTGGCAACTTTTCGCGTAACAGTTTGAAATTGTAAGCGTGTGTGTCCCAGCCGCCCGGA
Organism: Planctomycetota bacterium; assembly: GCA_029259935.1. The sequence continues at coordinate 42,960 of JAJDEH010000474.1, forward strand.
TCAGGCGCGCCCGTAACACGGACAGGAAAACGGGCCGGAAGCGTTACCACCGGCACCCCGGCTTCGACAAGCCGCCGAGCAAGCAGGAAGTCATCGTATCCGCCATAGGACTCGCGAACGCTCTTGGGTTCCTGGCTGATGTCAAACGCGTCGCGGGTTCGTGTCGATGTGAGGATCTCCAACGCCTGGCTGGTGAACTGATCGGCCGCCGACACGGACTCATAGGCCGCGTCGACTTGACGACGAGCGCGGTCCAAGTTTCGCAAGATCGATTTACGGTCTTGCAGCCGTTCTGGCGTGATCCCGTTTAACGTCAGATTCTTCTGGCCGGGGCCGTCGACCCGAAACGGTCCGTAGGCGGGTCCCAAATACGCGGGCGTTTCCACATCGTCGTAACCTGAAAGCAATCGCAAATCGCCCAAACTCGCATAGGGTGGAATTGAACGAACCTGCTCGCCTAGCAGCTTGCTGACAACCGCGCCGAACGCCGGTCGAGGCGTTGCACCGACCTTGCCCGTCGTCACGGGCCGCTCGCGGTATCCCGACAGCAGTTGGTAAACATCGTGAGCACCGCAGAATCGAATGCCGCGTACGATGGCCAGCTTGTCGGCAATCCGCGCCTGTCGCGGCATCAACTCGCACATATCGATGCCAGAGACATTGGATGGCGTTGGAAGAAACTCGCCCCGATACTCGGCCGGCGCATTCGGCTTCATATCGTACATGTCCATGTGGCTGGGACCGCCGAGCAAGTGGATCATGATCACCGACTTCTGCCGTCGGCGCGGCTGCGCCGGTTTCGCTTCCGCTCGCAACTGAAGAAGGTTGGCCAGGCCAAGGCTGCTCATTGCCAGAGAGCCGGCTTGCAACAAATCTCGTCGCGAAATGGGACAAGAAGGATCCAATGTCATGCTGCTGGATTCCATTTTTTGGATGTCTAGACGTAGTAATTCGGTTTGACATTCTACCAACTGGGACACTGTAATGTGAGTGGAATACTGCAGTGTGTGGGGCCAGAATTCATGGCGAGCTTAACAATCGCCATGATGAAGACTTAGGTCGCGACTTAACCGCAATCATCGGTCCGCCGATTTGAAAGCCGTGAAAAAGCCGGCAGCATGTAGCCATGGGCGTCAGCGCGTCAGCCCATGGATCAAGGAAAGCCCCACACCTAGGGGCGAAAGCGGCGACAGCAGTTCCGGACTTGTTGCACCGTTCTTTGTGCTGTCGCCGCTTTCGCGGCTCGGTTCGTCACGACGGGCTATCCGCCGGCTCACACCGGCGGCTACACGCTTTCGCCGTTTCACGGCTGCTTTCCCGTTGCGGATCTTTACCGTCCTCTCGCGAGAAAAAATTGCCGCACACAGTGCAGTCCCGGTGGTGCGCCATTACGCGGCGTTTTGGGTGTTTGCTTTGTAGTACGCCTTGTAAGTTCGGGGCCCGGGGTAAAGTCGCCGCGTGTTCTCCGATGCGGCAAGCTAACGCCGGTGTCACGGCCTCCCGCAGGCCGAGTTGTAATTCCAAGGGAAAGATGCTGTGCTCACGGACATGTTTCAACTCCCAGCACCGATAAGCAAATCGTTTCAGGCATACCCTACCGAACAGTGTCGCGACGTGCAGGGCGGTACGACTTCTTTTTCGACCGCGACTCGACGGACTGTGAATGGCAAAGCGGTTGCGCGGCATGACGGCGGCCATCACTTCACCGACGCCGCGGATGTTGTAAAATGACAATACAAGAAATGACAATCGAAAAACGTGGTCGGTTGGCAATTCCGGTTTCCGTTGCAACCGATCGATTGGACGGGGGCATACAATCGAGTCCATGTTTGCCTATTTTGAAATGCTTGCAAAACTGCGGACGTGTGTGCGTTGAATCACCTGGCCCAAATGGAGGCGTGTCGCGCTAACTCTTTCGCGGATCTTCTTTTAGAGCGGGAGCGTGAAGAGCAACGTGACCCGAATTTTTCAACCGCTCGTATGTTACACTCGATGAAGTGCGCCGCTTTTGAAAATGAGGATAAGAGGGCTTTCGACGCGGACGGAAGGCTGGGCGGCGACGGCTGAAAAAAATACTAGCCGTGTTGCCCGTTACTTCGATACAATGAAGTAATGGGAAATGGGCAGCGTCTGGTGGCTTGTCGGCATTAGTGGTTCTGGATGCCCAGGAAACTGGCGACGTACCAGAGTGCGACGAAAAACGAAGTGGGGGCCAGGATGACGGCCCACAATGAAAACATCACTGCGCCGCATCTGGCTAACCTGTTGCCGGCCTGTTCCGTTCGAGCCCGGATTCCGAGGGAAATTATTTTCAGCGCCAACAACGGAACGACCGCGCCCGTGAGGGCCAGTCCCCAGTTGGTATGGATGCCGACCGACAATACCAACGACACCGCGAACATGATCCAGTTCAAATCTCGCAGGGCGAAGTTTTTGAGGTCGAGCGGTTTTTGATAGGCCATCGAACACACCGTGATCGATTAAGACTTGTCAATTCGTGATTCGATTTTTGCAGAACGCTACGCGTTACACAACACAATTGTTGAAGGTCGCACAATGACGTTAAGGGGCAAAGACGTTAAGAGGCAACGATGTTAAGAGAGAACGCCGTTAAGGGGCAACGGAGCGAAGCGGTTAGGTGGGGGCTCGGCGGATGCCAAGCCAGCGGTTCACCGCGATTACTGGCCAGAGAAAATGACCGGCGAACTGCCACTGCTGCCGACCACGGCGTCGTGGGCGTCCACACCGGCCGCTTGCAAGCCCCAACGATTCTCGAAATAGGCATCGCCACATCGTTCGTCGGCGCATTTCGTGACGTACTGCACATGAAAATCCTCGTACAATACGTTCTGCCCCTTGCCCATGTGATTGGCACCGCTGGCGTTCGTCAATTGAGAACGCGGGGCATCGGCCATGATGGCGAACGTTGTCCGACCGCGATTGACCGTGGGGTGATATTCGTTATCCACGACGTATCCCAGCGTGTAGCCATAGCTGCCGCCGGTCCGCTCGCGAAGCCATACCAGGTGTTGCCCTTGGGCGGCTTCGATTTCGTCGCGCGTTGGAATCTGCCAACATCGCTCGCGGTCGACCTGCGGAGCGCTAGGGCAAAGAAACACTTGGGGGTTGTCGAGCATCTGCGTGTCACGCAAGGCAATCGTATACGACCCGGCGAATGCCATCTTTCCCATCGTGGCCACCGGCGGGAAAATCTCGTGGTGACGAGTATTGTAATTTTGCAGTGCCAGGCCCACCTCGCGAAGATTGTTTTGGCAGACGGTGACTTGACTGTGAAAGCGGCTGTTAGCGATCGCCGGGAAAAACAACATGGCCGCCGCCATGCAGATCCCCGCCGCCACGACGAGGTCGGCCAATTTGAATGTCGACTTCCTAAACGCCGAACCGCTGGCGGAAAGTACGACCCGCCGGCCGACCGGCGTGACTTTGCGTTCTTCGTCGTAGGCATCGATCGCGGCCAGCGTGCGCGAAGCGAGCCCCGCTGGGGGATCGGACTCCGTCCGCCGGTCGCGGAGAACATCAAACCGGGCTTCGAGCACTTTCAACTCGCGGCGCAAATTCGCATCTTGCGCAAGACGAGCTTCCACTCGCCGGTGCTCGTCGGCATCGAGTTCGTCGAAAAGGTAGTCAATCAGATGTTGACGGATGTTTTCTTGTTGGCTCACGATTGGTGCGCAAAGGTGTTGTTCCACACTTCAGTCAAGCGGTGGATCGCGGCGTGCAGGCGACTCTTCACCGTGCCGACTGGAATCGACAGCACGTCCGCCGCTTCGCGATACTTCATCCCTTGGTAGTACACCAACTGGACGACCGCATACATATGATCAGGCAATTGATCCAACACCTCTTGAACTCGTTCCCGTTGCTCAAACGCGTCGACGCGGTCCAGCGGATCGGCCTCGCCGCTGACCAGCAGGTCGATCAATTTTCCCGCGTCAATGTCTTCCTCGGTGTTGCCGGTCCGATCGAGGCTGACCATGACGTGCCGCTTGTTACGGCGGCGGGCGTCGATCGCCTGGTTGGTGGCAATCGTATACAGCCAAGGCCGGAAGCGACGCCCTTCTTCAAACTGTTCGCACTTGAGATGAATCTGAAGAAAAGCCGCTTGGAAGGCATCCTCGGCCATTTCGGCGTCGCCCAAATAGCGGCGCAGATAGCTAAACAGTTCCCGCTCGTAGCGGGTCACCAATTGAGCAAACAAATCGCGATCCCCAGATTCACGGTACCGCAGCAGTAGTTGCTCGTCCGTCAAGGGAAGGTCCTGAGAAATGGCGTTATTTGATGTTTGGGATTTGTCGAGAGATGATTTCATGATATACGCAGTCCGTTGAAGAGAGTTCGGTCGACAAAGTGAGTCGGCCTCGCTGTGGCTCCATCCTAGCAGCCTGATGAAGAAATGGCGAGCATTTGCGCCCTCTGGCACTTCTGGGTTAGTTGACACCGGCCCAGCTTTGGGCGACCATTCGAGAGACCGCATCCGGCGGTCCCCAACCGAGATTGAAACGCGAACCGCTTCAATGGCAAACCCCGTGCCGAATCCCTGCTAGTGTCTCGAAAAGCCTATCAATGGGCCGCGCCCGGCGACGTTAACGCCTTTTTTGGCTTGATGTTAGACAATGTGGCGGGGTTGGTGCTGACAGTTAGCTTGCTGGCAGCCGTCTTTGGATTTCCTACAAGTTTTGCAATGGGGTACATGGTTCCGGGGACAGCGGTAGGGGTTCTGGTTGGCGACATTTTGTTCTTTTGGATCGCCCTGCGAGTGGCACGCCGGACCGGGAGAAATGACATCACCGCGATGCCGTTGGGGCTCGATACCCCGAGCACATTCGGGATGATATTTTTTGTGCTGGGGCCGGCATTCTTGAGTGCCAAGGAGCAATTCGGAGTTCCCAGCGACGCCGCGGCGGACGATCCGCGGATGTTGCAAGCCGCCATGCACACCTGGCACATCGGCATTTGCTGCATCTTTGTGAGCGGGATCTTCAAGTTGGCCTGCGCGGGAGCTTCGAATTGGATTCGCAGTGTCATTCCGCGAGCCGGCTTGCTCGGGTCGTTGGCTTCGATCGCGCTAGTGTTGATCTGCTTTCTTCCGCTGGTGGAAATCTTTCACTATCCCATTGTGGCACTCGTTGCCCTGGCGATTGTGCTGACCACGCTGATTGCTCGCGTGCCGCTGCCCGGGCGGATACCGGGAGCGCTGGGCGCGGTCCTCGTCGCCGGAACCATCTATTACATCATGAACGGCCTGGGGCTTATCGAACATGATTGGGGACAGTTAAAAGGTGCCAAAGAGGCGCTGCTGCCGACAGGTTGGTTCAGTGTTTTTCAGTTTACGTGGCTTGAATCGATGGACGATGCGCTGAAGTATCTGCCCATCGTGATTCCCTTCGCGTTGGCCACGGTCGTGGGCGGCATCGACTGCACGGAGAGCGCGGCGGCGGCAGGCGACGAATACAACACCAACCAGGTTATCGGCGTCGAGGCCTTCGCCACGCTGGTCGCCAGCTTGTGTGGCGGCGTCATTCAGACGACGCCCTATATCGGGCATCCGGCTTATAAGGCGATGGGTGGCCGAGCGGCGTATACTTTGGCCACGGCACTGTTCGTGGGCGGCGCGGGAATTCTTGGCTACTTTAATTACTTGTACGTCTTCATCCCCAAGGCGACGGTCTATCCGATTCTCGTATTCATCGGTTTGGAGATCACCGCGCAGAGTTTCTATGCGACACCGAAAAGACACTACCCGGCGGTCGCCTTTGCTTGCATTCCGGCCTTGGCGACACTCGTCTATTTGTTTGCCAACCTCATTCTTAAGACGACCAATATTGGAATTGAAGACCTTAAGAATCCGATACTCATCGAGCAACTCCATACCGTGCTGATACTCCAGAATGGATTCATCATTACGAGCTTGCTGTGGGCCACGATTCTGGCCGCGATCATCGATCGTCGCATGTGGACGGCGGCGACGTTCTTGGCGGTGACGGCCGGGCTAACGCTGTTCGGCGTCATGCACTCGCCGCTGCTCAATGGCCGGATGTTCTTGCCGTGGCAGCTTCCCGAGTTATTGGCCGTGGATAAACTGAGCCAAGATCTGGCTCACGCCCCCTACCGTATTGCCACCGGCTACTTGCTCGTGGCGTTGATGATGTTGGGCTTAGGCTGGTGGCTGCAACGCACCGAGGTTCAAACCGAGGAGGCCAAGAAATGACGCTTCAACGAGTGTTGGAACCCGAGGTGATGGACTCGTATGACGAGGCTCGCGACTACGACGCGATGGATCATTCGGCGGTCAATCGCGTGTTTGTCGAGGACTTGCTGGCGGCCGGAGATGTCGACGGCGACGTACTCGACCTAGGAACAGGCACCGCGCAGATACCGATTGAGTTGTGCGGCAGGCACGAAGATTGTCGCGTGATGGCCGTCGATCTGGCGACCCACATGCTGGATCTGGCGAAATACAATGTCGAGGTCGCGGGTTTCACCGAGCGGATTCAACTCGGCCAAGTCGATGCCAAGAAGCTGCCGATGGAGGACGAGATCTTCGCGGTGGTGATGTCCAACAGCA